>NZ_JBPYCT010000001.1:0-503762 GCF_051846875.1 Flavobacterium sp. ARAG 55.4 | reverse complement strand
GAGCCGATAGAGGGACTCGAACCCACGACCTGCTGATTACAAATCAGCTGCTCTAGCCAGCTGAGCTACATCGGCATTTTCAATAAAAAAAGTCCGCTATTTCTAACGGACTGCAAATGTATAGATTTTATCTCTCAATCAAAACATTTTTTAAAAAAAATTTCAATTATATATGAGTTCTTATTTTTTCTTTTCTTTTTACCAGTAAGCGCTCTAATGATTCCGCCGACAACTCTACCGCTTCTTCAAAGGTTTTACACTGTTTTTTAACCAAAAAATCATCTCCCGGCACATTAATTTTTACCTCTACCATTTTATTTTCCTTTTCACTCGTCTTTTCGACTTTCAAATACACATCAGAAGAAACCACCCTATCGTAGTATTTTTCTAATTTATCCATTCTCCCTTGAACAAAATCAACCAGTTTTCCATCAACAGCAAAGTTAACAGCATGAACATTTACCTTCATAATCAAAAATTTTTATGGTTAAACTTTAGAATTATCACTCCCCCTAGGATGAGCCCCAACATACACTTTTTTTAACTCTGATAAACTATTATGAGTATAAACCTGCGTAGATGCTAAACTAGAATGTCCTAATAACTCCTTAACTGAATTTAAATCGGCTCCATGATTTAGTAAATGAGTCGCAAAAGTATGCCTCAACATATGAGGACTCTTTTTTACCTTTTTAGAGACTTTACTAAAGTATGAATTTATTAAGCGATACACAAAAGATTCACTCAATTTTAACCCCTTTTTTGTTAAAAAAAAATACTCACCATCTTTAACCTCCTCTAAACCTTCCCTTAACTCAAGGTAAAGGCGCATCTGAGTCAGCACAACAGGCAACACCGGAACAATTCTTTCCTTATTCCTTTTTCCCAAAACTTTAATAACAGTATTAGAAAAATCAACCGCAACCAACTTCAAATGAATCAATTCTGACCTCCTCACACCTGTAGAATACAATAATTCAATCAGCAACTTATCCCTGACACCTTCAAAATCTTTATCAAAAGTAAAATCATCCAAAACAAGTTTCACTTCTTTTTCAGAGAAAGGAATCTGATTTTTCCTGGACACTTTTAGAGCTCTGTGTTTCAATAAAGGATTTACTTCTATCTGTTTTATTTTTAAAAGGAATTTATAAAAAGCTTTTAACGAAGCCATTTTTCTGTTTACAGAAACAGCAGACAAACCATTCTCTACCAAAAACACAATCCAGGACCGAATTTGAACATATTCAACCGAAACAATATCCTGTTGATTAAAATTCACAGCATTGTATTCCTGAAAATCAGCAACATCCTTCACATAAGCACACAGCGTATGAAGAGAATATTTCTTCTCTTTCTGAAGATAATCTGCAAACGCTTCTAAATTTGTAGTCATAAAAAAACCGTTAGCATCAAATTTATAAAAAATCTGATTGCTAACGGTATATTTGTTTCAAAAAGAAAACTACTAACTCTCTAAGCTATCTTTCAAACCTTGGATGTAAGCCGCTTTTTGGAATTTCATTCTGTTTTTAACTGACGGCTTAATGAAAGCTGTACGCGCTCTTAATTGACGAACTGTTCCAGTTTTATCAAATTTTCTTTTATAGCGCTTTAGTGCTCTATCGATATTTTCTCCGTCTTTAATTGGTATAATTAACATAATTTTGACACCTCCTCTCGTTAAGGCTGCAAAAGTAAAAATTAATTATGAATTATAAGCCATGAATTCTAAATATTTTTTTTAGAAACCAGAACACCTTTTAAAAGAGAAAATAGAAAAAGATAATATAGCCTTTTAGCACAATTCTATATTCTATATTCTATATTCTATATTCTATATTCTATATTCTATATTCTATATTCTATATTCTATATTCTATATCAAAAACTTATCCTTTCAACAAATTCCTAGAAATAACCACCTTCTGAATTTCGGTAGTCCCTTCCCCTATAGTACATAGTTTCGAATCACGATAAAATTTCTCCACCGGATAATCCTTAGTATAACCGTAACCACCATGAATCTGTACAGCTTCATTTGCTACTTTTACACATACTTCCGAAGCATACATTTTAGCCATTGCACCGGCAGTTGTCACAGGTCGATGTTGCTCTTTCAGGAAAGCCGCTTTATGTAAAAGCAATTCTGAAGCTTCGATTTCAGTAGCCATATCAACTAATTTAAATGAAATCCCCTGAAATTCAGCAATAGCTTTTCCGAACTGATGTCTTTCTTTTGAATATTTTAAAGCTGCTTCATAAGCTCCTTTTGCAATTCCCAGAGACAACGCACCAATAGAAATCCGTCCACCATCCAGAATTTTCATTGCCTGAATAAAACCTTCGCCTACTTCGCCCAGTCTGTTAGCATCCGGAATTCGGCAATTATCAAAAATAAGTTCTGCAGTTTCACTGGCACGCATTCCTAATTTATTTTCTTTTTTCCCTGAAGAAAATCCAGCCATTCCTTTTTCAAATACAAAAGCAGTCATCCCCCTGGAATCTCCTTTTTCTCCGGTACGAACAATTACAACAGCAACATCTCCGGATATAGCATGAGTGATAAAATTTTTAGCTCCGTTGACAACCCAGTAATCACCATCTTTTTTTGCGGTAGTATTCATCCCGGCAGCATCTGAACCCGTATTATGCTCCGTAAGCCCCCAGGCGCCAATATGTTCTCCCGTAGCCAATTTAGGAAGCCATTTTTTCTTTTGTTCTTCATTACCAAAAGTTAAAATATGATTTGTACACAATGAATTATGTGCTGCAACAGACAAACCTACAGAAGGGTCTACTTTGGAAATTTCTTCTATGATAGTAATATACTCATGATAACCTAAACCGGAACCTCCCAGTGCTTCCGGAACTAAAACCCCCATGAAGCCCATCTCTCCTAATTTTTTAAACAAAGGAACCGGAAATACCTGATTCTCATCCCATTCCATTACAAAGGGTCTTATATTTTTTTCAGCAAAATCTTTTATAGATTGAGCAATCATACTTTGTGTTTCACTGTAATCAAAGTGCATCATTATGGCTATTTTTTAAAAGTCCAAATATAAGGCTATAATATTAGCATTTTCATTAGACATTCCTTTAATTTTTGTTAAATCACCCGCATTTTTTATATCGCCGTTCATGCTTCTGTAAATAACAATTTCCCTTGCCAAATTATATTTAAAATAAGGAAACTGCGCTAATTCCTTTATTGAAGCGTTATTAATATCTATTTTCTTCAAATCAGGAAGTACACTAACTTTAAAATTAGCTTTCAATTGCTCCACCACTTCCGGTGACAATCCCCACACATCCTTCATTTGTTCCATAGAAACAAAGCCTCCTAAACTTTCTTTAAATTTTAAAATTCGGAGCGAAATCGCCTCTCCAATTCCATAAATCCGGATTAAATCTTCCTGAGTAGCCTGATTAATATCCTTAACAACTATATTTGCTTTTTTCGGAAAACGTTCTGAAGCTGTATTCAAAAAAACCACAGGTTTCGACAGCTTTTTTTTATTTACCCAATCAGGAAATTTAAAATAAGGAGCCATAGTCAGCAATAAAGAATCTGAAACCCCTGTTACAGCCTGAAATTCTTCTGCAGAATTCACATATTTATTTTTTTTTCTGAAAGCAAACAACCGATCGATTTCTACTACAGACATCCCAAGTTTATACCCTTTATAATCAGTAATAAAATTAGGATTAAAAGGATAGACCTTAACCAGCTGTTTTTTTTGCTGAAATTTTAAGGAATCCATCTTAGAATTTAGTGAGAGCCATTTTTGTTGCTGCAAATCAATATCAGAAGTCCGATTAAAATCAGTAAAAAAAAGAACAAGCTGTAGTACAGCAATAATCAGGAAAAGACTAAAAATTCCTTTTTGTTGCTGTTTTGAAAACTGAAAATAAGTATTATTCGTTTTTAAAGCCATTCTTACATTCATACAATATGACAGAAGCTAAAAGTATAAATAATTTTAACCATTTGTATCTAATTTAAAAACATAATTATTGTTTTTTCATAAAAAACTATACTTTTGAAAATATTATAACCTAAAACAACAAAACCATGTCTATCTGGAAAAGAAAACCATTAAGCCAACTTTTAGCCGAAGCCGAAGATTCTGAAAAAGGACTAAAAAAGACATTAACCGCTTCAGGACTTGTTGCACTAGGCGTAGGTGCTATTATTGGTGCAGGATTATTTTCTATAACAGGTCTGGCAGCTTCTGTAAATGCCGGCCCAGCAATAAGTATTTCTTTCCTTATAGCCGCTTTTGGCTGTATTTTTGCCGGTCTTTGTTATGCTGAATTTTCCTCAATGATTCCTGTTGCCGGTAGCGCCTACACTTATTCATTTGCAACAATGGGAGAATTTATTGCATGGATAATTGGTTGGGATTTAGTATTAGAATATGCTGTAGGAGCGGCAACTGTATCCATAAGCTGGTCACGCTACTTAGGTAAATTTCTCGGGACATTTGGTATCCATATTGATGATAATCTGATGCTTTCTCCTTTCGAAGGGGGCATTATCAATCTTCCGGCGGTATTTATTGTGATGCTCATGTCATTAATTTTGATACGCGGAACGCGGGAATCGGCTTTTGTAAATAATATTATTGTTTTATTAAAAGTTTCTGTTGTACTGACTTTTATTGCTGTGGGATGGCAATACATCAAACCCGAAAATTACACTCCTTACATTCCTGAAAATACTGGAAAATTTGGTGAATTTGGTTTCTCAGGAATTATCAGGGCTGCCGCAATAGTATTCTTTGCTTATATAGGTTTTGATGCTGTTTCAACAGCTGCGCAAGAAGCCAAAAATCCAAAAAGAGATATGCCTATAGGTATTTTATTATCATTAGCTATCTGTACCATCCTTTACATATTATTTGCTCATGTTATGACCGGTGTAGTAAACTATCAGGCATTTGCTGGAAAAGACGGTATTGCACCCGTTGCAATTGCTGTAGAAGCAATGGGACCTGTTGGTGCAAATGGAATGATAACTCCTGCTTACCCTTGGCTGAACAATGCTATTTTATTAGCTATTTTAGCAGGTTATTCGTCAGTAATTCTTGTTCTTTTAATGGGACAAAGCCGTGTGTTTTTCTCTATGAGTAAAGATGGTCTGATTCCAAAAATATTTTCAGATGTTCATGATAAATTTAGAACTCCGGCTAAAAACAACTTATTATTTATGGTTATTGTAGGCATTTTTGCTGCTTTCATACCTGCAAGAGTTGTAGGCGAAATGACAAGTATTGGTACTTTATTTGCCTTTATACTGGTTTGCCTTGGCGTGTTGATTATGCGTAAGAAAATGCCTGAAGCTCCCCGAGCCTTCCGAACACCATTTGTTCCTTTCGTACCCATTGCCGGTGTGTTCGTTTGTTTGTTTATGATGGTATTTCTACCGTTGGATACCTGGATCAGGCTTATTGTCTGGATGATGATAGGTTTTGATTTGTACATTTTCTACGGAATGAAAAACAGTGCATTAAATAAAGGACAATTCAGTTTAAAAAATCAGAAGACGGTTGCCGGATCAGGACTAGGAATGGTAATCATACTCATTATTATTGCTTTTATACACCACAGTGATCCCACTTTAAATGATGTATATTTATTTTATTTCTCATTAGCATTTGCCATAATTCATGCTTTTGTGTATGGATACAGCTTTAAAAAAAGTAAAATAACACAATAGTTAAGATACATTAAAAAAGGCATTCTGAATATTCAGAATGCCTTTTTTATTATAAATCAAACACTGAGGTTCGTTTAGAACGGATTAAATCTTTCAGCCTTATCCAAAAAGCCAGCGTTAAATAAACACCA
Source organism: Flavobacterium sp. ARAG 55.4 (assembly GCF_051846875.1). Classification (NCBI taxonomy): domain Bacteria; kingdom Pseudomonadati; phylum Bacteroidota; class Flavobacteriia; order Flavobacteriales; family Flavobacteriaceae; genus Flavobacterium; species Flavobacterium sp. ARAG 55.4. The sequence continues at coordinate 497,906 of NZ_JBPYCT010000001.1, read as the reverse complement.
AATCCTAAACCCACCGTAACAAACGAAATATAAATAAAAAACAAGCGGACGTTAGTAACCCGCATTCCTAATTTATCAGCAAGACGTGAAGAAACCTGAAATCCGTATTTTTCGAAAAAAAACTTAAGTTTTACAATTGCTGACATTTTATTTATTTCTTTTATTATGGAGTAAATTTACTAATTATAATTTCAAATACCCAAACTAACTATCCTTCAACAATTCCGTACCTATTGCGCAATCCAGACATTTACCAAAAGTACAGTACTCATTCTTCAGCTGAAGCAAAGATTGTGTTTCAAAACAATTAGTTGCTTTTATGCCAAAAAAAGTAAACTTATCAATAACGGCATTCTTTTCCGGTGCGACCTTAGCTAACATCGCTATTAGGTCTTCGGTTACTTCTTTCCCCAAACTCTTAGCATAAGAAAACTGCAAAGGAATAATGGTATTAATCAGTAATAAATCAACAAATGATTTTGACATTTTTTTTATTTTAACCGGACTTACTTTGTCAAACTGATAATGATTTTCCCAATAACAGGAAGTTGATATACGGAATAGTTGATGTACTTCTTCTACAGCATATACGTTTATAATTTTTGAAAATAAATTATGCTGTTTATGGTATAAATGAGCCAATTGTGAAAGCCGGATAGTTGGAAAATTATCCGGACGATGTTTAAAAAACTGAACATTTCCTTCGTTACCGGAATCCAACTGATATTTATGCAACAAATAAAAATATCTGAATTTTAAATCCCTGAAATAAGCATCTTCTTTATCGGAGTCTAACAAACCGGCTTTTCCCATTAAAAGTGCTTCGAGATTTTCAACTTCAAAACTTTCTTTCCTGATGATCGAAAAAGGAATTGACCGGGCTATCTTCAGAAAAACTTCACCATTTGTATTAAGTCCGAAGTTTTTGGCCAGCATACAAAACAAAACAGCTTCCCAGTCGTTATTTGTTTCCAGTAACAAATCATAGATCGCTTTTGATTTTCGTTTCAATCTTTCAAAAAACAAACGTTCCTGCCAGTTTTTCAAAACAAAATTATCAAAATCTTTTAACTGCTTTTCGCAAAAAATCCATGTTTTGGGGGCAACCAGCTGTTGGTAATTATCTAAAATTTCTTTATCCACGTAGTTCCTGAGTTCTAAAACAGGAATTTCGGTATTATTTTTTCTGAAAACTTCAGTATCATGTTCCCAGACTACATGCAGAATAACGTTATCATAAGCGGCATCTTTTTCATGATGATGCACATACCAATCGGAAGATTTAAGATGAATTTCTACATTTCCGGCCCATTTTTGGTTTGCGACGGTTATTTGCGCATTAAAAAAATCAGGTCCTGCCTGCTCCAGATACTGACCAACATTTGTAATAACAATTGTATCACCACCGGTGGTTTTTAAATCAAAGCTATTCCATTTTTTATATTTCCATAAATAATGCAGAAATTCTTCTTTCATGGCAAAGATTTAAAATTAAAAATCTAATTTAATGAAAAAACTTACGCAAAAAACTTTTGAAATAAAATAATCTATCGCATTAAATACAGTTGGGCACAGGCTCTGGCATCGGACAAGGCTTCATGATGATTTAATGTAATATTCATTGCCCGGCAACAATCACTTAATTTAGTAGGCTTTAAACCTTTGGACTTGTATATCCTTACTGTGCATTCCCACCTTGGAGCAATATTCAATGTGGCATAATCTAAACCGTAATATGCCATAGATTTAGCCAAAACATTCCGGTCAAAACTTTCATTATGCGCTACTATGGTCCTGTTTTGAAGTCTTTTTTGAATTTCAGGAAACACTTCCAGAAAATTTTTAGCGCGGGCAGTATCGCTTGGATAAATACCATGCACCTGAATAGTGAATGCTGAATATAAATTATCAGGAGGCTGAATTAAAGTAACAAACTCATCAACCACAATACCATTTTCAACCGTAACGATTCCTACTGAACAGGGATGAAAGGCAGTTGCGGTTTCAAAATCGATAGCGGTAAAGGTCATGGAAAAGAAATTAATTAAAGAAATTCCAGATTAAACCAAAACGAATACTCATATCTCTATAAGGATTATTAGGTGTTGCATAATAATTATTACCGGTATATCCGGCATTAAAATGTTCTGCTTTTAAATAAATTCTGGTTCTTTGAATTTTTGCATTAATAAAAAAGTCAAGATTAGGGTAATTTCCAATTTTCTTGTCCTGCTGAACAAAAAATTCACCTATAACCGGATTGTATTCATTAGCGAAATAATTAGTGAAATAATTCAACGTGATTCCAGCCTGAAGAAACAAGGCTTTGTCAAAGAAATAATTTGTAAAATAAATAGTATTACGACTTACTACTTCAGGCACATTTAAAATAGCTTCCTGCTGATCTGTTTTTTGATACAATATCGTATTGTTCAAAGCAAATTTCCCAAAAGTAAGTTCCTTACTCAGTTTTAGAGAAAGGTATTTAATTGTCCCGCCAAACTGATTAGGGGTAACAATCTGTTGTGAAGGATCAGTAGCTGAATTTTCAAAATACAGATAATCCGTTAAAGCTGATATTTGCAGTGAAGCATCAAACCAAGGTGTAACAGCTTCTCCACTGATCACATTGATTTTCTCATTCTTAAAATTGTTTGACCAGTTATAATTCACATAATTACTTTGGAACAAATTATAATTATCATTAGGTAATTTATTTAAATTCTGGTATCCAAAAACAAACTGAAAATCATCATTTAAATTATAATTTAACTTAGCATCCAGATTAGACAAAGACTGATTTGTAATGGCTCTTGAAAGCAAAAATTTTCCGTGCCATTTGTTTTTCCAATATTCGTATTGCCCGCCTACACTATTTATCTGACGTGATAAAGTGGCAGGAATTACACCGTCATCCTGTATTAAAATACGTCCGTAATAAAAATTACTGCGAAAATCATCTATAAAAAACTGAAACTTCCCCAGTATGGAATTCTCATACACTACACCTGCTTTGTTATACATTTTATTATAATGAGTCTGATCTTTAAGATCAGACGTTACAATAGCATCACCAAATCTGATTACCGACTGTGTACCTACAGCTGAAAGTATGGTAGGCTGATAGTATTCAAAAAATTTATTTTCGTAATTGAACTGATGTGTCACATATAGATTATTATTTCCTTCTGTGGGATTGATTCTGAAAATATGATCAGCGAAAATACGTTTGGCTTTGAAAAAAGATTCTGCATCAGTTAAATACACCTGCAAACGCTGTCTGTTTTTAAAATCAGGATCTTCACTTTCAAAGTTCTCAATTGTTGTAATCCCTCCATTTTCTTCATGTAAAGCATCCTGCCCTGTAAAATGAGCATTCAGAAAATAACGTTTTCCGGTATCATTATAACTCGTTGTGAACCTGAAACTTCCGGTACTGACTAACTGATTTATATATTTTCCTTCAGAACGTAATCCTTTATAAGCTATAGAAAAATTAAGATTTGGAGAAACGTTTACTGCAAAAAACGAATCTACCGAATGTCCTTTTCCTAAAATTGATTTAAAATACAATTCGGTCACAGGAGTAGCAACTGAGCTATATCTAATTTGGTTTGCTTCCAGAAAATTAAATTGTTTAGCCTTAAAACCCATTTCAGGATAAGGAGATATTTCTGTTAAACTGTATTGAAGTTTATTATAAGCCTGCCCTTCATTTGGCAAAGCCAATAAACCAAAAAGATCTCTGCGAAGATAATTATGACTGTATTCCCGCTCAATAGTAAGCGAAGTGTCCAGATAAGTAGTATCCCTTTCTAAAGTAATAAAACGGTACATATCCATAGTGGCTACTTTGGTTGTATCCTTGTCATTAGCTCCTTTTAAGCGGTCCGAAAAAGATCTTTTAGGTTCTTCTCCTCTTGAATCATTTTGAGAGAACAACAGCGTAGGTACTATTAAAAAATATAAAAAAAAGAGAATTCTCATTCGGAACAAATATATAATTGGGCGTTTCTTTTCAAAATAATAACGGAGCAAAGGTAATCGATAAAAACGTATAAAAAAACATCATCCTCGCCACTTCTTTCTTTGTAAATGTTAGAATAACGAACAATTATATTAAAAATTTTATAATCTTTGCTGTTCAAAACAGTTCTGTATGCTTGCCCCTAATTTTTCTACACTGATTATTGAAGCAGGAACCGATGAAGCGGGTCGTGGTTGTCTGGCTGGTCCTGTAACTGCTGCTGCTATAATCCTGCCGCTGAATTTTGAAAACAGATTATTAAATGACAGTAAACAATTATCTGAAAAACAGAGAGAGAACTTACGTCCCGTAATCGAAGAACAGGCACTGAGCTTTGCTGTTACTCATTTATTTCCTGATGAAATTGACGAAATCAATATTCTGAATGCATCAATGAAAGGCATGCAGGAATCAATTTTAAAATTAAATCTGGTACCTCAATTCATTATTGTAGATGGAAACAGAAATTTAAATGCAAAACTTGGTCTTAAAAACACTACCGGAAAACAGTTTACAACAGCAGAAATCGATTTATTAAAATCAATTCCGAATCAAAGTATTATAAAAGGAGATGCTAAATATTTAAGTATTGCCGCTGCATCTGTTTTGGCAAAAACTTATCGGGATGAGTATATGAACCAAATTCACGAAGAATTTCCAATGTACAACTGGAAAAAAAACAAAGGTTACCCAACCAAAGAACACCGTGAAGCCATTAGAAAATACGGCACAACGAAATACCACAGAAGGAGTTTCAGGTTATTGCCTGAACAATTGAGCCTGGAATTTTAAATTAACTCATCGAATTGATTTTCTTAAACATAAAATCAGGAGCAATTCTATTTAAAAAATAAAGCAATTTGACTTTAGAGATTCTAATCTCAGCTTTATCATCCTTAATTCCTCTTAGCATTTCATCAACAGCATCCTCTGCTGAAATTGCACCCTTAGGTACTTTTCCATTATGCCAGGGCGTGTCTACTACAGGAAATAAAACTTCCGTAATTTTTACATTTTGTTGTTGTAACTGTAGCCTTAAAACCTGTGTAAAAGAATGCAAGGCTGATTTAGTAGCATTGTAAAAAGTATATTTCTTAGTGGGCACATACACCAAACCTGAAGTAATATTCACTATTAATGCCCGATTATTTTTAGCCATTAAAGGATAGAGTGATTTTATGAGATAAACAGGCGCTTTAAAATTTACTGCAATTTCTTTTTCCAGTTTTTCAATAATAGTCGCATCACTTATAAAATCACTTCTTGTAGCTGTAGCAGCATTATTGATTAATACATTTACTGACGGAAAATTTAATACAGTCCATTTTACTAATTTTTCGCATTCTGCAAATTGTGATAAATCACATTGATAGGTAATTAAACCCGGAAGTTGTTTTTTTGCTTCACCAAGTTTTTCAGCCGATCCGGAACAAGTAATCACAGTATTTCCTTTTTGCAAAAGCCGTTTACATATTTCAAAACCTATACCCGAACTTCCTCCTGTAATTATAACGGTACTATTAAAAATTTCCATATTATTCAAATTTAAATTATGGAATAAAAATAATATCGTTTTTTATTTTCTACATTGACCTATGTTAAGTCTTATGCTTTTTCAGAATCCGGCTGAGTGATTCGGGCTGAATTCCTAAATAAGAAGCTATGATATGTTGCGGAATTCTATGATTTAAATCTGGGAAATCATCTAAAAAATTCAGGTATCTGGTTTTTGCATCCAGCATTAACAGTTCCCTTTCTCTCTTCTCCTTAGCACAAAATGCTTTTTCCAGTATTTTAAATAAAAAAACATCCCAATAACTGTCGCCCAATCTCAATTGCATCCAATCGGTATAACTAAATTCTAAAATTTGCGAATCCTCCAATGCTTCAATATAAAAATAAGAATTCGTTTTTTGAATCATTGCAGAATAAGAACTTATAAACTGCTTTTCTGAAATGATGTTTTTAGTAAATTCATTTCCGTTTTCGTGGATGTAAACATACCGGAAAAGCCCTTTTAAAACGTATGCCAACTTATTAGGCACTTCTCCCTGCGAAATGAAATTAGTATTTTTAGAAATATTCTTTAATTGCCCTATTTTGCATAATTCAGCAAATCTTTCCTCAGAAAAATTATTTGGTAACAAGGAGTTTTTGATAACTGAATCATTCATAATAGCAGAAAATAATTTTATTTCTGAACAAATTGATTTTCAAATAAAACAGTAAAATGTTTCAGAATTTTGTCTTTAACTTCTTCCTCATCTACTTTTTCAACACCTAATTCTACATTAAGTGAGGTCACTGCTTTTCCACGAATTCCGCAAGGAATAATATTGTCAAAATATCCCAAATCGGCATTCACATTTAACGCAAATCCGTGCATGGTCACCCAACGGGAAGCACGAACACCCATGGCACAAATTTTTCTGGCAAATGGTGTTCCAACACCCAGCCAGACTCCTGTTTCGCCATCACTTCTCCCCGATTCCACTCCGTATTCAGCCAAAGTTAAAATTATAGCCTCCTCCAAAAAACGCAGGTATTTATGAATGTCAGTAAAGAAATTTTCCAGGTCCAAAATAGGATAACCTACAATCTGTCCCGGTCCGTGATAGGTAATATCACCGCCACGATTGATTTTGTAGAAAACAGCGCCTTTGGCTTCCAATTGTTTTTCGGACAACAGCAGATTTTCCAAATCTCCGCTTTTCCCTAAGGTATAAACATGTGGATGCTCCACAAAAAGAAAATAATTAGGCGTAGGCAGATTGGTTTCTTCCCTACGGTTTTGGATTTTTAAATCGACAATTCCTTTGAATAATTCTTCCTGGTATTCCCAGGTTGATTTATAATCACGGTTCCCTAAATCTTGAAGTTGGATTTTTTTGTTCATCTGTCATTGTGAGGAGAGAGATAATCTTTTCTCGTCCGTTCATTTGTGAAATGCAAAAATACGATTAATTATTCGGTTTTGCCACGAAGCCACAAAGCATCAAAATAAATACATGAGTAAAATTTACCGCAAATTCGCAAATTTTATTTTTTTAAATCTTTGAACTCAATATTATTTCAAATTAAAATTTGCGAATTTTCGGTGATTTTTTTTAAATCTATTCAAAAACCACATTCAAGTTCAGTTTCTCCGGGTTTTCAGAATAATCAGTAAAAGGATATTCTACCGTGATGGTTTTTCGATCAGCACTAAATAGCGCATCCGGATTAGAAACTGATTTTACTGCTTTTGGGAAATGGTATTTCAAAGTGTATTTGGAAGAAGCAAAAATCATTTTAGTCATTCCGGTTGAATCAGCTGCTATTTTATTGATGGCATTTTTATCAACGACAGCTTTACGGCTAAAATTTTTCCCGTCATAATTAAAAGACAATTGGGCATTATTCATACCGCTCATGATCGCAGCAGGATTACTATTCTTATCTGATTTCCCCTTTAAATCTTTCATAGCCGACATACTTTCCATCAAGCCACCTAATTCGTTGACACTTTTAAATGGCGTATTCATCGAGAACAATAATTGTTGGGCTTCAGGATTCATTTTGATATTCATCACAAAATTTTCCAACTTTTTCAGAGCCGCTTGTTGTTCGGCTGACAACTTAGCGATACTGTCTTTTTTCGCTTCAAAAATTTCTTTGAATGAAAAAGTGGAATCTATTGCTTTAGCATTATTTTTTGCTCCAAACTGTTCTCCTAGCTTATCTCCCGCCATCGCCATCAATCCGGCACCATCCATTTCTAAAGAAAATTTTCCGGAACCATCAGGTTGTACATCGATGTTTTCGGTGAAGTTGCAGCTTGTTAGCCCTACTAATAATAACGAAATGCTAAGTAATTGGTATAATTTCATGTGATTTGTTTTTTTGCCAAATATAGAAGTATGTTTTGAATTTTGGAATAACCATTGTTTCTACAAGCAAATAACTTATGCCGATTTATCGGCTTAAGTTATTGGCACGAGATAAGCTCGTATTAGTATTTTTTTACACAGTTCATTTTAGCTGAGAAACTATTCTAATATTTTCTTTTCTTTTAAATTTAGTTTAGTTTTAATATCAGGAAATAGTGCAATCATATCGTTTGAAGACTTTTTAATATAATATTCAGAAACTTCTAATGCTAGAGCACTATAATTAACTTCAACATCTGTAGCCACACCATTACCTCTTTCACCTTCTAGCATTCGATAAAATCCCATCGGAAAAGAGTGAGTGTTACTTGAAAATAATTTATATAATAATTTGAATTCATTTTTATCTTCTCCCATTTGTTCTTCAATATTTTCTCGACTGATAAAAAAGGCATTATCCCCTTTTAAAAAATACTTTTGTCGTTTTTCATCAAGCTTCTTAAAATATTCAGTGTTAGCTAATTCACTTTTTAGGTTTTGTTCTATTTCAATATTTTCAATTTTATCATCTGTGAATGAAAACATCTTTTTTCTTGAATAAAAATCATGTAAGTCAAAAAGTCTTTTTCTTGCATTTTTTTCATCCTCTGAAACTTCTTGGCTACATAAATAAAATAATGTTTGATAACATTCCATAATATTTCTAGTTAAAGTAAACATTGATGAATAATCCCATTCAATCAATAACTTTTTTGGATTATAAAATTTTGGAGCAATTTTCCTAAGACTTGAACCCATTACGCACAATCTTACATGTAAAACACATGTCCAAGTCATTTTATTTCCGTCAGATAACCTTGAAGAACCTAGTTGAGAAATCTTAATTGCTAAATTTAAATTTTTAACATATGAGGCAATATTTTTGTTATAATTAAGGTTTTCCATATGGTTCGAGGTAATGTCAGCTAGGTAACAAATAAATATACACAAGTTTACATAACTTTAAAGCTTTTACAAAACTATTACCACAGTTTTTTCTTTCTTTTATGTCCGTAAAATTAAAATCTGGCACGCAGATTTAGCAGATTTTAGCAGAAGATTATATTCTTCTGATTCCTTAAAAGTTTCAAAAACCTTGCAGAAAAAACGTTCTAAAAAAAAAGAAAAGAAATTATTTAGCCCCGATAGTAGTGGAAATCCTACTGTATCAGTGTTTGGTACAATAGATTGTAACGGATAGCGGGAGGAATCGTCATTGAAAAAGGAGATTTTCAGCTCCTAAAAATTCTAAAAATCTGCATTCTGAAATCTGCATTCTATTTGTTATCTTTGCGGTCTTAAAAATCAGACTATAATGGCATTATCAGAACAAGAAATCATCCGAAGAGAAAAACTTCAATCTTTACGCAATTTGGGAATCAATCCTTATCCTGCTAATCTTTTTCCTGTAAATCATACTTCTAAACAGATAAAGGAATCATTTAAAGAAGGTAAGAAAGTGATTGTTGCCGGGCGTTTGATGAGCGTGAGAGATCAGGGAAAAGCTTGTTTTGCCGAATTACAAGATAGTGAAGGACGTATTCAATTGTACGTGAACCGTGATATTTTGTGTGAAGGCGACGATAAAACCTTGTACAATCAGGTTTTCAAAAAACTGACCGATTTAGGTGATTTTATTGGAATTGAAGGCGAATTGTTTACGACACAGGTGGGTGCGAAATGTATTCGTGTGAGTGGATTTACTTTTTTGAGCAAAACCTTACGTCCTTTACCATTACCAAAAGTAGATGAAGACGGTAAAGTACACGATGCTTTTAATGATGCTGAATTGCGTTATAGAATGCGTTATGTAGATTTAACCGTAAATCAAAACGTAAAAGAAACGTTTATTAAAAGAACCAAATTGTTCAACGCAATGCGTGGTTTCTTTAATGATGCAGGTTACCTAGAAGTGGAAACTCCGGTTTTACAATCCATTCCCGGTGGAGCTGCGGCGCGTCCGTTTATTACACACCACAACTCATTGGATATTCCGTTGTACATGCGTATTGCGAATGAGTTGTATTTAAAAAGATTAATCGTTGGTGGATTTGACGGTGTTTATGAGTTTTCGAAAAACTTCCGTAATGAAGGAATGGACAGAACACACAACCCGGAATTTACTGCCATGGAAATATATGTAGCCTACAAAGACTACAACTGGATGATGGATTTCACGGAGCGTTTATTGGAGCATTGTGCGATTAGTGTAAATGGAACGAGCGATGTGACTTTTGGTGAAAACCAAATTAGTTTCAAAGCGCCTTTTGCCCGTGTGACGATGACGGATTCCATTAAACATTTTACCGGTTTTGACATTTCAGGAAAAAGCGAAGCCGAATTATACGAAGCCGCTAAAGGCATGGGAATTGAAGTGGATGAAACGATGGGTAAAGGAAAACTGATTGATGAAATTTTTGGAGCGAAATGCGAAGGAAATTATATCCAGCCAACATTCATTACCGATTATCCAAAAGAAATGTCTCCATTGTGTAAAGAGCACCGCGACAATCCGGAACTGACAGAACGTTTTGAATTAATGGTTTGTGGAAAAGAAGTTGCCAATGCTTATTCTGAATTAAATGACCCAATTGATCAAAGAGAGCGTTTTGAAGACCAAATGCGTCTGGCTGCAAAAGGTGATGACGAAGCTAACGGAATCATTGATGAAGATTTCTTAAGAGCTTTAGAATACGGAATGCCTCCAACATCTGGTTTAGGAATTGGAATGGATCGTTTGATGATGTTCCTGACTAATAATGCTTCTATTCAGGAAGTATTATTGTTCCCGCAAATGCGTCCTGAGAAAAAAATCACTGTAGAATTGACTGAAGAGGAAAAATTTATTTTAGATTTATTGAAAAAAAATGAAGATAAAATGGATTTAACTCAACTTAAAATTGCTGCTAATTTAAGCGGTAAAAAATGGGATGCGTCTATGAAAAACTTATCGAAACACGGTTTGACTAAAGTAGCTGTGGATGGAGAAAGTAAAATGGTGGAATTCGTAGGTTAATATATTAAAGATATTCATTTAATCTGTTGGATAATAACATTGATAACAGGTTATGACATTAGTTTGTACGTAAAATTGAGTTTATGCATTTTGTATGACTGTATAACATGTTACTTTAATAACTTAAAGCTTATGGAAAAAATAAAAAACGGCGTGTCTAAAACTTTGATCGCGTGAGCACAATTTTTATTACAAAATGTCGAATGAGTGACTCAAAGTTTAAGGGTTCGAATCCCTTCTCACGCGCGCAAAAAAAAGAGCTTCAAATTGAAGCTCTTTTTTTATTTATTGTTTTTGGCTTTCTAAATAGATAACCAATTCATCAACATTGGTAAAAGGATTTAAATTAAAAATTCCTATCTCTTCATTATTTTTAATAACAGCCAATCTGGTCTTTTCTGCATTTGATTTCGCAGTAGCCATTTTGTCTTTTAGAATTGAATAATGTTTAAAGTTATTTTTTTCATAACTTTCCATCCCTATACATTTCTTTAATTCCTTTTCTAATTCAGCTTCTGAAGCAAAAGCTTTGGTTGAATTTTTAAAATGAAATAAATACCAAATCTCAAAACAAATACTAGAAAAAATAACTTCTATATTTTTATTGGCTGCTAATTTAAACGCTTCATCTCTTTTTGCCTGATTGTCATGATCAAAAACAACATAAATCGTTTCAACACCTTCACGTTTCGCCTTTTTTATTGCTTCTTCTACAACACCTTTACAATCTACTTTATGACTTTGAAAAACATTTACGCTAATTGTTTTAGGCAAGCCTAAATCTTCTTTTAGTGCATTAAAATAATTCTTCTCAGTCAATCCTTCACAAAGAATCAAGACTTTCGATTTAAGTTCTCGTAACTTAAAATTATTCTTAGGTCTTTTAGCCATGATTATGAATTTATGTAGTCAATTAGTTCATGTCTAAAAGTTTCTCTGGCAATATTTGGTACAGCTCCTAATCTACCTTCTAAATACCATTTTTCATAATTTCCTTCTCTGATTCCCTTTATATCCGAAACTGCAAACATTTCTGTTTCACCTTTTTCATTTTTCTCAACCAAATTAATTTGGTCTCTTCTTAGTTTATTTTCAGGACTTAATAAAGTAGTATCGTGTGTAGCAAAAACAAACTGCGCCCCTTTTTTATTTACCTGAGGATCATTAAATAAACTCAAAATATACTGAGCTATTTCAGGATGTAAACTTCTTTCAAATTCATCGACTACAATAGTTCCCCCATGTTTTAAAACCATAAAAATTAGAGGAGAGAAAGAAATCGTTCTCTGTGTTCCTGAAGACTCATCAGAAAAATCGAATTCTACCCTTTCGTATTGATCATTTAAATGAATAGTTTTTATTACTCCATCTTTTTCTTCAAAATCAACAACATGTGTATCAAGTTTTTGTATTAAAGATTTTGATAAATTCAAAATCAAATTTCCTTCTTCAAAACCACTAAAAAGATGTTTATTGGCAGCTTGATTAAATCTTTCAGAATGAAAAAGATCAGTAGTGAATACTAGTATAATAGAAATCGCCTCATAAACATTTTTAGCAATTTCAACATTTTCTAAAGCTGCTTTACTCAAAAACAATTGATTTTCAGTTGTTCTTTGTTTTATTGTTTCAAAAATACCTTCATATCCATTACCTTTATTGAACTCTTGTTTATTTCTTTCAAAAACTTTAACTTTTAATCCTTTGGGGTAGAAAAAAAGGGATTCACTCATAACTTCTTTTTGAAAAACTTCAATAGAATAAGTATGTAGAACATTTTCAATCAAGATGTCAATTGAAAAAGAAGATGCTTTCAACATATTTTTTTCACACAACCTAAATGGATTGTATAATTTTATTGGGTCATTAGGTTTATTATCTGTGGAATTCCTTACATATTCTTGAAATCCATGAAAAGCCCTGATAATATTACTTTTCCCACTTGCATTAGCACCATAAATAGCCGCAGAAGTCAATCCGTAATAATCTTTATTTTTGGTAGCCTCTGGATTTGTCTTCTTAATTACGTTCAATGGATTTTTTAAATCGCTAGATATCATAGACAATTCAACCATTTCATTTATGGAACGAAAATTCGACACTCTAAAGTTCAACAACATAACTAATGGCTTTATTTGTAAATATTTTTCAAATATACACTTTAATTGAATCTAACATACATATTTCAATAAAAAAGGAACTCAATCGAGTTCTTTTTTTGTTTTACACCAATAAAGCCGCTTTATTATCAATATCATTTTGTGCAAGCAATGATTCAATGTTATTGAAAGTCACTAAAGCAATTTGCGTTAAGGCTTCATCAGTAAAAAAAGCCTGATGTGCCGTTACCAAAACATTTGGAAAACTCATTAACCGCTGAATGGCATCGTCCTGAATAATGTCTTCAGAATGATCTTTGAAAAATAACTTTTCTTCCTGTTCATAAACATCAATTCCTAAATAGCCTACTTTTCCTTGTTTCAATGCTTGAATTACATCTGAAGTCTGAATTAAAGCACCCCGACTGGTATTGATAATCATCACATTATTTTTCATCAATGAAAGTGACTTTTCATCAATAATATACTTTGTTTTTTCGTTCAAAGGACAATGCAACGAGATAATATCGGATTCTTTAAAAATGTTTTCTAATGAGACAAAAGTAACGCCGTCTTCTTCCATTTCTACATTAGTGACTATGTCAAAAGCCAGCACTTTGCAACCAAAACCTGTTACAATTTTTGCGAATGCCTTTCCTATATTTCCGGTTCCAATGATTCCAACGGTTTTTCCATGCAAATCAAAACCCAGTAATCCGTTTAAGGAAAAATTTTGTTCCCGAACCCGATTGTATGCCTTATGCGTTTTTCTGTTTAAAGTCAAAATCATTGCCATAGCATGTTCGGCTACCGCTTCGGGAGAATAGGCTGGAACGCGACACACTCGAATGCCTATTTTCTTTGCTGCTTCTAAATCAACATTATTAAAACCAGCACATCGCAAAGCGATTATTTTCACCTTTCTTTCTGCTAATTCTTTAATTACCGATGCATTAACAACATCGTTTACAAAAACGCAAACCACATCAGTATTACTAATTAATTTTACTGTTTGCTCGTTTAATTGTGTTTCGAAAAAATCAAATTCAAAACCAAAGTCGGTATTGTATTTTTCGAAAAATACTTTGTCGTAAGCTTGTGTGGAGAAAAAAGCAACTTTTGAATTTAACGATAAATTGGTATTTTTCATATGCTATTTTTAAAGAATTATTTTTTGTTTACAGTATTTTCTAATGTAAGAAATAAATATTAAAATTATAGAAAAGCAAAAAAACATTAACTAAAAAAGACTTTTAATCAATGGCTTTGATAAACAAAAATCACAATTTATTCTTAACAATTAAACTTTATTTTGATTCCTCTGTCTTATTTAAAACAAAAAAATAACACTATGAAAAAATTAGCCACTATTGCTTTAATTGCAATCATAAGCGTATCCACTTATGCACAGGAAAAAAAGGATAAATTAAAAAGACATGATGGAAAGCAGATGGAAAAATTCACAGCTGAACAACGCAATGAACTGATGCTGAAAAAAATGACTTTGGAACTGGATTTAAATGCTTCCCAACAAAAAGACATGGGTAAAATTATTGCAGAAGAAAGTGCAAAAAGAGAAGCTTTTATGAAAAACAGGAAAGAAAAAACAGAAAAACCTACTTCTGACCAAATCTTTGAAATGAAAAGCAAAATGCTGGACGAACAAATTGCTATGAAGTCAAAAATGAAAAAAGTTCTTTCTGCTGACCAATTTAAAAAATGGGAGGAAATGAAAAAACACCACCGTCAAGGCATGAGAAAACATAAAAGCATGAGAAATCATGGTGTTCATCGAATGAAAAAAGATATGAAACACAAAGACAGTAGTGCTGTAAAAAAATAAATCTATTCTTGATTATTAATTCATAAAAAAAATGCTGCTTCACATTTTGAAGCAGCATTTTTTTTATGAATTTTTATTTTACTTATTTCAATTTATTGAAAGTATCTTTATACGTTCCTGTAATAGTTACTCCGCTGTTTTTAATTACGCTACCATAAATTGTAATTTCAGAATCAGAACCCAGGAATTCTAATTTAGCACCACTATTCATAATAAGATTACCGTATATCACTACGCTACCTTCAATCTTCATTGTACCGTTTATATTAAGTGACAAATAAGGATTGTTATAATTACCCTGAGCCATCGAACCTTTCATTGTAAATACTCCGTTGCTATTAACATTGATTCCTTCTGACACTGCTAACGAACCACAAAAAGTAAGTCTGTCATTAACATTTACACCTTTTAAAGAAGCACTACCTTGGTATTTTAAATCTTGATTAGAATTAACATTTAACCATTCTCCACCATTATAAGTTGCAAAACTGCTGCAATCAATAGCAGAAACGGTAACTTTTTTGATAATTTTTAATCCGCCATTTCCACTAGCTACATATATATAATCTCCCACACTTTTTACATAATTGGAAGATCCTGAAAGATCAATTGTTCCCAACAAACTTAAATTACCATTTGTTGTTTTGTACACGGTAATTCCGGCCGCACCGTTTGCTACATACACATAATCACCATTTACAGAAACAGCATTAGTAACTACATCATTTTGATCAACATCACCAACAACTGCCGGAACAGCTAATGACTGTAGCAAAGTTCCAGTTAAATTATAAACTTCTAAACCTTTATAACCTTGAGATACTAAAACATTATTACCTTGAAAATCAATTGTTCTTTTTGCTTCTGCAACATCGGTAGAAGTGACAAATGAAGATTCTAAATTTAAGGTTCCTGCATTATAAACTTTTATACCATCAGTACCGCTTAATACTACTATTTTGTTGTCAATACGTCCTAAAGCTCTTAGATCATCCACAGCAATTGTAGTTTCTATAATATTAGTAGTTTTATCTAATTTAGCAAGAACACCATTATTTCCGGAAACAGCATAATATTTTGAATCTGCAACAGCAAGTCCTGTACCAACATAACCGGCTAAGGAATTCAGTACATAATCATTAGTCAGCAATCCTGATTGCAAAGGCATCTGAGCAACAAAAGCCGGACTAGGTACATTATTCAAATCTACATCAACAGCACCGGCGATATATAGTTTACCATTATCAAAAAGCACGGTACTAATATCTACATTTGGTAAAATAGCCTGAACTACTAATTTTGGATTATTAGGGCTACTGATATCAATAACATCAATTCCTCCTAAATACGTATCTCCCTGTGTATTATAAGATACATATACATAATTATCTTTCACATCAACATGTGTTGCCATTAAAGTTTTCCCTCCATAAACTGGGGGTGCAACTTCGGCTAATAATGACATTGGGAACGTACCAGCCTGACCTTCGGCAGTTTTACCTGTAGTATTTAAGGTCACTAAATCCAAAACTCCTGAACCGCTAAGATCGATTCTTTTGCTTAAACTTTCGGAACTGGTATTTAAAATAACTTTTTCATCTGATCCTGAGTTATCATCAGATTGACAAGACTGAATTAAGAACAGGCCACATAGTGACAAGGCAAGTACAATTTTTTTCATAATTAATTTTGATTTTGGGGTACGCAAAAGTACAATAATCTTTTTCAACTTTTCAAATATTGTCGCTGAGCTACTTAAAAAAACGATTACCAAATAATAAATTATGAATATTACCTTATATTCTTGAATTTGTATTGCCTGTTGGCATATAATAAATGCAGCAGATACCAACTAGAAATAACACCAATGAAGCTACAAATGCCGGAATCAGAATTTCTTTATTATTATCCAAAGCATTATTCAAAGCAGCATACAACAGCCATATCTGAATAGTCACATTCAGAATTAATATAAAAATCACAGTCGAAAGAATCGCATTTAACTTATTGGGATTAGATTGATTTTGTCCGCGTCTGAAATTACTCATATACTTTCTTTATATTATTTTACTTTTCTCTTCTTGCGCAGCTTTTACATAGACAGCATCATCTTTAAAAAAAACATCCAGCTTAGGCAAAGCTCTTGGAGGCGGACCTCCTAAAACATTTCCTGTTGCAGCATCAAATGATCCTTCATGACACGGACAATGAATAATTCCGGTTCCCGGCTTGTAAAAAACAGAACAGGAAAGGTGGGTACATTTCTGTTCATATGCTTTAAACTCACCGGTCTCCAGATGAATTAATATATAGGGAATTGTACTTCCTTCAATTACAAAAGCACGTGTTCCTCCTAGCGGTACTTCTTCTTTTTTACATACAAAATGCGCTCCTTCCAATGCTTCTTTTGGATACATATACGCCTTAGCAGCAACTAATCCGCTGCCAACCATCAGTCCTCCGGAAACCAAAGTCAGGAATTTAGCAAAATCACGGCGACTTACATTGGTTGCCTGTTGCTTTTCTATTGGAAAGTCTTTCTTCCAGTTTTTATTTAAGTTTTCTTCTTTTACAGACATGAATCTCAATTAATAAATTATTAATTCTGTACTTCCTTTAGGCATCATTATATTCACTTTGGTGTTCACAATTTCTTTTCCAAAAATAAAACTATTAACGGGTGAGCTATTCGGACGCATTTCCTGAATTTCATCTTTGGTGCCATAAAACAAAGCACCACTTGGACAAACTGTTGCACACATTGGTTTTTTTCCCACACTAGTACGGTCATAGCACATGGTACATTTCATCATCAAATCGTAATTTTCTTCTTTTTTAGGTACACCAAAAGGACAAGCCATTACACAATTGGAACACCCTATACATCTTTCGGTATTTGCCGTATGTACAATTCCGAATTCGTCTTTAGAAATAGCATCGGCAGGACATACATTGGCGCAAACCGGATCATCACAGTGCATACACACCTGAACCGTGGTTTGAACCGTTGCTGCACGATCCACATAATTTACATGAATCATAGATTCCTGACCGTTTGTTTCACATTCGGCGCAGGCCAATTCACAGGCTTTACAACCAATACAACGCTGCATATCTACAAAAAACTCTTCGTTTTTATTAAAACTGGTATAGTTCATTTACATTCTTTTTTTATAGATTAAACACTTGCATAAGCTGTTGATTCTTTGGAAGGCGGAGCAATTTCGCCTAGCGGTTCCAAATGACAGGCACACACTTTAAATTCCGGAATTTTAGAAATAGGATCCAAAGTACCCGGAGTTAACTGGTTTGCTGATTTTTTCCCTGACCAGTGATACGGAATAAAAACGGTGTCTTCCCGGATAGTCTCCACAATATTAGCAGGAAAAATTCCTTCACCTCTTCGAGTAGAAACCCTTACTAATTCCCTTTGCTTTATTCCTAATTGTTTGGCCAGATTAGGATGTATTTCTACTAAAGGTTCCGGATACTGATCTACTAACTTTCCTATTCTTCGGGTTTGTGTTCCACTCAAATACTGAGAAACTACGCGCCCTGTTGTTAAAATTACAGGATAATCAACGCAGGTTACTTCACCCGGAAGTTTGTATGGTGCAGGATTAAAATGGGCTCTGCCATCAGGAGTTTTAAACTTTCTGTCTTCCCATAAACGTGGCGTTCCTGGATGATCCTCAGTTGGACAAGGCCAGAAAACCCCCATATTATCTTCAATTTTTTTATAAGTAATACCATTATAATCAGCAGTTCCGCCTTTGGAAGCCACACGCAGTTCATTGAAAATTTCTTCACTGCTTTCGAAAGCAAATTTGGTTCTTACCCCCAAACGCTTTGCTAATTCCAAAATAATCGAAGTATCGGTACGGGCATCTCCCGGAGGTGTTACCGCTTGTCTTATTCGAATGACTCTTCCTTCTGCTGAAGTGGTTGTTCCTTCTTCTTCCTCTTGCAACGAGCCAGCCATAACTATATCAGCATGGCGGGCTGTTTCATTTAAGAAAAAGTCAATACACACATAATATTCTAACTTTTCTAATGCTTCCCGAACATAATTGCTGTTAGGCAAAGAAACTAACGGATTAAAACATATGGACAATAAACCTTTAATTTCACCCCTGTGAATCGCTTCAATTATTTCATAAGCCGACAACCCTTTACCCGGCAAATCTTTCTCATCAATTCCCCAAACATCCGAAATATACTTGCGATGTTCCGGATTTTCTATATCTCTGTTTCCCGGTAATTGATCGCATTTATGACCGTGCTCTCTGCCTCCCTGACCATTTCCCTGTCCGGTAATAGTTGCATAACCACAATATGGTTTACCAATTCTTCCTGTTGCCAAAACTAAATTGATACACCCCAAAACATTATCCACTCCTTTCGAATGATGTTCAACTCCGCGGGCATGAAGCAGAAAACTGGTACTGGCTCTTCCCCATAATTCAGCTGCCTGTTGGATTTTTTCTTTCTTAATTCCTGTAATTTCTTCAGCCCATTCCAGCGTGTTATCTTTTACAGCATCTAAGGTTTCCTGAAATCCTGAAGTATGATTATCAATGAAATCATGGTCTAACATATCATGATCTGCCAAATATTTCAGCATAGCACCGTATAAAGCCGAATCGGTTCCGGGACGCACATCTAAATGCAAATCAGCCGTTCTGGCAAGAGGAATTATTCGGGGATCAATAACAATCAGCTTAGCGCCTCTGTCTCTTGCTTTCCAAATCCAATGTGTCAAAGTAGGAAAGGTTTCACTAACATTGGCTCCAGCCACAATAATGACTTCGGCATATTCTAAATCAGAATAGTTATTTGAACCTCGGTCCAGACCGAATGCTTTTTTATTTCCCGCACCGGCACTCACCATGCACAAACGACCGTTATAATCTAAATTTTTAGTTTTTAAAGCTACACGGGCAAATTTACCTACGAGATAACTTTTCTCGTTAGTTAAAGAAACACCTGAAAGCATAGCAAATGCATCATTTCCGTATGTTTTTTGAATGCGTTGGATTTCTTTAACTGTTTTAGACATCGCATCATCCCAGGATGTAGGGACAAAGCCTTGTCCTTCTACTCTTTTTAATGGGCCTAAAAGGCGATCCGGATGATTGTTCTGTAAATAACGCTGTACTCCTTTAGGGCACAATCTTCCTTCATTGAAAGGAAATTCCATCCAGGGCTCAAAACCTACTACTTTATTTTCTTTAACTGACAACTGAATGCCACACTGCATGCCACAAAAACAACAATGTGTTTTTACTAACTGATCCGGTTCATCTCTTCCTTCATAACCTTCTTTAGGACTGTAATTTTTATGAGGACCAAACTGTGTAATAATATGCTCTTCTGAAACAGGTAATTTAGCCATGTTTAAATTCTTTTATCTTTCATTAAATTATCCAAATAATTCCCCACCATCCTGTCTTGCCTTTAGATGCGCCTGTGCTAAACGGGATCTTTTTCCTTCCGGGCTTAAATCCAGATGCGAACTGCCATCTTCTCTGTCAAAATCAAATCCTATTTTTTTGGTTAAGGTTTTAAGATCTTTAATATGCAGGTTAGTTGCAAATTCTTCTCCTGTATGCTCACAAACCGCCATTCCCTGCTGTTTTCCTACTCTATGATAAATATGTGCGGCAATTTGTGCCGGACGCTGAATAATATGAAAAAACTTTCCGAAAGGAATCCATATCAAAAATAAGATTACAGTTACCGCGTGCAAAACAGCCAGAAAATCAAAAGCCAAGCCTTTCATAAACTCATAAGAATAGGTCAAACCAAGTCCGGTAACCGAAATTGCTATCAATAGAATAAGTGGCAACAAATCGCCTTCAAATGTTTGGGTTGCAATTAACCCCGGATTAGTTAATCGTCTTCTTAAATAATATCCCGCACCAAAAATTACCATATAAGAAGACCAGTTTAAGGCGTGGAATGTCATGAATGCCATAACGGAATCCAGATTAAACTCCATTAGTTTAAACCCAAAAAAATGGGCTTCGTACACCGAAATAGAATTGGGAGCCATTGTAAAATGCACCCAGCCAAAAGTCAATGGAATAGTAATCAGAAAAGCTGATGTACAACCTACAGCAATCATAAAATGAGCGAGCCAACGGTATTTTCCTCTTGGATAAATGAATTTTTGGAAAACAATATTTGAAACCGTTTCCTTAGAAGCAAACCAAAAATGAGAAAATACTTTTCCAGTAAACAAGAAACAAACCCCTCTTTTAAAATACATCCATGTAGGTGGACGCTGCAACCAAACAGAATAACGATATATAATACCAAAAAAAGCAAATACAGTTCCGAACAAATAAGTAACCAAAGCTGCATCAAAATTTTGTAATTCTCTGGATCCGTAAAAAACTAATACAATCATTACTATTGATAATAACGAAGCAATTAGAAAAGCCTTGATGTTATATTTTCTGTTTTTCATTTGAAAGTGTGTCTCGCAGTTTCAGACTAATTTAGTAACTAAAAAGTAAAATTAAGTAAAACTACGTTTAAATACTTAAGTATTTTTATTTTAACACAAAAACTATTCAAACTGTTATAATAAACCCATTTACCAGGCCGTAAAACACTAAAAAACAAAAATACATACTTAGAAATATCGCAAATTACTTAATCACTAACTAATTAAAAAAACATAAAAAGAGAATAGAAAAGATATTTCAGCTTACATCAATTCCACAAATTATTAACTATTATTTCGTTAATTTCTGATCCCTGATTAAACCTTATCCTATAATTTGCATCTTACAGCAATAATCTTTAACATTAATCAAAAAACAAAAAAAATGAAAAAATTAATTATTGCAGCTTTATTAATTGCAGGAGTATCAGGTTTTGCTCAAAACAACAATGACAGACCACGAAGAGGAGACTTTTCTCCGGAAAAACGTGTGGAAAGAATGACGACTCAGTTAGGTCTTGATGCAAAACAACAAGAACAGCTAAAACAACTTTATGCTGAACAAGCAAAAAGCAGAGAAAACCAAAGTGGTTTTTCCAGAGAGCAGATGCAGGAAGAAAGAAAAAAAACAGAAGATAAATTAAAAGCAATCCTGACTCCGGAACAATTAAAAAAATGGGAAGCCACTCAGGCAGAAACGAGAAAAAGAATGGGTAACCGTCAAGGCGGTGGAATGGGAGACCGACCAGAACGACCACAAGGTGGCGGTGATATGGAAAATTAAAAAAAAGCTTCGAGTTTTAACTCGAAGCTTTTTTTCTGGTTTGAATTTTACAAATTTTTTGAAACTTTATCGATAGCTTTTATCGTAAAATCCAAATCTTCATAACTTAATGCATCGGTAATAAACCAGGTTTCATAAGCTGATGGTGCGATATAAATCCCCTCTTTCAGTAATCCGTGAAAGAATTTTTTAAACGTTTCATTATCCCCTTTAGCAGCAGTTTTAAGATCAACCACCGGATTTGCATCAAAATGCACCGAAATCATCGAACCAACCCTGTTGATTGTATAGATAATATTATTTGTTTTTAATACCTTATGAATTCCTTGTTCTAAATAAGCTGTTTTTTCTTCTAATCTTTGAAAAACCACTGCTTCATTGTTTAGAGATTCCAGCATTTTCAAACCTGCAGCCATTGCCAGCGGATTCCCTGACAAAGTTCCTGCCTGATAGACCGGTCCTACAGGTGCCAGATAATTCATGATTTCTTCACGAGCCGCAAAAGCTCCTACCGGAAGCCCCCCTCCGATTACTTTTCCAAAACAAACTATATCAGCATTGATACTCAACAATTCCTGAGCTCCGCCTTTAGCCAGACGAAAGCCGGTCATTACTTCATCAAAAATTAGTAAAATTCCGTTTTCAGAACACAATTGGCGCAGCCCTTCCAAAAAACCTTTGATTGGCGGCACACATCCCATATTTCCCGCAACCGGTTCTACAATTACAGCGGCAATTTCATTTGGATTAGCAGCAATTAAACTTCTAACATTTTCCAAATCGTTGTAGGTAGCCAGCAAAGTGTCCTGAGCGGTTCCGGCAGTAACACCCGGACTATTTGGCGTCCCAAAAGTCATTGCACCGCTACCGGCCTGAATCAGGAAAGAATCTGAATGCCCATGATAACAACCTGCAAATTTGATAATTTTATCTCTTTTTGTAAATCCGCGGGCGAGTCTTACAGCACTCATACAAGCTTCTGTTCCTGAATTCACAAAACGGATTTTATCAATATTAGGAACCATCGATACGGCCAAAGCTGCAATCTGAGTTTCTAATTCGGTAGGCATTCCAAAAGAAGTTCCTAATTTAGCTCTCTCAGTAACAGCCTCAACTACAGGCTCAAAAGCATGACCTAAAATCATGGGACCCCAGGAATTAATATAATCAATCAATCGGTTTCCATCTTCATCATACAAATAAGCTCCTTTGGCTTTTTTAACAAAAATGGGCGTTCCTCCTACTGATTTGAATGCCCGTACAGGTGAATTTACGCCACCCGGAATTACTTTTTCTGCTTCAGCAAATAACTGACTACTTCTTTGGTATAACATTTTTATTTTTAGATTTCAGATTGTAGATTTCAGATTTCAGATTTTTAAAAAAAACTTACTTTCTAACTTATTTTTTTACACTTATAAATTAATTCACTTTCAGCATTTGTCCAATAGAAAGTGTATTATCCGAGAGGTTATTTTTTCGTTTTAAATCTTCAACTAATACATTGTATTTTTTTGAAATCGAATATAAAGTATCTCCTTTCTGTACTTCATAAAAACCTTCACTGCCGGCTGTTATGTTAACAATCCTTGAGCTGCTTTGATTCTCTATCGGTTTATAGTGAATTCCTAATACTATAGCATCATATTGTGCTAAATTATAGCGTTCTATATACGAAATTAATTTATCAGGATACCTTGGATCAGTAGCATATCCGGCTTTTCTTAAGCCTTTTGCCCAGGCTTTATAATCATCTTTATCTAAGGCAAACAAACTCGCATAGCGCCCTTTACCTGTCAAAAACAAAGCGTGATCTTTATATGATTCCGCCACTTTATCATACTTCCTGAAACATTCCTGACTGGAATCATCATCATGTCTGACAGAACTTCCTTTCCAGTCTGAATGGCATTTGATTCCAAAATGATTATTCGCGCTGACTGCCAAATCTCCTCTTCCGGCACCTGATTCTAAAATACCCTGAGCTAAAATAATACTGGCCGGAATGCCATAAATTTTCATATTCCCCATCGCAACATCTTTGTACTGCAAAACATAATTACCAACAATATCATTAGTAACAACAGTTCTTGAAGTGGACTCTATAACTTCATTTCGCGCTTTTGTTGTTTTTGTTTTTTTAGAATAAGAAGTGTTTTTAACCGCTGCTTTTTTTGTGGTTACAATTGGAGATTTGCCGGCATGACAACTAACCAGCATTAAGGCAATAAATAAAAAGAGGATTTTTTTAAACATTGATTGATAGTATTGGTAATTGTTTCTTTTTCAATTTGGCATTCATTCCCTGAATTCCCTGAAGACCTCCGGTATGAATCAGCAAAATATTGGACTGAGCCGGAAAATAATTCTTTTGAATCATATCTATAACGCCAAAAACCATTTTCCCAGTATAAACAGGATCTAAAGGAATTTGATTATCTGTATAAAAATCGTTTATAAAAGTTATCAATTCTTCATTTACCTTACCATACCCGCCAAAATGATAACTGTTAATCAGGTCCCATTTTTTATTTTGCACAAAAATACGAATTTCATCTTGTAAAAAGTCCCCCTTTAAAGCTGGAAATCCTAAAACTTTTTGATGAGAAAAGCTGCTGTTAATAATTCCAGATATAGTTCCTCCCGTTCCTACAGCACAACAAATATAATCAAACTGCTTATCCTCATCTGTTAAAATCTCTTCACAACCTTTTACAGCCAGTTTATTTGTTCCGCCTTCGGGTATCAGAAAGAAATCGCCAAATTTCAATTTTAGTTCTTCTAAAAATGTAACTTCATTCTTTGACCGATATTGTTCCCGGGAAACAAATTCTAATTGCATACCGCATTCCCGGGCAAATTCTAAAGTGGGATTCTGAGTGATTTTATCTTTTAATTCCTCACCACGAATAATTCCTATCGATTCAAAACCGTTTTCTCTTGCTGCAAAAGCAACAGCAGCAATATGGTTTGAAAAAGCTCCGCCAAAAGTGAGTAGCTTTCTTTTATTTTCTATTTTCGCCTGACGCAAATTGTATTTTAGTTTCCTGAATTTATTTCCCGAAACAACCGGATGAATCAAATCTTCCCTTTTGATAGTAATGGAAACAGAATTCGGAAACTTTATTTGCAGTTTTTGATTCAAGACAATTGATTTTTGACAAAGGTAGAACTTATAGCTATAAATAAAGAAAACTTTGCAAGATTTACGGTTAAAACAAATACTTTCCGAAACTAAAAACCTTTCTCTTTTTAAGATAATCCATATCCGATTCATTACTATATGCCTCTCTCTCAAATGATATACTTCTGTAGGCACGGTTTTTGTTACCATATTTTAATAAGCGAATGAGGTATTCCAGAAGGTACCAGATAAAAAACGGAAATATCAGTAATTCTAATTGTTGTTGTAAATGAATGCGTTCATGATTGATAAAAACAGGGTTTTCTTTATCAACGTGATATTTTAAAAACACAAATGGATAGGCTGTTAAACCACGGAAACCTTTTGGTACTAAATACTTGTTAACAATAAAAAACATTGGTTTAATAATTTATAAATTTGTGTAAAGAAGAATCGTTTTTTGAGTTTTCAAAAACAGAAATAAAATCTATTAATGACAGGGCAAAATAATGAAAATAAATTAATAGAAGGTGAAGATTTCTATTACACCCCCGAGGGATATAAATGTTTTACTGAAAAACATCATTTAAAAAGAGGGTATTGTTGTAAAAGCGGTTGCCGTCACTGTCCTTATGGATATGATAAAAAAACAGGAACGAATAAAAAATAATACGAAAAACTTTTAAAAACAGATTTTTTAAAATCTTTTATAATTTTTTCATCGTATATAAAATAAACCCGAATCTTAATTATATTTAAATAATCAAATAATTGCATTATGAAAACACTCAAAATATTACCGCTATTATTTCTTTTTCTTTTGAGCTCCTGTAGCTCTGTAAGAGTCTATTCTGATTTTGACAGTCGTGCTGATTTTACTCAGTACAAAACCTTTGCTTTTCACAAAAAAGGTATTGACCGTGTTCAGATATCTGAATTGGATAAAAAAAGAATCTTACATGCCATTGACAACGAACTGACTAAAAAAGGGATGACCAAAAGTGAAAACCCTGATTTACTGGTTAATATTTTCACCAAAGAAAGAGAACAAGTTGATGTAAACCAATTCAATATGGGTTGGGGATACGGTTGGGGATGGGGATGGAATCCTTATTTCTGGGGAGGAAATACCTATACTACACGATCCACACAGGGAACACTTTATATTGATCTAATCGATGCTAAGAAAAAAGAGTTAATCTGGCAAGGAGAAGCAATAGGAACATTAACCGAAAACCGAAGAGAAAAAGAACAACAAATCAACGAATTTGTAGCCAAGATTCTGGAACAGTACCCGCCAAATGAAACAAAAAAATAAGCCTTTTCTAATTTATAACCATAAATTGATATCTTTGTAATTCAATTTAAAGAAAATGATCAAAACTATTTACATCAACATTTCAATTAACATTATTCAACAATAATGACGGAGTGTTATGTAAATCAGTAATCAAAATACAAATTTATAAACCTCCTCTTCAGGAGGTTTTTTTATACCCGAAAGCCATGAAATTATTTCATCAAATACAAGAAGCAAAAAAACAATTACAAGAAGTTATAACAGCAACTCCTTTATCTGAAAATTTAAATTTATCTACAGAATTTAATGCCCGGATTTTATTAAAACGAGAAGACTTACAGCCTGTTCGTTCCTATAAAATACGAGGAGCTTATAACAAAATCAGCACTTTAACAGCTGCCGAAAAGGAAAAAGGCGTGTTATGTGCCAGCGCCGGAAATCACGCTCAGGGTGTGGCTTACTCCTGCAAACTGCTACAAATAAAAGGGAAAATATATATGCCCAAAACCACCCCGAAACAAAAACTGAAACAGGTAAGCCTGTTTGGTGGTGATTTTATCGAAATTGTACTTACCGGCGACACCTTTGATGATGCTTATGCCGCTGCGATGGCAGATGCTACCGAAAACAAAATCACTTTCATCCATCCTTTTGATGATCTAAAAGTAATGGCGGGTCAGGGAACTATAGGTCTTGAAATTCTGGAAAGTTATAAGAAACCTATCGATTATGTTTTTGTTCCAATAGGCGGTGGCGGACTTGCATCCGGACTTTCGGAAGTTTTCAGACAGCTGAGTCCCAATACTAAAATCATTGGTGTGGAGCCCGAAGGAGCACCGTCTATGAAAAATTCGATAGCTGATGGCAAAGTGAGTGTTTTAGAAAACATCGATAAATTTGTAGATGGAGCTGCCGTAAAACAGGTAGGCAAAATGACTTTTGAAATTTGCCAAAAAAACCTGAGTGATATCATCCTTGTTCCCGAAGGAAAAGTATGCACCACTATTTTACGCCTGTATAATGAAGAAGCTATGGTAGTAGAACCTGCAGGGGCTTTAACTATTTCGGCCCTGGATTTTTACAAAGAAGAAATTCAAGGTAAAACCGTAGTATGTGTAGTAAGCGGGAGTAATAATGACATTGAACGTACTGCTGAAATCAAAGAACGGTCTTTACTTTACGAAGGATTAATGCATTATTTTATGGTTCAGTTTCCTCAACGTCCGGGAGCTTTAAAGGAATTTGTCAATGACATTTTAGGTCCTGATGATGATATTACTTATTTTCAGTTTACAAAGAAAAACAACCGCGAAACCGGTCCGGCAGTTGTAGGTCTTGAACTCAAAAACAAAAATGATATTATTGCCATAAAAGAAAAAATGGAAAACAAAGGTTTTGAATACAAATACCTGAACGAAAAACAGGATTTATTCCATCAGTTAATTGGTTAAAAACATCCTAACTTTGTAATTTATTATTTTCTGAAAATATGAACAATTTAGCAGACATACAAAATCTGGATGACATCCGGCTACTCGTAGATTCTTTCTACACCAAAGTACAACAGGACAACTTAATCGGCCCCATTTTTAATGAAAAAATTGGCAATCAGTGGCCGGCACATTTAGAAAGAATGTACCGTTTTTGGCAAACTATTTTATTAGAGGAACACACGTATTCTGGAAGTCCGTTTCCGCCACACAAGCATTTGCCTGTGGCTAAAGAACATTTTAACCGATGGATGGAAATTTTTACCGAAACCATCGATAGTTTATTCAAAGGCAAATTAGCCGAAGAAGCAAAACTCCGCGCTAAAAACATGGCAGAAATGTTCTTTTATAAAATTGAGTATTTCAGGAATGGCGGACGGAATTTTTTTGAGAGTTAAGTTAAACTACATTTTTACCTGCTGTCCTAAATCTTTTTCATTTTCAATAATTTGACCTTCGTATTGTAAAGTCCATCCCATAGTATTGGTCAGAATCAGAATTTTTGAAAGTTCGCTGATGAGTCGGTTTTTAGCATTCGACTTTAGAGTTGATTTTTCTATTTTTTTCGCCAGATTGGCTTTCACTGATTTGTTGATTTTGTTGTAATCATCTCCTGTAAAAGGATTTAATTTACTTTGCTCCACATCATAAAACTGAATATCAGGATTGATTTTTATCTCTTCTTTAGGAATACTAACAATCGTGATGATTTTGTTTTTTTCATCAATATCGTATTTCATTTTTTGCAAATCATAGGCTACAGTCACATCGGCGTTGACAACAATAAGCGCTTTCTTTTCGAAAGAAACCATATTCATCAGGTATTTTTGCTGATTTTTATAAGTAATCACTTCAGAGAAATGTCCTTCGGTAACGACTAATTTTCCAACATTTACAATTTGCTGCTGAATCAGATTGGTATTATAGCTAATATCGGCTTCGTTATTTTTTTTGAAATCACAATATTTAAATAGCAAAACAACTATACAAACAATAATTATAGTGGTGACTGTCTTTTTTATCATCGTTAAAACTTCATAAATGGATATTGAGATTCTAATTTAGTGATTTTTTTCCGGAGATTTATTTCAAATTTCAAATGACTTTCTGAATTTGGATTAAAAGGACGATGTGCTAATCCTTTCTGAATGGTTTCCAATTCTTCCATTATGGTAAAGACAGATGGGGTAATAGTAGTTTCTTTGAATTTCTCCCAGATATAATCAACTGCCAAAGCACTTGGATGCAACATATCTTCAGTATAAAAACGATAATCACGCAGTTCATCCATCATAATTTCATAACTGGGAAAATAATTATATGTTTCGGTTTTTGACTTTTGATTGGAATGTATCGCTGAGATTAAGTGCGCTTTACTAAGCTGATTTTCTACAAAACCATCTTTGATATGGCGTACCGGCGAAACGGTAAAAGTAAATTTGGCCTCCGGATTTACAGACTGAATCAACACAATTGTATTCTCAATAGCATTCTGAATTGTTTCAATCGAAAGTATTTCTTTTGTAAATTGTTTTTGAGGAAGTTTATGGCAGTTCGCAACAATCTGATTATTTTCGTTCTTTCGATACACCCATGAAGTTCCGTAGGTCATCAAAAAATGAGTGGAATAAGTTATCTGTTGATTTGTTTCACTGACTAATTGATTCAGCAAATCTAAAAATACTTCTTTATTGGGATTAGAAAGCGCTGAATGCACTTCAAAACAATGCCATAAATCATTATGAAAAAAAATATCTTTTTCTGTAAAAAAATCTTTTTTGACAGCTCTGCTGATCAGTTTTTCAATTGAAACCGGATTAAAAATAATACCAAACGGATTGCAGCAGTTTTGAAATTTATAATATGATAATTTCTGAGCAATGTTAACAGCAAAACAAGATCCTAAACTTAGAATCCTGGAATGATAATCAACAGGAGACGAACTCGATAAAACAGGAATTACAGTACGAAATTGCATTACAGTTTTTTTCCAAAATTAAGTATTATAATATTAATACAAATACTGGATCTTAGAATAATCAGGATTCATCAGACTTTCTTCTGAAATTTGCTCCGTAGGATAATCATCGGCATCATATTTAAATTTAGTGGTATACATATTAGCCGAAGAAATGGCTTGTCCTTCTTGAGTAACTGTTGTTTCTGCAACCGTCATTACAGCATTATTTTTAGAAATCAATACCCCGTGATCCAATAACTTTTCATAACCCAAAATACTAAAATAAGGATTATTGTAAGTATCATAATCAAAAGTTGTTTTTGAACCCGAAACTGAATTTTCAGTAACATTATCAAAAATACATTCATCCTTAATTAGATTTTTATTTTTAAAATATAAAATTCCGTGAAGCACTTTTTGTTCTTTATTTTGAGAATCAATAGTATATTTTTGATAAGAAACCTTGTCGTTACCATTATGCGTATAATAAATAACATATTTTTCAGTGGAACTTACTTTGATTAATTTTTCTTTATCATAAGTGTAATTCAACACCGAAGTCAGTTGAGTTGCTTTATTATAAGTAGTGATTTTTGTAATTAATCCGTTTTGATACGTATAATCAGTTTTCTCTTTAGTATTATCTGCACTTATTATTTGGTTTTCCTTGTATGTAAACACCGAATTTTCGGTAATACCATCCTTAGTAGATTCGATTATTTTGACAAAATTTTTACTCTTATCGTCTTTATCATTTGCGCAGGAAGTAAATAGTAAAGTCAGAGCAGAGATGAAAAGAAATATGGGGGCTAATTTTTTCATTACTTAGTTAGGTTATATTGAACTTAAAATTTGGGTTATCAAAACTAAATATTAAATTCAGAGACCGCAATTATTTAGGTTTAACGACTTAAAAACCCGTTCAAAAGAGACTTTTAGAAAAAATAAAACTATAAAAACGGTTTATTAAGCCAATAATGTATTAAAACAGTCGTTACAACACTTTTATACAACTATAAATGACCCTGTCTTATCTACAAATCTGAAAAAAAACCGATACCCTTCTCCGAAAGCAATACTAGGAAAACGACCGATTTTAACGATAAAAAACATAGGCAAAGCGTTTTAAAGAGTATTTTTTCCGTTCAACGATTTTAAATGGTCGACTGATTTTTTGCCTCTACATTTGAAAAGAATACGATTTCAATTATCATGAAAAACATCTTTAATCCTATCTACAGACAAGACTATTTAGAAGGTTATTCTAATGGTCAGAATCCTTATTCTAAAGTACAAAACGACACTCCTAATTCGGCTTTTAACGAAGGTTTTAATTCCGGAAGATTTGATTATGAAAATCTAAATGGCAGTGTTATGAATGGTATTCCGAAAAAAATAATTAACGAAAAGATTCTTGAAGAATTTCTTTTGGCCGGTTTGCTTGGAATCAATATTGATACCGAAGGATATACTCATTTTCAAATTAGTATTTTGCTGAAATGGTATCAAAGCGGTATTGAAAAATACGATCCGCAACAAAACACTTATTTATTGGATATTCTTGAAGAAAACGGAATTGAAATAACCTATTCCGAAAAATAACTTTTTCATACTTTTATTACAAGCAGAAACCCTTTTAGTTCAGGCAAATAACTAAAAGGGTTTCTTTATTTTAAATCATTTTAAAAATCTATTTTACAAAATCAATTGCTTTTGATAATGCTTCAGGAATTCCGGCTGCATTTTTTCCTCCGGCAGTTGCAAAGAAAGGCTGTCCTCCGCCTCCACCCTGGATAAACTTCCCTAACTCACGAACTACTTGTCCGGCGTTTAAGTTTTTCTCAGCCACTAATTCTTTAGAAATATAACAGCTTAACATTGGTTTTCCTTCTTCGGCTGTAGCCAAAACTAAAAATAAGTTGTTTCCTAAATTCCCTAACTCATAAGCTAAATCTTTAGCTCCTTCTGCATTCAAATCCACTTGTTTTGCTAAGAATTGAACTCCGTTTACTTCCTGAAGTTCGTTAGCCAATTCCGTTTTCATATTCTTCGCTTTCTCTTTCAGCAAAGCTTCTACTTGTTTTTTCAGCTTTATATTTTCATCCTGCAAAGAAACCAATGCTTTAACAGCGTCCTGCGGGTTTTTCAATGCCGTTTTAATTTCGCTTAACAATTCTTCTTGCGTAGCAAAAAACTGTCTTACTCCAGCACCGGTAATCGCCTCAACACGACGAATTCCTGCTGCCACTGCTCCTTCAGAAACAATTTTGAAAGACCAGATATCAGCGGTATTATTTACATGGATTCCTCCACATAATTCCATACTGTCTCCAAATTTAATCGCACGTACATTATCACCATATTTTTCGCCAAACAAAGCCATAGCACCTTCGTCTAAGGCTTGTTGAATTGGAATGCTTCTTCTTTCAATTAATGGTAATTGCTCCTGGATGCGGGCATTAACAAAATCTTCAACCTGTTGCAATTCTTCATCTGTTACTTTTGAGAAATGTGAGAAGTCAAAACGCAGGTTTTTTGGGTTTACCAATGATCCTTTTTGCTCCACATGCGTTCCTAAAATCGCGCGTAAGGCTTGGTGCATCAGGTGAGTTGCCGAGTGATTCTTAGCAGTCGCAGTTCTTAAATCGGTATTTACTTTTGCTACAAAAGAAGCATTTAGATTTTCCGGTAACTTTTTAGTAAAATGCAAAATCAGATTGTTCTCTTTCTTAGTATCTATAATTTCGATAGTTTCGTTAGCAGAAACCAAAGTTCCTTTATCTCCTACCTGCCCTCCTCCTTCCGGATAGAATGGTGTAGCATCTAAAACGATTTGGTATAAAACACCATCTTTCTTAGAATCTACTTTACGAATACGAGTAATTTTTACTTCATTTTCAACTTGGTCATAACCTACAAAAGATTCTGTATTTCCGTCAACCAGAATTTTCCAGTCATCCGTAGAAACTTCTGAAGCCGCACGAGAACGTGATTTTTGTTCCTGCATTGCTTTATCAAAACCGGCTTCGTCTAAGCTATATCCTCTTTCTCTAAGAATCAAAGCGGTTAAATCAATTGGAAAACCAAACGTATCGTACAATTCAAATGCTTTTGCTCCTGCTACTTCTTTTCCTTTCGTTTCAGCAATTACATTCTCTAATAACTGTAATCCCTGATCTAAAGTCCTCAAGAAAGAAGCTTCTTCTTCACGAATTACATTGGTAACCAAGGTCTGTTGCTTTTTGATTTCCGGAAAAAATTCTCCCATTTGATCGGCTAAAACAGCCACCAACTGATAAATGAAAGGCTCTTTGGTATTCAAGAAAGTAAATCCGTAACGAATCGCACGGCGTAAAATACGACGAATTACATAACCCGCGCCGGTATTAGATGGCAATTGTCCGTCGGCAATAGCAAAGGCTACCGCACGCACGTGATCTACCACTACACGAATCGCAATATTGATTTTGTTTTGCTCGTCGCTGATATTTTTAACTTCGTTTGAAGTATATTTCAATCCGGTAATTTGCTCCACTTTTTCAATAAGCGGTGTAAATACATCGGTATCATAATTGGATGTCACATTTTGCATTGCCATACACAAACGCTCAAATCCCATTCCGGTATCTACGTGTTGTGCCGGTAATTTTTCCAATGAACCATCGGCTTTACGGTTGAACTCCATAAATACGTTGTTCCAGATTTCTACTACCTGCGGATGGTCGGCATTTACTAAGCTAAATCCTGAAATTGCAGTTCTTTCAGCATCGGCACGCAAATCGATATGAATTTCGGAGCATGGTCCGCAAGGTCCCTGATCTCCCATTTCCCAGAAATTGTCTTTTTTGTTTCCAAGGATAATGCGGTCTTCAGACACGAATTGTTTCCAAATATCAAAAGCTTCCTGATCAAAAGGAACATTTTCGGCTTCGTTTCCTTCAAAAACAGAAACATACAAACGGTCTTTATCCAGTTTCAAAACCTCAGTCAAAAATTCCCAAGCCCACGGAATAGCTTCTTTTTTGAAATAATCTCCAAAAGACCAGTTTCCCAGCATTTCAAACATCGTATGATGATAAGTATCAAAACCTACATCTTCTAAATCATTATGTTTTCCTGAAACACGAAGGCATTTTTGCGTATCGGCAATACGCTTGCTTTTAGGCGCGGCATTTCCTAAAAAATATTCTTTAAACTGTGCCATCCCCGAGTTGTTGAACATCAGGGTTGGATCGTCTTTTAGAACAATAGGTGCCGAAGGAACAATTAAATGTCCTTTGCTTTCAAAGAATTGTAAATACGCTTTGCGAATGTCTTGTGATTTCATTTTTATAATTTAAAAATTAAAAGATTTAAAAATTAAAAGATTAAATAAGCTTTTATCAAATTTCAAGTTATTTGCTACGTTGCTAAATTAAATCTCTTGCAAAATTCATAATTCAACAATGTTTCAATCATTAAATTTTTAAATCTTTAAATCAATTTTATGTTATATTTAATACTAAAAAAAGGGCGTAACAACTAAAACATTTATTAAATTTGTTCCAATGTGCTTTTTTAGAGGTGCAAAAATAGGGTATTTTAAAATATGGCGAAAGTAAAATATTATTACGATTCTGAAAATCTGGCATATCGAAAAATTAAAGTAAAAAAAAGACGCAAATTTGGTTTTGTTGCTTTGTTTTTGCTGGCTTCGGCGTTATTTGGTTTTATTAGTTTTGTGATTTTGTTAAATACCCCTTATTTTGATACTCCTAAAGACCGTCTTTTACTTCGGGAAATTGAAAATCTGAAATTAAATTATGCCGTTTTAAATAAAAAAGTGGATCAGATAGAAAATGTAGCCGGAGCCATTGAAGAACGGGACAACAATCTATACCGCACTTATTTTAATACCGCTGCAATTTCGGAAGAAGAACGAAAATCAGGGTTTTCGGATGTAAACAGATACAAGGCGCTCGAAGGTTATAACAATACCCAACTGGTTTTACAAACCACAAAAAGAGTTGATGTACTGACGAAACAATTAGCTATTCAATCGCAATCATTAGATTATATTTTAAAACTGGCCAAGGAAAAAAACAAATTACTGGCTGCCATTCCTGCCATACAACCTGTCAGAAATGAAAATTTAAAAAGAATGGCTTCCGGTTTTGGATACCGGACAGATCCTTTCACGAAAGTAAGAAAAATGCACGAAGGCATGGATTTTACTGCAAAAAAAGGCACTCCTGTTTTTGCAACAGGTGACGGAGTGGTCAAACAGGCAGATGACAGAGCTTCCGGTTACGGCAATCATATTGTAATCAGGCATGGTTATGGATATGAAACTTTGTATGCCCACTTGAGCAAATACAATTGCAGAGCGGGACAGCGTATTAAGAGAGGTGACATTATAGGTTATGTGGGAAGTACAGGACGTTCAGAAGCACCACACCTGCATTATGAAGTACATAAAGATGGCCGGGTGGTAAATCCGCTTAATTTTTATTACGGAAATATCTCGGCGGTGGAATATGTTGCTATTTCAAAACTGGCCAATCAGGAAAATCAGTCTCTGGATTAACAATTTCAAATTGCAGAACTTAGATTTCAGATTAAAAACATTCAAAAAAATATTCATATGCATATCGAACTTTCAAAAGACAAAAGGTATTACAGCATTGGCGAAGTAGCCAAAGCCTTTGACGTAAATGCTTCGCTGATTCGTTTTTGGGACAGTGAATTTGATATTCTGAAACCTAAAAAGAATGCTAAAGGCAACAGAATGTTTACTCCGGAAGACATTAAAAATTTACAATTGATTTATCATTTAGTCAAAGAAAGAGGTTTTACATTAGAAGGAGCTAAAACCCATTTGAAAGAAGGACAAAAGAAAACACTGGACAAGTTTGAAATCATCAGCAAACTCGAAGCTATTAAAGTGCAGCTAACGAATATTAAAAACGAACTGTAATCAATACTAATTGCAATATCAATTTTGAAATAAATTAAAACAATAAATATTAAACTTTAAATTAAACAGAAAAATGGATTTTAAAAAATTTTTACCCTGGATTATTGTTGCTGTAATCGTAATTGCCGGTTATAGCTGGATTAAAGGTATTAACAATACCGCTGTAACTTTGAATCAAAACATTGAAGAATCATGGGGAAATGTGCAAACAGCTTATCAAAGACGTAACGACTTAATTGGGAATTTAGTCAATACCGTAAAAGGTGCTGCTGATTTTGAAAAAAGCACTTTAACTGCTGTTATCGAAGCGCGTGCTAAAGCAACTCAGACTACCGTTGATCCAACCAACATTACACCGGAACAACTGGCAGCATTTAATTCTGCTCAAAGTGGCGTAAGCAGCTCTTTGTCCCGTTTATTAGTTTCTGTTGAAAGATATCCGGAGTTAAAAGCCAATCAGAATTTCCTGAAATTACAAGACGAATTGGCCAGCACAGAAAATCAGATTTTAACTGCCCGTACCCGTTTTAATGAAGCGGTAAAACCATACAACAACCATATAAAAACTTTCCCAAACAGTTTGTTTGCAGGAATGTTTGGTTTCCAGGAAAAAGCTTATTTCAACGCTGTTGAAGGCGCTGACAA
The DNA here is from genome assembly GCF_051846875.1 of Flavobacterium sp. ARAG 55.4. Classification (NCBI taxonomy): domain Bacteria; kingdom Pseudomonadati; phylum Bacteroidota; class Flavobacteriia; order Flavobacteriales; family Flavobacteriaceae; genus Flavobacterium; species Flavobacterium sp. ARAG 55.4. The sequence goes on along the minus strand of NZ_JBPYCT010000001.1, from coordinate 461,303 downwards.
ACCAGTGGAAGTAAAATTCTAAATTCATACTACCCCTCCAAAAGAGGGGTTTTTAAATTATATAAAAAACATTTCCCATGTCTAAAGTAGAAGATTTTTTAACACCCGAAGAGGAACTGGCCATCGTGGAGGCTATAGGTATTGCCGAAAAAAACACATCCGGAGAAATCAGAGTTCACATTGAAAAAACCACTTCAATGGATGCTTTTGACCGCGCTAAAGAAGTTTTTCACGAGCTAAAAATGGATGAAACGCAACTTAAAAACGGAGTTTTAATCTATATTGCTGTTGAAGATCATACCTTTGTAATATGCGGTGATAAGGGTATTAATGACATTGTGGGAAATGATTTTTGGGATAAAACCAAAGAAATCATGGTTGCTCATTTTAAAAGCGGCAACTTCAAACAAGGTTTGATAGATGGTATTTTGAGTGCCGGTGAAGAATTAAAAACTCATTTCCCGTGGTCCAATGACACCAATGAATTATCAAACGAAATTTCAAAAGGATAATGAAAATAGATCAAAAGTCGAAAGTCAAAAGTCGAAAGTCAAAAGTTAAAAGTCAAAAAAGTAAAGTAGCCGGATGGAATTTTTTATTAGCGGTTTTATTTTTGCTCCATAACAGTTTTTCATTTGCACAATTTACCATCCCTGAAAAACCGCAATTTCAAACCTCAGTGTATGATTATGCAAATGTTTTAAGCGCTACAGAAAAGACACAATTAGAAGAAAAGCTCGTTCGCTATTCCGACACCACGAGTACTCAAATTGTAGTTATCACGGTGGAAAGTTTAAAGGGAGAAGATGTAAACCAGCTGGCGACTAACTGGGCACAAACCTGGGGAATTGGTCAGGCAAAAGAAGATAATGGTGTTATTATACTCATTTCTAAAAACGACCGGAAAATCGCCATTAATCCCGGTTATGGTTTAGAAGACCGATTAACAGCCGGAACGGGTGGCGAAATTATCCGAAATATTATTATCCCTGAATTTAAAGCCGGAAGTTTCTACAACGGAATCAACAAAGGTATTGATGCGTTATTTGATGTTTTCAAAGGCAAATATAAAGGCAGTCGCAAACAAAATAAGCAACAGGATTTCCCTATTTTGCCATTTATCATCATCATTGTTTTTATTATTATTTTAATTTCTAAAAACAAAGGCGGTGGCGGTGGCAACTCAGGAAATCGCGGTGGTGGACCAAGCTTATTAGATGCCATTATCCTGAGCAGTCTGGGACGCAGCAGCGGTGGCTTCGGAGGAGGTTCTTCCGGTGGTGGATTTGGCGGCGGCGGATTCGGTGGCGGCGGATTCGGTGGCGGCTTTGGCGGAGGAGGATTCTCCGGCGGAGGTTCCAGCGGAAGCTGGTAAACCGAAAATCATTCTAAAAAAGCAAAACAAGCAAAAACAAATAGCCTACTTTATAACAAAGTAGGTTATTGTTTTATAAATCACTTGACTCCTCTGTAAAATTATTTATCTTTATCCAGATTTTAGCTGAACCCGGATAACATGCTTTCACAAAAAACCAAATACGCACTCAAAGCACTACTCTATTTAGCGCAACAAGATGCCAATCATATTTCTAAAACTACAGATATTGCTGAATCAGCTAATATTCCCAAAAAGTTTTTGGAGCAAATATTACTGGACTTAAAACGCGGACATTTAGTAGGCAGTAAACAGGGAAAATTTGGCGGCTATTACCTTTTAAAATCAGGAAACGAAATTACATTAGCCGATATTCATCGTTTATTTGATGGTGCTATTGCTTTATTACCTTGTGCTTCCCTAAATTTTTACGAACGCTGTTCCGATTGCATTGACGAGTCAGAATGCCTGCTAAGACACGGGTTGATGACTATCAGAGACGAAACTTTAAAAGCCATGCAAGGCATTACTATAGCTTCATTAGTAAAAAAATAAAAAAATATTTATTTAATCCTACTATTTTTATAGAATTTATATATATTTGCCTCGATTTACAATTATCACTATAATTATTAAACGATGGAAACAATTCAAAAAAGCTTTTTCAAAAGAAGCTCAAAAACGCTTATTACTTTAAATTCAAATAAAACATTTCATTATTATATGATGTGTATGTGCCAGTAAAAAAAATTTAATTTTAAATTCTACTAATCATATATAATTAATAAAATAATGAAAACTGTTATAAAAAATATATTCACAACTCTCTTGTTACTAAGCGTTTCAGGAACATTTGCCCAAATAATTAAAGGTCACGTAAACAATACCGAAAATAGTCCATTAGAATCGGCCAACATAATTATTAATGGAACAACACTAAACACAACTACTGACCTGAATGGCAATTTTAGTATCGATTTACAAGGAAAATTACCCGTTACTCTTTTAATACAATATACAGGTTATAAACAAGAGCGTATACTAATTCAAAGTCTTCCTGAAAGTTCACTAAATATATTATTAACCGAAGACAATCAACTTGCCGAAGTGGTCATCTCGTCCAGAAGAAGAATTGAAAAAGCTCAGAATGTACCAATTCCTATTTCGGTTGTAAGCGGAAAACAAGCCGAACAAGCTGGTGCTTTCAATGTAAACCGTATTAAAGAATTAATTCCATCCGTACAGTTGTATTCATCCAATCCCAGAAATACGGGAATAAATATCCGTAGTTTAGGTTCTCCATTCGGATTAACCAATGATGGTATCGACCCCGGAGTTGGTTTTTATGTGGATGGCGTATATTACGCCCGCCCCGCAGCGACTACATTAGATTTTATTGATGTGAGTCAGATTGAAGTTTTACGTGGTCCGCAAGGAACGTTATTTGGAAAAAACACTACAGCCGGAGCTTTTAACATTACTACACGCAAACCCAGTTTTACGCCGGGAGCCACTATTGAAGTGAGTTATGGTAATTATAATTATCTGCAAGCCAAAGCTTCTATTACAGGAGGATTGAGTAAAAAAATTGCCGGACGAATCTCATTTTCCGGCACACAACGTGATGGTTTAATTGATAACGTGGCAACAGGAAGAGCGACAAACACCTTAAACAATCAGGGAATCAGAGGTCAATTGCTTTATACTCCGTCAGAAAACACCAACGTACTCCTGGCAGCAGACATTACAACGCAACGTCCTGATGGCTATGCACAGGTAATTGCAGGTGTAGCGCCAACACAAAGAGCGGCTTACCGACAATTTGATGCTATCATTGCCGATTTAGGATACCAATTACCTAGCAATAATGCCTTTGACCGAAAAATAGATCACGATACGCCATGGCGTTCCAATCAGGATTTAGGAGGAGCTTCACTAACTGTAGATTCTAAAATAGGACTGGGGACTTTAACTTCTACTACTGCATGGCGTTTTTGGAACTGGGATCCGTCCAATGACAGGGATTTTACAGGATTGCAGGTATTGGCAAAATCACAAAACCCATCCAGACAAACACAGTTTACTCAGGAAATACGGTATTCCGGAGAAATCTCATCGCAATTAAAAGGTACAGCAGGTGTATTTCTTATGGATCAGACTTCAAAAACTAATGGCACCGAAGAATCAGGAAATGCACAATGGCGATTTTCCCAAAGCACCACCAGCGAAAAATGGAAAACTCCGGGTCTTTTTGAAGGTTATGGTATAAAAACCAATGCCAGCATTCATGGGGTTAGTGCTGCTGTATTTGGACAATTGGATTGGGAAATCACAGAAGATTTGCATGTTTTACCCGGTTTACGATACAATTACGACAAAAAAGATGCCGATTATGATCGGAAGACATACGGCGGATTACAAACCAATGATCCCGAACTAATTGCACTTCAGAAATTAGTTTACAGCGATCAAAATTTTGCAAAAAATACCGATGCGACGGATTTTTCAGGAAATCTAACGCTATCGTATAAAGCCACTGACCAAATTAATGCGTATGCTACTTATGCTAAAAGTTATAAACCTGTGGGCGTTAACGTGGCCGGACTTCCTACTCTCAACGGAGCGCCTATACTGGAACTCGCGGTAATTAAACCGGAAAAAGTAAATCACTATGAAGCGGGCGTAAAAAGCTCTCCGTTTAACAACGCTATTTTGAATGTAACATTCTTCAATACCAACATTACTGATTATCAAACGAATGTTCAGGCGGCTGAGTTAGGGGTAAACCGTGGATATCTGGCCAATGCCGACAAAGTACGTGTAAGAGGTGCAGAACTGGACGCGAGTTTTGTTATCAATGAACATTTCAGTTTCAATGGTGCTGCAACTTATACTGATGGAAAGTACATTAAGTTTATCAATGCGCCACTTCCGTTAGAAGAAACCGGAGCAGCCGTGTCGTTTAAAGATGTTTCAGGAACTAGCTTACCGGGTGTTTCAAAATGGGCTGGCAGTTTAGGAGGAGAATATACTACAGCAGCAAAACTGTTTGGGAATTTAGGTAAATTCTTTGTGGGAATTGATTCGTATGCCCGTTCTGAATTTTCATCCAGTCCATCGGCTTCTAAATATTTAATCGTTCCGGGTTATGCTATTTTTAATGGTCGTTTCGGGTTCCGTGCTGCAGAAGGATTATCCATTAACTTCTGGGCCCGCAACATTCTGAACAAAGATTATTACGAACAATTATTGCCTGCCGGTGGTAACGCAGGACATTATGCGGGGGTTTTAGGAGACCAAAGAACATACGGAATCACTTTAAAATATTCATTGTAATTCCTTGAAAAAAAACACACAAATAACTAATTAACAACAACTTATGTTTATTTTAAATTTAAAAGTGGTAACTTTAAGAGAAAATAGGGCTATGAAAAATTTTGCTATTAAAATCGTATGGTTTACCACGGCATATGTTTTCTTTTTTGCAGTTCTGAATCAAACTAACGTAGATTTGAGAATAATAATGAGTTTACATATTGTAGGTGTGTTTTTGATTCCTTACCTAACTTACACCGTTCTGACCGATAATTACAAAACGGATAAAACCTTTAAAGACTGGTACGAAGATCATCAGATGGACACTTTAGATGAAGATGACGACCATTAAATTAAAATTCCCTTTACTAAAAAAGTTAGTAAAGGGAATTTTATTTATTTTAAACCCGTTGGGTGTAATTAAAAACGTCTGTTCGAGTGTTTTTTGTGCAGTCCCGATCCCGAAACATCGGGACGGGACGAAACAAAAAATGTATCGAGAACCGTTTTTAATAAAATTTTTCTTGTTCTCGATACAATCCCGTCCGAAAACGGGATTACTCGAACTGACGAAAAATTATTATCAAAAACTAATTACACCCAATGGGTTATTTAATTTTCTAAAGGTAGAAAATTATAATTTTTAGAGTAATGCAACATTTGTTCTGCAAAAGTTTTCGGTTGTGTTACTTCTATCGAAATAATTTGTCCTTTGGAATCTAATTTTGGAACTAAAACCGGATTTACAAAACCGCTGTAAGGAGCTGATGTAAATTGTTTGTTTCTTTCTAAAACTTCGGAGTGTAGTTTTTGATCTACTTTTACACCATAATTTTCTACCAAATTTTTTCCTGCTTCATAATCTCCTTCCGATTTGATGCGTTGTACCTCACGCAACAATTGTCCAAACAAATCGTGAAGTTTTTCATAATCTGTAATATTGAAATAGGTTTTTCCGTCACGGCTAATTTTCTCTATTACATGAGCTGCTTTTCCTTTTTCAAAAACCCAGGCACTCACCCACTGACGGTTTCTCATATGTGCTTCTTCAATATCAGAACCCGGTTCTAAACGAATCAACTGTGTCATCAATCCATTTCGAATATAACTATCATAGGATTCCATTCCTAGTTTTTTCCAATCATCAACCAAACCTAACTCCTGCAATTTTGGATTATACAGAAAATACAATCCTACTAAATCAGCTCTTCCTTCTTCCAGCGTGGAAGCATAACTTTTCAAAGTTTCTTTTGGCGTTCCCACACCTGGATTTATTTGTCCCGAAGCATGTCCTACTACTTCGTGTAAAGCCGTGTGCATTTTATCTCCCAGTTCTCCGTATTTTTCAGCCAGAGCAATTTCTTCGGGATCATTTGCAAATTCCTGCAACCTTCCTTTTCCTCCCGCTTTTGAATACGCTTCAATAATATTTCCTAATGAAACCGATTTGGAACCATGTTCCGAACGAATCCAATCTGCATTAGGCAAATTCACCCCAATGGGTGTAGCAGGAGAAGCATCGCCGGATTCCCCGGCAACTACAACTGTTTTATAAGAAACCCCAACTACATTTTTCTTTTTATGCTCTGGAATTAATGGCGAATTGTCTTCAAACCATTGGGCGTTTTTAGAAATAACCTCCATTTTTTTAGACATATCAAAATCTTTGATTTGTACTATCGTTTCATACGAACCTCTGTACCCTAATGGATCATTATAAACTTCAATAAAACTGTTGATGTAGTCAACATTACCCTCTGTAGCTTTAAGCCAGGCAATATTATAATCGTCCCAGGTTTTTAGACTTCCTGTTTTGTAATAACTAATCAGTAATTCTAAAGCAGCTGCCTGCTCTTTGTTTTCGGCAACTCCTTTTGCTTTATCTAACCAATATACAATCTTGTCAATCGCCGAACCATACATACCACCACTTTTCCATATTTTTTCCTCTAATGCTCCTTTAGCATTGCGAATCAATTTAGAGTTTAAACCAAAAGAATACGGTCTGTTAGCATCAGGAGTTTTTTTCTTAGCATAAAAATCTTCTACTTCTTTTGCCGTAATTCCTTTGTCGTAAAAATGAATAGCTGAACCTTCTAACAAGCCTTTGGATTCGTCTAAATTTACTTTTTTACTATCGACATCATTAAAAAGCACAGCAACTATTTCCGGAGCTAAAGTTGTTTTGGTAGCTTTCATCAAACCTGTAAGGTACGCCGCAGAAAAAGCAGGTTTCATTTTTTCATTCGAATAATGGTGATGAATTCCATTAGCAAACCAAACTCTTTTAGTATAGATTTCAAAATTTTTCCAATCTTCTGAATCCTTATTGCCTTTATAATTTACATAAACATTCTCAAGTGCTTTTCTGATTTTCAGATTGTACTTATAATTTTGATCGTAAATAATATCGCGACCTGAATATCCCGCCTGAGTTAAATAATAAACTAATTTTTGCTCTTTCAACGTTAAATTTTCCCATCCCGGAATTTGGTAACGCAATACTTTTATATCGGCAAATTGTTCTACAACATATTCAAAAGGGGCTTTTTCCGTAGTTTTTACATCTGCCATTTTCGTCGTCTGTCCAGTAGCTACCATAGCAACTCCTACGGTCATAAAAACGGCTGTTATCTTTGATAATTTCATCTATTACTATTAGGTTTAATTGTTTTATTTGTAACAAAATCTAACAAATATAAAGCTATTTTAAACTGCTGACAATCCGCAGAAATTATTTATCGTAAAAGTATTATTTATCCTGTTTTTTAAATAAATAAAAATAAAACTGCCCATAAATTACTTTTCGTATAGCTTTATCTAGCTATTTATTGCTCTATATTCGAAAAAGTTATCCGTAAAAATTATTCTGCGTCTTTCACACAACGAAACCCCAAGCGGTTACAATGCTTCTCATCTACTTGTTTTTTTAAAGGTTACTGACATTTAAAACCAAACCAAGAATCAGATCAAAATCAATTGAGGAATGGTGTAAAATAAAAATCCCGACCAGCTAATGCCATCGGGAAATTAATATTGTTTTGTTATCGTTAAGAAGGTATAATATGTTGTTCTTTTAATTTATCGAACAAATTAAAGAAAGATTCTCTTGTATCTTGATATTCGGTAAATCCTAATCCCGAAGTTTCGTGATGTAATCTTTGCCTATTCCAATAGGAACTAAAACAAACCTAACTACTTTAAAACGACAGATAGCGCAGATTTGTAATCTGTGCCCGTCCAACTCGCAACTAAAACAAGTCTAGCAAGATTACTTCTAAATCATTATCCAGTCCAGCGTAATTTCTGGCAGAACTAAAATAATAATCTTCAACAAGAGTTACTATTTTTTCTTTTACTGGATTATTATGAATATAATTCATCTTTTGCTTAATAAACCAATTTGTTTCTATAATTTCTGCATGATAACCATCTTGCCAAACCTTAAATTCTTGTTCTTTTTTTAAATGTTCACAAGATTTTTTAAAATAGTCTAACATCCATTCTCTTCTGCTTTCAGGCTCGTCCAGAATCGTTTGTATAATTTTATTTGAAGTAAATTTTTTAAAATCCCGCATTATATCCGACAAAATAAAACCATTTATTCCTTTACAAAGCAAGCGAATATGACTCGACATGATACAATAACCATATATTTCTAATCCTTTATTTTTTTGACAATATTGCAAAGCATTAATTATATTGTATTTCTGATTCAATCTTGTAAAAACATCTATCCAGCCTACTGTTGTTATCGTTATAAAATAGGCTTGATCTGTCGTGGTAGCTTTATATTTTGTAGACATTTTTTATTTAAATATACAAAAAGCTACAACGTTTTATTGCTGTAGCTTTTTTAAATTGTATTGCTTACTCACTGTTGCGGGCACAGATTACAAATCTGCGCTATCTGTTGACGAGATATATTTTGTTATATCCGAGCGATCGGGGCTTAACGATGTTTAATAGAGGTTTTACATATATCCTTCAAAATCTTTTTTTAATTCATTTTCTATATCTTTTTTCAACCATATTATTTTTTGTTCTAAATATTTTATGTGGTCTGCATAATCGAGGAGATTAGGTAATGCTTTTACCATTAAGGCAATTTCACCACAAAAATCAATTTCTTTCTGAATATATGGTACTCGGCTACCAGTTGTAACACCAGATGTTTCCAACCAGATGTTCTTAAAAAGTTCTATATCTTTATTTAAAAGTAAAAATTGCTTTAAAAAGCTGATAAATTCATTACGAAATCTATATAACGTTACACTCATAATCATCATAATTCTTTGTCTATCTTTATAGTGATTATTGATAAAATCAGTTATATATTTATGGATTTTCTCTATAGTTTCATCATTTTTCACTTCAAAAGTAAAAAGAACAGTTGAAGGATGTTCCCAGTTAGAAAAGACAGGGGCTTTTGTTATAATAATATCTAAAGCTTTATCAACTATTTCTTTATAATCAGGTAGCGACCAAATACACTCAAGTTTAAAATGTTCGAAGCGAAATGACAAATAATCCATATCTACAACTTTCTGTTCTAAATATTCAATAAAGAAATTACGATCTAGATTTAGGACTGCTTCAAATTCTTTTCCATCATAATCAAAATGAGAATCACTCTTTTTTAAGGATATAAAAGCTCGTTTGAGAAGATATATATGATTTTTAAAATAAAAAGCACAGTCTTTGCAAAAATGATGTCCCAAATCATATCGTTGCGTTATTGTCTTATTCAATATAATCTCAGTTAAAAACGAAATGATATTGTGTTTTTTGATATTTTTTTCACTACTTGAAACTTTATAGTTATTGAATTCAGAATCAAATTTTAAATAATCTATTAATCTGTGAATATATAGCTGATTATTATTTTTAAAAGTTTGTATTAGAAGTTCTAAAAATTCTGCGTTTATCTGATTTTCAGGTAGGCATTCCAACAATGTTAATGCACATGATGTTTGGTCTCGAAAATTAGTTTTATTGATTAACTCTAGCAATTCTTCACCACTTAAAATATCATTGTTTATAATGTAATATATGATTCGTGGTTGAAAGCGAAATGAAAACTCATTGCTAAAAGTAAGTGTTAGAGCTTTCTTTATTTCGGTCTTTCCTTTAGTAGCAATTCCAATATAGATTTCTGATATTCCACCTTCAATTTCCCAAATATCTCTTCCTTGCTGTTGTATATATAATGATTCAATTGAATAAAGAAGTGATTCTATTTCTTCCCATGATTTAGATTGTATGTATTTCTCAATCTTTAGGCGCTTTTCTTGCTCTCTTTCTTGCCAGGATTTTCCATTTCTATCTTCAAGAAAGTCAGTTTTTAAAAGTTTCGATAGGTTAATAATATCAGAATTGACGAATTCATTCCAATTATCGGGAATTAAATATCCCAATGAAGAAATTTTCTTTGCTAACCGACTCACAAATTTACAGTGGGAATATTGGTCAGGAGAGAGTTTCTCTGAAATTACTTTTTCATAAATTGGTAATTCATCAACATATATTTGTTCATCAATCTTCCCCCCAGGAAGAACAATTTTATTTAATATTTTTTCCGATTGCTCATTATCTTGCTCGAAAAAACTATATAGGCTATCAAATATTTTTGCCCTTAACGCGAGTAGTTTTGGAGAATAATATAAGTCAAAATTTATGATACTAATTGCGATACCCTTTGATCTAAACTCTGTAAAATGCCAGCCTAGCAGAGTTTCTCCAATATGTAAAAAAGTTCCGATTGCAATTTCTATATGTAAAGGAGAACGATTCTCAGTTGATAATATTTCTAAAAGAATATTTTGTCTTTGGTACTCATTATGTAGGTCTTCAGCTTTATAACTAAAATGGTCATGAATGAATTTTAAAAATTCAGGCAATCTATTAGGCTGTTTTGCTACTAAGTCAATAGATAATTCAATTGCTGGTTTTAAAAGTTCGTTTGGATGATTCCAAAAATTAATCAATAAATCAAAATATTTAGAAGCTTTTGTATGGTCATTGTGTACATACGAAAATTTAAGTTTTCCATTCTTGCTTTCAGTAGTCAATCCATCAATCCACTTTTTCAAGTAAATTAAAGTATCATAACCTTTATAGAACCAAAACAGAGTATAAAAAGAATAATACTTTTCATTAGTTTCTTCATCTGAAATTTGCAAATGATCCATTACAAGATCTTTGATATGGAAATATCCGAAAGTATTATTCGCATCAACCAAAGTATTAGTAATTCTTGACGGATATTTTTCTATAAAAGTAGAAATCCAATTTGAATATATTATACTTGCAGAATCACTATCAATAAAACATTTGTAAAAAGCATAAGTACCAAGTACTTGGTCTGAAACTTTCACAATTTCGTTAGAATACACATCTAATATTTCATGTCGATGCAATTCAAGAATTGTAACCCATAATTCATCCCAATCAATATCAAAATTATTTTTTAATGTTGTTTTTATTTCTTTATTATTTCTGTCTAATACACCAAAAAATGAAACTATTGCAAGAGTTTTGAATATGATAGGTCTTGTAAATGCTTCTATTTCATCAGCTACTTTTTCAAAGTACCTTTCATATAATAAAACAGGACTGCTTAAATAATTTATTTCAGAATCTGGAGTAACAGAATATGTTGCCATTAACGCAACTCTTGCATTACCTTTCGATAATTCAATTATTTTTTTTCTAATGTCATAATGATTATGAAGATTCGGCAAAACTTTGAGAATAATTTTTTCAATATCCTCATCTTTCAGTTTTTCGACTATAACTTCTTGATGTTTGAAATCTTTTAATTCCTGATATACTTGATGTTTCACATAATCTCTGACAGTAATTACTACCTTAAGTTTATTTGTTTTAGGTTTCTGAATGAAATTCAGTAAATAAGCTAAGTTTTGTATTGATTTATTAGCGTCATCAAAAAGAATAATATAATCTCTTCCATTTTGAAACAGATGAACAAAATCGTCCCAAAGTGGCACAGCAGAACTCTGAATTACTATTGGAATAAAATCTTCTTTAGAGTCTTCTAAAATTTTCACAGCTAATTTTGATTTTCCAACTCCTGCAGAACCTGATAAAAGTAAAATATCTAGATTTTTAAGATGTTGTAAAGATTGTTTAAGTTCATCCTCTCTTGCAATAAAATCATTAATTAATGAAGGTTGTAATCCTTTAGTTGTTTTAATTAAAAAGTCTGGAAGATTATATATCTCACCTTTGATAATTTCAACACCTAAATATTGCTCAGATAAACCTGGGAAATCATAAATATATAAAGGTAAATTTTGAATATCTAAAATTTCAAATTCCGCCTTGATATTGTAATTTTTGACTTTACTTTTTAATCTACAATGCTCATCCGCATCTATTTTACTGCTACAAGCTAATATAACCTTTTCAACATCCTCATTTTTTATCTTGGTTTTTTCTTCATCGAAACAATGTTCAATATCTTTTTCGAGTTTTTCAATGAATGTTTTTATACCATCAAGTTTGTCTTTTGTTGTACATTCAACAAAAACATATTTGTCATCTTTTACAAAGAATGAATCTGGTGCTCCTTTGCTGGTTTTCTCTTTTCCTACAACAGATCCAGGTGCACCAATAAACGTATTTCCTTGTACATGTAATAAATGATTTATAAGATCCTGAAATCTAGCTTCATTGATAGCCATCAATGCAACTTCAATTTGTTTAATGAAATTCATAAATTCTTGTTTATATAATTTTCTTAACTAACTCACTTTTCAAATCCTTTTAATCCAAATATATCCTATTTTTAAAAACTATTTCGGCTATTTCGGTCAGATTCAATATAGTTTTTAAACATAATCATAATAATTTTCTTAATAACTCCTAAATCTACAAACAACCAATAAATCCGTTAACAGGCAATAAATACTACAAAAAAAGCCCAAGAATCTAATCTTGAGCTTTTAGCATCTGTTCTAATAAAAAAACCACTCCTTTACGAAGTGGTTTTTAGTATTATTTCTCTCTAATATAAATATCTATGGGAACACCTGAGAAATCCCAGTTTTCTCTAATTTTATTCTCCAGATAACGTTTGTATGGTTCCTTAACGTATTGCGGCAAGTTAGCAAAAAACACAAACTGCGGTGTTGGCGATGGCAACTGCATGCAATATTTAATTTTTACATACTTTCCTTTAGTCGCTGGCGGCGGATACGCTTCAATTACTTTCAACATGAATTCGTTGAATTTTGAAGTTGGAATACGTTGTTGTCTGTTTTCAAACACTTTTACCGAAGCTTCCAGCGCTTTCAGCAAACGTTGTTTCGTTAATGCCGAAACAAAAAGAATAGGCACATCGGTAAATGGCATTAATTCTTTCTTGATTTTCTCTTCGTAATCTCTGGTAGACATGGTGTCTTTCTCCACCAAATCCCATTTGTTCACTAAAATCACCAAACCTTTACGGTTTTTTTGAGCCAACCAGAAAATATTCTGATCCTGACTTTCAAAACCACGTGTGGCATCAATCACCAAGATACAAATATCAGCATGCTCAATAGCACGCACCGAACGCATTACCGAATAAAATTCTAAATCTTCCTTCACCTTAGCCTTACGACGAATTCCGGCGGTATCGACCAGGTTGAATTCGAAACCAAAACGGTCAAACTTCGTATCAATAGCATCACGGGTAGTCCCCGCAATATCAGTTACCATAAATCGGTCTTTACCAATCAAGGCATTAATAAAACTCGATTTCCCGGCATTAGGACGTCCTACCACTGCAAAACGTGGCAACACTACTTCTTCCTGAACAGGTTCCGGTTTTTCAGGAAAAGCATTGATTAAAGCGTCCAGCAAATCCCCTGTTCCGCTTCCTGAAATACTGGCAAAAGTATAATAATCACCTAAACCCAGATTGTAAAATTCCACCGCATCTTTCTCACGCATCGCATTATCCACCTTATTAACGGCTAACAAAACCGGCTTTGTTACTTTGCGCAACAATTTAGCCACCGTTTCATCCATTGGCGTAATGCCTTCTTCTACATCTACTACAAAAACAATAACATCGGCTTCATCAATAGCAAGTTCCACCTGTTTGCGGATTTCGCCTTCAAATACGTCATCTGAACCACGAACATATCCGCCCGTATCAATCACAGAAAACTCTTTTCCGTTCCACTCGCTTTTACCATAGTTTCTATCACGGGTAACCCCGGAAACTGAATCTACAATAGCTTCTCTTCTTTGTATCAGCCTATTAAAAAGGGTCGATTTCCCCACATTAGGTCTTCCTACTATCGCAACAATGTTATTCATTTCTTTGAATTTTAGCCCTTCGACAAGCTCAGGGTGACGTTTAGATTTTAGATTTTGGATTCCTTTTTGATGAAATCACATTCTTTTATAAATCTAAAATACAGTATTTTAATTTTTTGCAAAGGTAGTTAAAAAAGGGACTAAGCCGCTAAGTTTCTAAGTACCTATGCTTTTTATGTTTTTAGGAGCTTTTTCCTGCTATCCGTTACAATCTTTTTATCTCGTTTTGAGAACGAGATAAAAAAGGATTTTCACTTCAAATAAAATTCACTGAACTCCTATATAAATAAAAGTATAGTGAAGTAATCAGGGCTAGGGCATTCAGATTTCAATTCAGTTCTGTACGGACAATTCGCTAGCTATCCCTATTGATTATACCCAAAACGCTTCAGCATATTAGCATTGCTTCTCCAGTTTTTGTTCACTTTTACAACCAGTTCAATATGAATTTGCTTGCCAAAAAATTTCTCTAAATCAACACGGGCTTCGGTTCCTACTTTTTTCAAAGCGGCACCTTTATGACCTATGACAATTCCTTTTTGGGTTTCGCGTTCCACCATAATAATCGAACGGATTCGGATAATATTTTCGTCTTCAAAAAATTCCTCGGTTACAATTTCCACCGCATACGGAATCTCTTTGCTGTAGTTCAACAGGATTTTTTCACGAATGGTTTCATTTACAAAAAAACGTTCCGGTTTATCGGTCAGCTGATCTTTTGGATAATAAGCCGGTGATTCCGGTAATAACGAAATGATTCTCTGGAAAACTTCGGGAACATTAAAATTCTGCAAAGCCGAGATTGGGAAAATCTCTGCATTGGGAACCTTTGCCGTCCAGAAAGCCACCTGCTCCTCTAATTGCTCCTGATTCGAATTGTCGATTTTGTTCAACAACAACAAAACCGGAATTTTAGAATGGATAATTTTATTAAAAAAAGCTTCGTCTTTTAAATCCTGCTCCCCTATTTCGACCATATAAATCAAAATATCAGCATCTTCAAAAGCCGATTTTACGAAGTTCATCATCGACTCCTGCATTTCGTAAGCCGGTTTGATAATTCCCGGAGTATCTGATAAAATCAATTGAAAATCTTCACCATTTACAATTCCCAGAATACGGTGACGGGTGGTTTGGGCCTTTGAAGTAATAATCGATAATCTTTCCCCAACGAAAGCATTCATTAATGTAGATTTCCCTACGTTTGGATTCCCAATGATATTTACAAAACCTGCCTTGTGTGTCATAATGTGTAATTTGAATCAAGTGGAGTATCGACTTTATCCGACCCTATACGTTCATTTCATGTTCGGATCTATAAAAAAACCTCAACATGGTACTGAGGTCAACTCCTTTATTTCTTGATGTTTCGGGCACAAAGGTACGATGGAATCCAATAGCTTCCATAAGAATTACTGACTTTTTTAACATCCTCAAAATGGGATGAAAGCAATTTTGTCGTTTTTCAGGTATTATGATTCATCTTTTGTATTACGAACCAGACTAATGCCTGTCATAAAAAATATAAAACCAAGTACACCGTAAACAATAAGTAGTTTCACATCTCTTGTACCACCTGATGTATTGGTAAAAACTACAGCGGTATAGATAAGACCGGCAATTCCTAAAATGGTTAGCAAAGCTCCAAAAGTTCGTTTTAAATTCATGACGTTTTCGTTTAGTTATTTTTTATTTTGCAAAATCTGGTTCATTTATTGGGTTCTTTTCCGTTTGTTGTCTTTTTAATTTTCACCTAAAAACATTAAACAGCAACATAACAAAGTTGTGGTATTATATTTAAAAACTCATTATAGAATTACACACAAGAGTTGCAGCATTCACATTTTTAAACATAAAAAAAGAAGGATTTTGCAATGAGCACTCAATCAGCTGAATAGTACTTAGAACAGATTTTTTTAAAAATGGCATTGGATATGTCGAATTTAGTTGTATCTTTGCACCCGAAACATCGCGGGATAGAGCAGTAGGCAGCTCGTCGGGCTCATAACCCGAAGGTCACAGGTTCGAGTCCTGTTCCCGCTACTAAGGTAGCCTTATTGAGATTACAAAACGCACATCGCGGGATAGAGCAGTAGGCAGCTCGTCGGGCTCATAACCCGAAGGTCACTGGTTCGAGTCCAGTTCCCGCTACTAATGAAACACCACTTCAATTAAGTGGTGTTTTTTTGTATAAGCCCATGGAAGAACTTGTCGTTTACATTCTATATTCTGAAAAATTCAGCAAAACTTATACAGATCTTACCTCTAGCCTCATAGAAAGATTCAAATCACATAACAATTTATCGACCAAAGGATATACATTAAAATTCAGACCTTGGATTGTAATTCATATTGAATTTTTTAATTCCAAAATCGAAGCCATTAATAGAGAAAAATATTTAAAAACGGGAATTGGAAGAGAGTTTATTAAAAATCTAATTCATAAGATTTAAATCATAGGGCTCATATCCGCCGCGGCGGACACAGGTTCGAGTCTCCACGCCGGCGGACTACTAAGAAAAGCTTCATAGAAATATGAGGCTTTTTTTTGTTTATATTTATCTGTAAAAAAACTATGGATGAATTTGTCGTTTACATTCTATATTCTGAAAAATTTCAAAAAAATTATACGGGATTTACTTCTAATTTAATTCAAGCTTTTTTTTATGGAGTTGGAAAAGCTAAACTTCGATACAGCTAAAAACTATTCAAAAAAAGTGAATGGGTCGCTCTATAGACTAAAATATAGCGATTAGGAGTGGTTTTTACGTTAGTTTTCAAGTTTGCTTTTGCCTTTGAGGTTGTAGTTTTAATGCTATCAGCAAGGTCACCATACCACATATTAACCATGTCAGATCCACAAAGAAGGAATCAGAATATCCCAGTTGTAAAGATTTCCAAAACCACAGCCCGGAATGAATCCCATTAAAAACCGGAATTAGTATTCCCATCACACCTGCTAAAAACAAAGCATTCCGGTTTATTTTAAAATAGCTTTTAATTATGTATGAATACACCGTGTATCCTACCCAAAATGCTAAAAACATCCAACTAATCCATGCGAACCGATGTTCCATATGGGCTGGAAAAGTTTTGGTTAAAAGAAACATGAAAGCAATGGCCGGGTACAATCCTAAACAAGAACCCAAATAAATTGCACCTACACTTTTATTAAACTTTGCCTTATGTGAATAACTCTTTTTATCACGAGCCACCAACCAAACCATAACTCCGGTGATAACAACAACACAAGTAAGCAAAGCCAGTATAAAATAGAGTACTTTTAAAAATATGCCTCCGTAATCTCCAAAATGAATGATATGGATAAAGTCCCAAGAAGCCTCCGAATACGGTGGAGCCTCCGAAGCTGGTTTATATTCCTGTAACTTCCAATCAGACAAACGGTATACCATCTTTGTGTAATTAAAAACACTTTCAATATCTTCCGTACTAACATATATTTCTAGTTCAGCATTTTCGTCATGATAATTATGAATTTCCGCATAGACACTTTCAATTTTATTATTAGAAAAATCCGATAAAATAAGATCTATCTTATTGTTAATGGAAATAGCTTCCGGACTATAAACTGGCGTAACTTTCTCTAAAATGGTTTTGCCATTTTCCTCAGGGATAATAGCATTAATAGGGTTGGATATTACCAACAGCAGGCAAAAAACAGAGCCCGTAACGGCATACATCATTTGAAATGGAAGACCAATAACTCCCAAGGCTGTATGAGCATCTGTCCATAGGATTTTCAAAGAAGATTTCAATCGAAAAGTAAAAAAATTAGATACGATTTTTCTCCAGTGTACAATCACCCCAGTAATAATAGCAAACAGGAAAAATACAGCAACCAGACCTGCCAGGTAGAAACCAACTGTAGGGATTTGATCAAAAAAATGAAGTTCATAAAGAAAGGTTCCCAAGGTTTTCTGCGAAAGAGCCTGATTTGTGGATTTCTGATAGGTTTTCTCATCCAGATGCAGATCGATACGTCCTCTTGCTTCTGAAGGATCAAGAATACTAAGCTTACTTTTTACCAAGATGGTATCTTTCAAAGGAGCTGAATACACATTGACACCCCCATCATGCTCATAGATACTCAGGTTGCGTCCATGCATATCATAGCCTTCTGCTGCTATCCGGGCAATGGTTTTGTCGTAATCTATTAAGACAAATCCTTCCGGTTTTACATTAGCCTCCCAATGGTCTATGTTATTCATGAAAAGCGCAAAGGCACCTGCAAAGAAAATCACATACAGTCCAATACTGATAATAATTCCACTTACCGTATGTGTATTGAAGAAAACATTATAATCCCTATTTCCCATGCTCTTTAAAACTTATTACCGCCCAAAACAAATAGCCATTGTGGATAACAAAATAATTCCTCCCAGAATAGACCATGCCTGCCAAACTTTTGAAACCCAGTATGTGATAACCATGAAGCCTACCCAATACAGCTGTAGCCATCACAATATCCCTATCTGTCCAGACAGCTAAAGCCGCATGTAACATAACAGAAGCCATCAAACTGCCCAAAATAGCAGCTGATAGCTTACCTAACTTAAACCAAGGTGATTGGGAGAGGTATTTTTTATTGGCTGGCATATTGGTTAAAAAAACTGCATTAAAAACTCTATACTAAATAGCAGTAAAGCTCCCACGATAAGATATAGCTGCCGAATAACATTAAAAGGTGTAAAAAGGATGACCAAACACCCCAAAACCATCCACAATGACAAACTGGTAAAAATACCAACACCTGAGCCAACCTTCGTAATAAAAATCAAAGTACTAAACAAAAAAGCCAAACCTGCTAAAAGCAGGCTCAGTGTTTTTTTGGTTTTCAGAAAAAGCATTAGACCTTTTTTATCCACCTCTACCCGATCTGACAAGGTTAACAGACAGAAGATGGATATTAACGAAAGGCATAATGCTAAAGTATACATGAAGTTTTAATTCTTATTGATTAGAAATTTCTGAACAATGCATTCACATACACATTGCTACCATCCAATTTTGCACCTTTGGTAAATCCTGTAGCACCACCACCAATGTTGATCTCGTATATATGAGCCTCACCTCCTGTAACACTAACTGGAATATAAAACTTATTATCCTCTACACAGTCTAAAGTAAAAATATCTCTAAACGAAGCTTTAGGTAAGTTTAATTCTGTTACAGTTTTATTTTTCAGGTTTATTTCTGCTATCGTACCTGTATTTTGCAACAAATCGCCCCAAGTGGGTACAGCTGAATTACGTACAATATTAGCATAAGCAATACCGTTTCCTGCATACCAGGCATTCCATATAGAAATAGGTTCGTTATATTTAGCAGAAATATCAAATACGTAATCATCGTAGTCTCCATTCTTAATTCTTACAAACACAGATGGTTTATCTGCTACTCCTCCATTCCATAACTCACTAGTGATGTTATACTGGTAGATATCTCCATTTTCAGTTACAAACGATCCATTGGTACGATAACCGGCTGTAGATCCTGCTGATGCGTTAGATTGTAAAATTTCAGGATTCGTCATAGATGGGTAATCTAACCTTACTGTTACTAAAGATTCGATTGCCTGAGTCCAGTCCGGATCACTATATAACGAACCGAAGTAAATGTTATTACCTTGTACTACCGCATTAGACCATACATTTTCTAAACCATCTATTACAGGCATGGTAATATATCCAAAACTGCTTGCTCCAAATGTATCAAGATCTATAATAGCATAAGGCACACCACTATCTCCAGCGTTATTTAATAATAATATTTCCTCATCATTAACGACTTGTATGTAACGGAAAAAAGCACCAGCCGTTAAAACGGAGTTATCAATTGAAGCCACAAATACAGGTCCGCTAGGTGTTAATTCATATTTCTCCGTTAATCCTTCAGTGTTATTAAGGATGTATAAAAAACCATCTACAGTTACAGAAAGGTTTGCCCAGCCTTCAGATCCATTACCAAGTATAGAAATATTTCCAGACATCAAATCATCTGCAAGTGTATAGTATCCTTCCTCATCAATACTGGCACCTACAGTATATTTTGCATATTCAGGATTCGGAGGTGTATTATCATTATCATCGTTAGAACAGGACACTATGCTTAATCCTGTAAACAGCATTGCGCTTATGGTAAATAATTTAAATTGATTTAATTTTTTCATGATTTTAAATTTGATTATTGGGTTATTTGATAATTAATTTTCAGAAAAATTGCGCGCCCTGGCTTTTGTAACAAAAAATTGTCGTACACCTGTTCGTTGAATATGTTTGAAACATCCAAAGCCAAAACAAGATTCCTGGATGGAAAAGTGTATCCTACACCTGCGTCGAATGTTAATTGAGAAGGGACAACATTTTTATTTGCTGCACTCCCAAGACTAGGCCATCCCAGGAAAAATTCGTGAACATAGCCCGATTGAACGTATGCAAAAAGAGCACTGTTCCTTTGTATAAAATTGGGAACATTATACTCGATGCCCGCATTTGCCATAATATATGGTGTATTTCTTAAACGATCACCGTAGAGGATATTATCTCTTCCGTTTTCGTCTGTTTTCTGGTTGTTTTTATAGTTTAAATAAGTACCGTTAAGGTTCATTTTGAATTTTTGGTTTAAATCATAAACAATATCCATTTCTGCACCCACTCCTGCTATCTTTCTAATATTCTCAAAAGCACCAATTTCCTGTCCCCCTTGAACATTAAGCTGAAGTATATCTGTTACATTTCTGTAAAACGCATTCAATGCTACCTTTACGCCCTGGTGGGATCCAATTTTATACTTTCCTAAAACGGTTCCAATATTAACATTAAAGCTTTGCTCTGGCCTAATAAACGGATTACTTGTTATGGTTACTCCATTACCAAGAGCCTCCGTAGCATTTGGCAATCTCGTGGCCTGTTCTACAGAAGATTTTATCAAAAATTTGGAGCTAATCACATAGGAGGCTGCAAAACCTCCACCCCAGTTGGCCACATTATTTTTATGAACTATGGTTTCATCCTCAGTGGTGTAAACTAATTCATTAATTGAAGAATCAAAACCAAATCGTTTTAGGAAAACATTGGCATGCAACTTATCGTCAAATTTTACGGTTTCAAGGCTTATGCCTGCAAAATGAGATGCAATTTTTTGGGGCATAAGAAATGGAATTTCGTAATCTTCGGCAAAAGGGTCGTCACCTGTACGTTCTGTACTAGAATACAGGAAATTAAAACCAATCTTAAAATTTGATGGCAATTCATAGGAAATATTGGCTCTGGAAACAACAGACTTATCCTTCAAGGTATACAAAGACTTGCTGCCCCCACGTCCTATTTCACCACCAGATGGATTGTAACCTATTATTTTTCCACGCCAATCGTATCGGTTTGTTGTTGTATCGATGGTAGTCGCTTTAATATCCGAATAGCCCGCAAACACATTAACATCTAAACCTTCCGTAATTAAATCCTTTTTTTGATAGACTACACTTGGCATCAGCACTCGCTCATTATTACGCAATTCACCATAAACGTGACCCATGGTTTGACCTGTCTGAACCCCTTTTTTTTGGTCGGAAACAAGCATAGTAATAAAAAATTGGTCGGCCCATTTTTTTTGGACGAAACCTATATCCATCTTAGCTGTAGCTGTTCTAAAATCATCGTTAAATCGTTCAGCCGGATTATCTTTTGTAAAGTAAATCGTCCTTGCTGTGTTTTCTTCACCATAAAAAACACCGTCCCCCCAAACTTTATAGTTATTATCTGAATAAGTATAGAATGTTGAGAGTCTTGTCGTAAATCCTGATTTGGCTCTCCATTGCCCATGTAAGGCAGCTTGATGCGTGTTAAAAGAACCGAAAGAATAAGACGCTGATGCAAAATTTGAAACATTTTTATTGGTAACAAGATTGATGGCGCCTCCTAGTGCGTCCGATCCCAATTCTACCGGTACTACACCTTTGTAAATATCAACCCGGTCTATAAGAGCGATAGGTAGGTTATTGATAGAATAGGAAGAACCAAAATAGTCCATAGGAATACCATCAATAAAGAAGCGAATAGCATTTCCGGACATACCGTCTACGGAATATTCATATTCCGAACCCATTCCACCAGTTTTCCTAACCCGTATACCAGGGCTTCTGTCCAACACCTTGTTTAAATCCAGACTTTGGGATTTTAGTTTCTGGGTTTGGATAACATCAACGTTAAACCCTTTTTCTTCTATTTTCTCCTCTTGTGTCCTTCCCTTCACCACCACTTCATCCATAATAGCCACACTCTCCTCTAAATCTACATTCAAAATTAGTTCCTTACCATGAGCTAAGTTGATACTTTGAGTCTTGGTAGTGTAACCAATTCCAGAAAAAACAATGTTGTATGTACCCGGAGCAATATTACTCAATGAATAAAAACCTTCAGAATCGGTGGAAGTTACTGTATTAGTCCCTTTAAGCAAAATAGTTATTCCAAAAATGGATTGCTGTTTATTATCTGTTACTCTTCCCTTAATTTTTTGTGCCGATGTATTGGTGATGAATGCAATACATATAAATACTGTGGCAATATACTTGTTTATCAACTTTTCTTTTATTTAGGCTAAATATAAATAACAAAATTCGTATAATTGTTTTTTAAAAAAAAGAGGAATCGGTAAACGACATGACTAGTCCTGTCAACGACACAGTTTAAACAAATCAAAACCAATTAGCATCAAATTAGCGATAAAGCATATTATTAACCATGCAAAAGTTATCATCTTTCATCAGAAAACATTATTCTGAAATCATTTTTCAGTTTACTACCAGCATCGTACTATTTTTGTTTTTCTCCTTTCAACAGGAAGGAACAGAGCATGTATCCCTTTTGGCTTTAGCTGAACCTTATAAACTTGCTTTCTATTCTAATTATCTAATTGCAGCACAATTAATCAACTATGTATTTTTACCTCATTTATTTTATAAGAATAAAAATTTTCAGTTTTTAGTTTCGATCACAATATTGATTACAATTGTTATCCTGATTGATGAATACATATTAGAAAAAATTTATTTTCCAGAAACCAGAGGCACCTATTTCCCTGGCGTTTTGTTTACTCTAATAGAAACCTTACCTATTATAATCGTTATGATTTCCTTTAAATTTGCATGGGATTTTAATAAAAAACAAACTGAAATAGAAAAGCTCAAAAGCCTGGTAAAAGAAAATGAACTGCAATTTTTAAAGTCCCAAATCAACCCCCATTTTCTATTTAACAATTTAAACAACCTATACTCTTACGCCATAGAAAACTCTCCAAAAACACCTTCCATTATTCTGGAACTTTCCTCTGTATTGCGCTATATGCTATATGATTGCAAGGAAAATATTGTATTGCTTTCAAAAGAAATCGAGCAATTAAAAAATTACACAACTTTAAATGAGCTACGCATAGAACATCATGGAAATGTTCAATTTACAGAGAATATAACAAATTTCAATTTTAAAATTGCCCCTTTAATATTAATGGTTTTTATAGAAAATGCTTTTAAGCACTGTACTAATACCCAATCCGAGAATATTGTTATCGCTATACATTTAAGTATAAAAGAAGACGGCTTATTGACATTTATATGTAAAAACAGTTTTTTTCCTATAGAAACCACCTATAATCCCGCAAAAGGAATCGGTCTGGAAAATGTAAAAAAAAGATTGGCTTTGTTATATCCCAAGACCCATAAACTTTTTATATCAAGTATAGACAACATGTACGAAGTTAAATTAACCATGCAATTAAAACCTATATAAATGTTAACTTGTATTATAATTGAAGACCAGCCACCTGCACAGCGTATTTTACAAAAATATATTGCTGAAACTCCTGATTTACTATTAAAAAACAAATTTACAGATGTGCTGCAAGCTAAAATATTTTTGGAGACCGAACATGTAGATATTATATTTTTGGATATCCATTTACCAAAAATTTCCGGAATGTCTTTTTTAAGAACCTATGAAAATTGCCCTGCAGTGATTCTTACAACTGCTTATTCTGATTATGCTTTGGAAAGCTACGAATACAATGTTAAGGACTACTTATTAAAACCGTTTTCCTACGAGCGTTTTCTTCAAGCAGTTTCAAAAGTTTATTCAACATTTGAAAATGATAACGAGCCATTATTTATAAAGTCCGGATATGATTTGATAAAAATTAAACAGCAAGATATTATTTATATTAAATCGGATGGTGATTATACTGAGGTATATGCTTTAGATAAAATGCATTTGTCCTCAGACTCCCTGAAGCAATGGTTGGACAAATTAAATGAAGATTTCTGTCAAATTCATAAATCCTTTATTGTAAACATAAATTATTCACAAAAGATTTCTGGCAATAAGCTTTTTATCCTTAACGATACAATACTGCCAATTGGCAGGGCTTACAAAAAATATTTTGTTAAAAAATATATTGAATAATTATATTATTTTTTATTTAAGTTTGAAACCTATTGCTCTTTGATTAAATTAATTATTTAGCATATATTTTTACTTCATCACAACGAAATCTTCTGGTGGTTCGAGTCCAGTTCCCGGTACTAAAAAAATCTTCACAGTAATATGAGGCTGTTTTTATGCACCAAAATTAAGGAACACTAACAAGCCTTTTAAATAATTTTCCAAAAAAAAGCTCCAGATTTCCCTGAAGCCTTTATCTTTTTTTTTTAGCAGTAGTTTACCAATCTAATTTCACCAAAGCTACCGCCTGACGTTCCAACTGTACAGGCACCATCGTTTTTCCCGAAGTTATTTTTATTTTCTGAGTCGAAATACTCTTTAATTTCCCTGATTCTTCTAATGTATCTATTTGTTGTTGTGTAGGATTCTGAGGTGAACCCATTTTTTTCCAGACTTCATACGAATTGCTGTTTTCCTTATCAATCATATAAACTGTAAGCTGAGCCTTTTTTACAGGGATATTTTCAATTGTTACATTTGCCGTTTCAGTAGCTCCCGGTTTGTCATCGTCATGGTAGTTCCAAACCATCACCGCTGCTGATTTTGTATCTTTAGTTGCCAAAACTCCAATATCTGATTGCTCTCCACGAACACTGGATTGAACTACTTCTTCCAGAGAATACATACGGTTACTTTCAGCTTCTAATCTTGTACCAGTCATCATACCGAACATTCTGAAAACATTCAAAACAGGTTTATCCACTCCATTAGTAGCTAAATCTCTGTAACCATAAAACCAAGGCTGATTTTCAAACTCAAACGACCAGGATACCGCTCCCAGAAAATTAGCTTTTGTTTTATCTGCCAATAAATACTTTCTGGCAAAACTTGCAGCGGTATAACTGGAATACATGGTTCCGTTTCGATACGCATTTTCCGGATTGGTAGCCATACCACAAGCCGCACATCCTTCAGGATCAGACTCGCCTATTATTAGAGGTAGGTCTTTAGTTTCAGGATAGGACATCGCCATATTAAATCCGGTTTGAATATCATTCAGTTGTGGAGCCATATTCATTCTTACTGCTCCATCCACTAATTTAGGCGAACCTTTAGCATGAAAAAGTATCGCATCCATAGGCGAACCTATTTTTCCTGTGGCATAATTAGTTCCGCTGATACAATGTTTTATAAAATCATTAGTCCATTCCTGAGCGCCTTTGCTTCGTGTTCCTGCAATATTGATTCCTCCTATTTTTGCTGTAGGCAAGGCTCTTTTTAAACCATCAGCGGCATAATCATATAATTTATAGAATTCTTCGCGGGTTCCTTTCCAGTAATGTCCATTAGGTTCATTCCAAACTTCCCAATACCAGCTTTCTACTTCTTTCTGACCGTAACGTTCCACAGAATGTTTTACCCATTCGTAAACCAGATTACGCCATTTGTCATAATCTTTTGGTGGATAAGCCCAACCCGTAATAATATCTGTATAAGGATCACCGGGTTTCCAGTAATGACGGTAAGGAGCCGGATGTGTCGAAAGTGCTTCGGGCATAAACCCAATTTGCGCCAGCGGTTTCATGCCGCGTGAAACATAAGTATCAAAAATACTGTCTACAATTCTCCAGTTATAAACCGGATTTCCATCAGCGTCTTCTGTATACGCATTTGTTGAACCCCATTTCAGCGCTGCAATACCATCACCACTTACCAGTAAACTATGTGTTCGCACATATACCGGCACAGGACTTAGTTCTGCAATTTCAGTAAGGAGTTTTTTTCCGTCTTTCATATAAGTATAATTAGGCTCATCATAGCCAAACCATGCCCATACGGGTTTCATAGGTCCAATTTCTTTAGTAAGATCTACTTTGATTTCAGGATTTTGAGCGTGTAGTGCTGCTGCTGTATATACGGTCAAAATAACAGCCAGACAACGTTTTAGTGGTTGATACATAGGTTGGTTTATTGCTTACGGAATTACCGTAAAGTTTATATTTTTTTACAATAGGTTTACTTTTATTCAACAAAGTTGATAAAAAATTATCAGAACAGCATTATAATCAGTATCTTTATTTTCGAATTTATTTTGGCACAAAAAATAATTAGCTTGGACAATTGTAAAATTTAATTGTTCTTTATTTGTGACAAAAATGAGTTTAGACAAACTATTTGAATACTGGCATTTTGGAAAACAAAGCACAAACTAAAAGCAAAACAGAAAACAATCTTGAAGTAGGCGAAAGAATTCGCCTGTTGCGTATCAATCAAAAACGCACTTTGCAAGAAGTGGCAGACAGCTGCGACTTGTCTAAAAGCATGATTTCTAAAATAGAAAACAACAAAACCATACCATCAGTAGCGACCCTGGTAAAAATTGCTTCTGTTCTAGGCACTACTATATCGGGCTTACTGGAACAGCATGGCTGGAATAAAGCCATTGTTACCAGCCGTAAAGAAGCTGTTGAAAAACTGGTTAAAACCGAAAAAGGCTATATGATATTTCCCTATGCATCAGAATACCACCAAAAAAAGATGCAGCCGTTTTTGTTTGTTGCAAGAAAAGGCGAAGTGATTCCGCACCAGTTATCACACGATGGCGAAGAGTTTGTGTTTGTGGTCGAAGGCGAAATGAAAATGCAGGTTGGCGATACCGAATACATCCTGAAAACAGGAGACAGTCTATACTTTAACGCCTTACAAAAACACGGAATTATCCCCATAACCGATGAGGTTAGTTATATTGATATTTTTGTTTGACAAAACTAAACTTCTGCTTTTTTTTTAAAAGAACTCTTTAACCCCAAAAAGTTTAACTACTTTTGCACCCGCAATGGTTTGGCTCTGTTTTTCGACAGCGTCAACTAAGAGGGAATCAGGTGTAAATCCTGAACAAGCCCGTTACTGTAAGTTCCATGCAACATTTTGACAGATTTCACGAAAATGAATTTTTCTGAAAATCAAACTTTTTGCCACTGTCTCGTTCCAACGAGATGGGAAGGCGGATCAAAATGGGAACAAGTCAGGAGACCTGCCACTGCATATCAACTGAAGCTTTCGCGGACCAGAGCTTTCAACACAAATAATCAAAGTAGCATTTGATTTACAATTTTTCCGAAACTACTATTTTTTAGTAAAATAGATTTATATGCCTCTATGTAAGCTTAGATTATATGGTGGGTTTGTCTTGCTCGTATGGATTTTATTCACAAGTTCTCTATACGCGCAGGCTAAACTGACTGTAGTCCTAAAAGAAAAGGACTCTTTAAAAACACAACATCTGAGTGAGGTGATTGTGCCTTCAGGCAAGCGGGAATTTAAAGTAGCATCGCCAATGCCTGTACAAATTTTATCAGGCAAGCAACTGGAAAAACTCAACAGTTTATCGGTTGCTGATGCGATTCGTTATTTTTCAGGAGTTCAACTAAAAGACTATGGTGGAATTGGCGGACTCAAAACCATCAATGTACGAAGTCTGGGAAGTGCACATACCGCAGTTTTCTATGACGGTATGAGCATCAGCAATGCACAAAATGGTCAGGTTGATTTGGGTAAATATTCTTTGGACAACATTGAAGCCATTGAATTATACAACGGACAAAAGTCAACTATTTTTCAGCCGGCACGGGGATTTTTTGCTTCCAACACGCTTTATTTACGAACTAAAACACCTGAATTTAGTGACGGTAAAAACATCAAAATCCGAACTAATTTAAAGACAGGTTCTTTTGGACTTTTTAACCCTTCGTTACTCTACCAACAAAAATTATCCGAAAAATTTGCTCTAACTGCCAGCACTGATTGGACAAAAGCCGATGGTAAATACAAATACCGCTACCAAAAAAAGAATGGCTACGATACCACAGCGGTTCGTCAAAATGGAGATATCGAAGCTTTTAGAGGTGAATTGACATTACATACTCAATTGAACCCATCCATCAAAGGTTCGCTAAAAGCCTATTTTTATAATTCGGAACGTGGATTGCCCGGTGCTATAGTGGCCAATAATTATGAGCATTTTCAGCGACAATGGGACCGGAATTTTTTTGTTCATGGAACGATTCAGAGTTCATTTGATAAGAAATTCGAATTGCTTGTCAATCTGAAATACAGCAAAGATTACAGCCGCTACAGGGATCCGGATTATAAAACACTGGAAGGCGCATTAGATAATAAGTATTATCAGAATGAATTTTATACTTCTGTTGCCACACTTTACACCATTAATTCCTGGTGGAAAACTTCTTTGGCTGCAGATTTTTCGATAAATACCCTGGATGCTAATTTATACCGTTTCCCCTATCCTGCCCGTTATTCGTATTTAGGTGCATTATCCAGCGAAATGAACTGGAATCGACTGGACATTCAAGTCAATCTTCTGGGAACTTATGTTGACGAACAGGTGAAATATTTTCAGCAAGGAGACAGCCAAAGAATTTTTTGTCCCGTTTTATCGGCTTCTTTCCAACCTTCAAATAACAAAAATTTCCGAATTAGAGCTTTTTATAAAGAATCTTTTCGATTGCCTACTTTTAATGATTTGTACTATACATTCATTGGTAACAGCTCATTAAAACCGGAATTCACCACACAATATGATTTTGGAAGTACTTACATTATTGAGCCTAAGAAGTTTTTACAATCAGCTTCCTTTCAGGCAGATGTCTATTATAACAGAGTAAAAGATAAAATTATCGCCATTCCATCTACTAATCTTTTTAGATGGACGATGGTTAATCTGGGAGAAGTGGATATAAGGGGAGCAGAAATAAACAGCAATTTTGTATTCAAACTTCCGTCACAAGTCTTTTTAGACTTAGGCTTGAGTTACACCTGGCAAAGAGCAATTGATATTACCCCAAACAGCAGTACCTACAAAAATCAAATTCCCTATACTACTATAAACAGCGGCACTTTAACGGCTGCTATTAATTGGAAAAACTGGCAAATAAATTATAGTTTCATGTACACAGGCGAGCGCTATAGCCAAAAAGCAAATATCGCTGTAAACTACGTGCAACCTTGGTACACCAGTGACATGGCTGTAATTTGGAATGGTAAACTAGCGCATCTTCCTGTAAAAATGGGTGTAGAAGTCAACAATTTTTTCAATCAATATTATGACGTAGTACTCAATTTCCCCATGCCCGGAAGAAACTACCGACTGAATCTGTCTCTAAATTTTTAAATAAATTCCTATTGCAAATGAAAAAAAATCTCAATTTTTATTATCTATTCACTTTGTTGGTACTTCTTTTTCAAGGATGCCAAACAGATGATGCCATTATCCCGGAAGACAACATAGCATTACCTCCTGAAACACTTACTTCTGTTGAAGGATTTTATCTTCTTAACGAAGGAAATATGAGCATGAACAAAGCTTCATTAGATTATTATGACTACGAAACAGGTAATTACAGACGAAACATTTATTCACAAGCTAACCCGGAAGCTACTTTAGGTTTAGGTGACGTAGGAAATGATATAGGTGTCTATGGTTCAAAAGTATATGCCGTAATCAATAACTCAAACAAAATAGAAGTTATGGATGTCAAAACTACCAAACGTATAAAAGTGATTGATGTAAAAAACTGTCGCTATATCACATTTTACAATGGAAAAGCCTATGCCAGTGCCTATGATGGTGAAGCCCAATTGGGTGATAATTCACCTAATGGATTTGTTGCCGAGATTGACACCACATCACTAAGCATTACCAGAACGGTAAAAGTGGGACGCCAACCCGAAGAAATGGCTGTAGTAAATAACAAACTTTATGTAGCCAATTCAGGTGGATACAGTCCTCCGAATTATGAAAGAACAATCTCAGTAATTGACCTAAACAGTTTTACTAAAACAAAAGATATTGATGTTGCTATCAATTTACACCGTCTTAAAGCCGATGAAGATGGTGATTTATATGTAAGTTCCCGTGGCGATTATTATGAAACTCCTTCTCAATTATATGTTATCGATACTAAAACAGATCAGATTAAAAAAGTATTTGATATTGCCTGTTCCAATCTATCTATTGCTGGAAATAAAGCGTATGTCATTGGGTCTGAATTCAGTTATACCACTTTCGACTACATTATTAATTATTCTGTAATCGATATAAAAACGGAAACCCTGCTTAACGAATCATTCCTGCCTAAAACTATCAGAGATGCAATTAAAACGCCATATGGAATTGCTGTAGATCCTGTTTCACTAAATGTGTATATCACTGATGCCGGAGATTATGTTTCTCCCGGAAAACTCTACTGCATAGATAAAGAAGGTAATACCAAATTCACAGTTACTACCGGAGACATTCCTGCACATATTGCTTTTAAATTCAAAACAACAATAAAACAATAACCTTTACAATGAAAAAAATGAAAAAAAATCTATTTGCTCTTTCTTTAGCAATCTTATCACTAACGGGATGTTCTGATGACGAAATAAGTTCTCCTGAAATCCAAATTCAGGAACCTGAAAATGGTTTTACTTTAGACAAAATGCAATGGCTTCGCATTCAGCCCGAAATTAAAAACACCAATAACGCTACATTTATATGGTCATTAGACGGAGAAGAAATAGCTGCAACAGCTAATTTAAACTATGTTTTTGCAGAAGCAGGAACACATAGTCTTGAATTAAAAGCAAAAAATGATGGTGGCGAAAACACTAAAACCTTTACAGTAACTGTTAACGAAAAAACGTATTTGAATAAAATCACTCAGGTTTTTGAATTTTTCCCTGCACCGGGACAATCTGTCAATAAGATTCCGGCAGCCACAGAAGATGACACCAGTGAATCTATGCGGGTAAAAGCGCAAACTGCGCTGAAAGCAGGAAACATGGTTAGTCTTGGTGGTTTTGGCGGTTATGTTACATTTGGTTTTGACCATACTGTAATCAATAAAGAAGGAAATGATTTCATTGTAAATGGAAATGCACTTACTACTTGGGCAGAACCGGGAACTATTATGGTTTCTTATGATGCCAATGGAAATGGAAAAGCCGATGACGAATGGTATGAAATTGCAGGTTCTGAATACAATAAGGAAACGACCATAAAAAATTATGAAATGACGTATTACAAACCGGAAGCTGAACCTGCAAATGCAAGTGAACCTAACTATATTAGATGGACGGATAACCAGGGACAAACAGGTTATATCTCTAAAAACTCTTTTAACAAGCAGGCTTATTACCCACTGTGGAAAGGAGAAAGCATCACTTTTAAAGGTACTTTCCTAAAATCTAATATTGCAGGTAGCGGCAATAGTTGGTCTAATCTTCCTTATGAATGGGGTTATAGCGACAACTGGGCAAACACTAATGAAAAAGCACAAATTAACATCGACTGGGCTGTAGATAAAGATGGTAAAGCGGTGAAATTACAGGGAATCGATTTTGTGAAAGTGTACACTTCCAACCGTGCTGAAGGCGGATGGCTGGGAGAAGTTTCTACCGAAGTATCCGGTTTTACAGATTTGAATCTTGTAAATTAGTAGTGCTGTAGTTTATTATCATTTTATTAGCCAGAAAAACAGCCGCAAGAATAATTTCCTGCGGCTGTTTTTAGTTTAAAATATAAAATTCAGAAAATTACAAATCATACCATTCCTTTTCAGTTGATTGAGAGTTGTTTCCTAAAATATTCTTCAGTGTGTATTTTGCTGCTTCCGATTTAGTTAACTGATGTGTCCACGGAGCTCTCTGCTTTGGTTTAAAACCTTCGCCTTTATTTTCGTATTCGGCAAAATAAGCCGTTTTTTCATTCTCAGGATTCCCCCAGTTATCCCATCCTTCGGCAGCTATACGATTGGGTAATTCACAATTTATAAATACTGATTTCCCCCAGGCTCTCCACGGACGCCCCAGATGCATTTTGGTTACTTCATCAGCTAAAGTAACTTTACAGTCTAAAAAAACAAACCCAAAATCCTTGTCTTTAGGTGTGTTGGGAGCCGTAATATAGGAATTAGACTTACAGTGAATCACGCAATTTTTAAAAACAGCCGTTGCAGGTCCAAAAATAAAATCGGTAGTTCCCTCAATATAACAATCTGTAAAAAACTGTCTGGCATATTCTCCTCCGTTGTAAATAGTATCCTGATTTCCCAGAAACTTACAATTTTTAAAAACCGCTTTATCGGCATCAACAAACAAAGCAACCGCCTGACCTACTCTTCCTGCAGCATTTTCGAAAGTAATATTCTCTGCTTTGAACCGGTTTCCGCTAATTTTTACGGTATACGAATCAAAAGTTCCCATTTTTCCCCTGCCGGAATAATCGTTAAAACTCATGATGGTTTTATCTACGCTTTCCCCAATAAAAGTTACATCAGTATTAATGGCCTGTAGTTCTACTTTTTCATTATAAGTACCGTTTTTAATATACAAAGTTATCGGTGCCAAAGGAAAAACCCGCATCGCATTGATAGCATCCTGAATGTATTTATAATCACCGCTTCCGTCTTTAGCAACAACAAAATTATATTTGTATTTCTCGGGATTCGATGTTTGCGCCATCACATAAGAAGCACTACTAAAGAAACACAACAGGAGTACAAGAGCTGTTTTTTTCATAAAACTATTTTCTGATATTAAAATTTAATTTGGATTCCAATCCTTAAATATGGTTTGAATAGTATAGTCATTTGCAAATTGTTCTGCTGTCAGCAAATGAGACCAGCTCACACGTGAAGCAGTGTTGCCTCCCGGACCTGTTGACAAATACTCCGCGTAAAAAGTAGTATTTTCAGCCTCCGGTTTATTCCAGTTATGCCAGCCTTCCGGTTTGATATGTCCGGCCATTTCGCATTTAACAAACACTGTTTTGGCAAAATTTCTCCAGGGACGACCTAAATAATAGCTGTCATTTTCTGAATTTGTAGTCAGTTTACAATTCAAAAATACAAAACCATATTCACGATTTTCGGGAGTACTTGCCGCAGTGACATAAGCCCCTCCCGGCTTTGCAAAAATCTCACACTGATCAAAAACTGCAGTGGAAGCCCCAAAAATGAAGTCAGTTGTTCCCTCTATGTAACAATTTTTATAATACTGTCTGCTAGTGGTACTTCGCGGATACAAGGTATCCTGAAACCCCATAAATTTACAGTTATCAAAAATGATTCTATCTCCGTCAACTCTAACCGCTACGGCCTGACCCACTGGTCCTGCTGCATTCTCGAAAGTAATATTTTTAGCTTTAAAATCATTTGCTGTAACAATAAAACTAGACGATCCTGATGTTCCTATATTTTCTCCCGCACTATTTTTTTTGGATGCAAAATCATCATAAGTAATAATAACGCTATCCTTATCTTCTCCTATAAAAGTGATCTTATTCTTGTTTTCCGGGATTTCCAGTTTCTCTTTATAGGTACCATTTTTAATCAAAATTTTTGTTTCGGTTGTTTTCAAAAAAGGAACAGCATCAATAACTTCCTGAATCGTTTTAAAATTACCACTTCCATCTTTTGCAACCACAAAATCATATTTGTCTTTTTTTGAATTTGCCGTTTGCGCAGTAAATAATTGCGTTGCAAATAACAAAACCATCATAAAAGCTAGTCTGATTGTATTTTTCATGTAAAAGATATTTTTATTTTTTAATTGCAGCATTTAATTCTTTCATTCCTTCAAAAACAAGTCGGGCGACTTCTATTGCTCCCTTAGTTTGAAAATGAGTGTTGTCTTTTTGACCTTCCGGGTAGGCTTCAAATTTTCCGGCTGGTAAATTCATAAAATAATTTTCAGCTGAAAAAGTTTCTCCTTTTTGGGTAAAAAAGTCCATTGATTTTCTATTTAAATCAATTAGCATCACATTTAATTCTTTCGCCACATCTTTTGCCGCCTGATCGTACAGTCCATGCACATTTTGCAATTTCCCATCTGCCCATGGATAATTTCTGGCTACCGGCGTTAAGATAATGGGTACAGCTCCTTTAGATCTGGTTTGGTTAACAAACAATCTTAAAAATTCTTTGTAGCCTTCTATTGGCACATATCTTTCAGTCATGGTTTCAGCGGCATCATTATGTCCAAATTGCATCAGAACCAGATCATCTTTTTTAAGATTTTCATATACGGCACGCCATCTTCCCTCCTGAAAAAAGGTTCGCGTACTGCGTCCGCCTCTTGCTCTGTCATCTACAAAAGCACTATCGGTTTTAATAAGTTGATTCACTTTCTGTAAACTGTCTTTTACCAGGTATCGTTGAAAAACCTGTCCCCAACCCGTAACAGGATATCTGGTTTTCATATAATCTTTACCAGGCTCATAATTATTAGCATAATCTGCCATAGTGGAATCGCCGATTAAGTAAACAATCGTTTTTTGTTTCGAATCGTTTTCTCCAATACTATTAAATGCCATGATTAAAAATACTATTAGAATCAGGCAAAGTTCTTTTAAAATTTTCATGATTTTAGTTGGTTAATTTGATAGTTATTTATTCAGTTCCAAACTCGCCAGAATAAAAGCACCTGTCCCTTTTGGATCATTAGATCTGATTTTTTCGCCAATGTAATATTCGTAAGACCCATCTCTGTATGGATTTCCACCTAAACCGGCCACAGCGCAACATTTGTTCAAGTTTACTACTCCATTTTCCTCAACACTAACTAAATTATTTATAAGGCCATCAAATCCTTTATTGGCATTTTTTAAATATTTATTGGATATATATCCTTTATGAGCTCCTTTAGCTATAGTGTATGTAAACATCGCACTACCGGTAGCTTCCAAGTAATTTCCTTCTCGGCTGCCCTGATCTAAAACCTGCCACCATAAACCTGATGAATCCTGAACCTTAACCACAGCCTCAACATATTGATTTAAATATTCAATCAGTCTTTCTCGTCCCTGATGATTTTTAGGTAAAAAATCCAAAACTTCTACTAAAGCCATTCCGTACCATCCCATTCCTCTTGACCAGAAATGCTGGGATGTTCCTGTTTCTTTATTTGCCCAACGCTGTTCTTTGCTCTCATCCCAACCATGATATAATAATCCTGTTTTGGGATCACGGCTGTGTTTTTGAATTAAATCAAACTGATGCACCACATCATCGTAAATCTTTATAGCTTTAGCAGCATCTTTTTCATATTCTTTTGCATAACGGGCATGAAATGGTTCTGCCATATATAAACCATCCAGCCACATTTGGAACGGATAAATCTTTTTATGCCAATAGCCACCATCAGACGTTTTAGGCTGAGATTCCATTTGCTTATTTAAAGTTGTCATCGCTTTAAAAAAACGTTCTTCTTTTGTTTTTGGATACAAATAAAGCAACACATCTCCTGATTTTATCATATCCAGATTATGATCTTCTAAATTGTATGTTTTTATGTCACCCGATTTATCAATCATCGCATCAGCGTAAGCATAGATGTAATCATACACCTTTTGATTTTTAGTTTTTTCATATACCTGAGCACAAGCACCTAAAACTAATCCATTAGTATAACCCCATCTTGGTACTGAAGCAAAATCTAACTTTGTTGCCTCAGGAAAACGATGCATTTCTGAAAGCACCATTCTTTCTGACCATTTCAGGTTTTCAGGAACAATTTTTTCAGCTGATTTTTTGTTAGTGGAATTATTAAATCCGTTTTTACAAGCTACCAGAGATAAACCAATGGTCATTAAGGAAACAAAAGCAATTTTAGGACTTTTAATTAGCGCCATCATATTCTATTTTTAAATGTTATTATTTTATTTTTTCGACTGCTTATCAAAAACTTTAAATAAAAAATCATTGATATAATTAGCCGTTGAATCAATCCAGGGTTCAAACAGCCAAAATGTATGCAATTGGATATCAAATTTATGAACTTCGGTATATATTCCCCAATCTTTCATCATCCCCACTAATTCATCCTGTCCGGCATGAAATCTTGGAAAACCACTATTGACAAACAAAATGGGACAGGATTTTTCATTGGCCCAGAAAATAGGTGAAGCTTCTTTCCAAATTTCCGGTTTTTCATAAAAAGAACCTCCTAGCCATTGTACATCAGCCGATTCTGGTGTTCTGTTCAAATTAAGAGACAGTGGTGCCATAAAATCGACCACCCCATCCAAATCTATGATAGCCTGTATATCACTTGAAAAACCTGAATTTCCCTGATTCCCTTCCATTTTTTCCACTCCGTTTGTCAATCCGGTCAGCAAAGCCAACTGTCCACCCGCCGAGCAACCCGAAATCGCTATTTTATCAGGATCGATTCCGTATTTATCCGCATTGGCACGAGTCCATCGCACTGCCGATTTTATATTAAAAACCGCTGCGGGATATTTGGCTTCCTGCAACAATTGGTATTCTACACAGATGGTTACAATTCCTTTAGCTGCTAATTTCTGAGCCAAGGGTACTTGTAATATTTTATCTCCTGCTCTCCACCCTCCGCCATGAACCATAATTAATGCGGGATATTTCCCTTTTTTCTTTGGCGTAAAAACATCAAGATGTAAATCCCGGTCTCCGAAAGGAGTGTTTTTTAAGGTCGTATAGATTATATTTCTGTTTTCTTTTATATTTTCCGGCAAAGAATCTTTAGCGGGTTTTATCTGCGGAAATTTTTTCAGGTATTTTTTATACTCGTTTTTTACGGTGAAAGTAGTGTCTTTTGGAATCTGAATTGGTTTCTGTTGCGCATTTGTATAAAAGGAAACGAAAAGAGTTCCTAAAAGGATATTTCGAAAAAACTGTTTCATTATAGTATTATTTTAATTATTAAAAACTTTAGTCAAAAAAGCGTCTGTATATTGAATAGTGGGATTAAACCACGGATCATACAAACAAAATGAATGTGGTGCCCCTTCAAATTCATGAACTTCAGAATAAATGCAAGAGAGCAAACAAATTATCTATAGCACTTAAATTAAGCCTCTAAAATACAAGTAAAATTATTTATTATCATAAATATTGAAAATATTCAGAAGTAACTGCTAAAAATAATTATACACAAAAAGTCAAAGGCAGATCTTACGACCTGCCTTCGACACCAAACACACTAACCAAAAAACAAATTAATACCCTGGATTCTGTGGATATTCACCATTATCTAGCGATATAACAGCCAGGGGAATAGGGCGTAATATTTTCAATTGTCCGTCAATACCTAAAAACGGATTTGTTCCTCCATCAAAAAGCCCTTTGATATCGGGATTTCTCACCTTAGTGTAATCTATTAATTTTCCTGTTCTTTTTAAATCAAGCCATCTAAATCCCTCACCTGCTAATTCACGAGCTCTTTCATCTAAAATAAAATCAACATCTACATTTCCAACAACTGAAGCACCAGCTCTTTGCCTAACTGTATTTACCCGGGCAATTGCATTTCCCGGATTATTAGATTGCAAATAGGCTTCGGCTGCAATTAAATAAGTCTCGCCTAATCTGGCTAAATAAATATCATGAGTATATTGAACTGAAGGCACAGCTGTTTGAACTCTATCAAATTTTTTCAATGCCGGATAATCTATTTGATTCAAACCATCCCACCAATGTGGATCCATAGGAGAAATAATTGTATTTGTCCTGTTAACCGGATCGGCAGCTCTCCAATTAGGCACATCCGCAATTTGAGCTGCTGTTCTTGGATAATAATACTCCACTGGTGTTGTTGTTGGATTCAAAATATAGCCTGTGTATGGAGCCGTTTTAATGTTTAAAAAAGTACCTTCAAATCTTGTGTCATTATCATCAAATAGTGTAAACAAATATTCCGTAGGATGTAAAGTATTCTTCTTAATTACTCCATCATTAGCTCCTTGTACCAAAGGTCCCCATGGATAATCCCAATTATGAGAAACTTCCCCTGAATTAGATTTATTATATTGTACAGACCATAAAATTTCTTCGTTTTTGTCATTTTTATATTTGAATAAATCTCCAAAAGCCAAATTAAGTCCTTGTCCGTTTATGGCCTCATCTGCAAGTGTAGCTGCCTTCGTAAAATCGGCCACTCCTTCACCATATGATTCATAACCTCTTGTTAAATAAACCTTGGCTAAAATATGCTGAGCAGCACGCTTTGTAACCCTTCCAAAATTAGACTGGGTAGGTGGTAAATCTACAATAGCTTCTGTCATTTGATTAATAATAAACTGATAAACATCGCTTGCTGAATCTCTTTCAAAATGGGTTATGGGCTGGTTTACCAAATTCTCAACAATTGAAACATCACCAAATTGCTGAACGAGCATAAAATAATAATAAGCTCTAATTGCTTTAACTTCTGCTATTCTGCTTTGTAGTTCAGGAAAATCCTCAGCCTTATCAGCATAATACAATGCAAGATTGGCTATTTGTATGCTTTGATACAAACTTCTAAACAACTTTTCTACATTAGCCTCTCCGGGAGTCAGGGTTTGATAAGATGCTAATCCTAACGGAACTTCAGGATGGGCCGCAAAAAACAAATCGGTACCGGCACAAAAGATATAAGGAGTGGGTTCATAAACATCACGTAAAGTTGCATAAGTTGCATTAACTAAGCCTTCATAACCATCTTTTGTACTATAAAAATTTTCAGCAGTTGTATTTCCTAAGTTTTCTTCATCTAAGTATCCGGAACAACTTACCATTAATAATCCTAAAAAAATTGCATATATCTTTGATTTTATACTCTTCATAATCTTAAAATTTAATATTAACACCTAATTGATAAATAGCATAACCGGTATTTGAAGCATCAACACCATCCATTGATGCACCAGCCCATTCCGGATCAAATCCGTCATATTTAGTAAACGTGAAAGGATTTAATGCATTAATATACAATCGCATGGATGACAATCCTACTTTTGATAAAATCGTCGGACTAAAATTATACCCTAAAGTAATATTTTGAATACGTACAAAAGAAGCGTCTTTATTAAATCCGGGATAGCCGTATTCTTCTGCATCTTCACCCCAGTACTGACCTGAGAATGATGCTTGAGGATAAGTATTGGAAGCTCTGGCAGGTGTTATAGGATTTTCTCTCACATAATAAGGTACATCTAAAATTACCTTACTATTAAAATCAGTGAATTCCTCATGAAACGGACTCAATACATACACTCCCTGTTTAGTAAATACGGTAGCTGAAAGATCCCAATTTTTATACGTAAAAGTAGTCGAAAATGTTCCTATCCAATCCGGATTAGGAGAACCCAGCACTTTCATATCGTTGTCAATATCAATTACTCCGTCTCCATTTAAATCTTTTACTTTTGCAGTTCCTTCCATTGCCTGTTGGTCAGCTGGCGCCAATTCATCTTTTTGCCAAACACCATCAAATACCATCCCGTAAACAACATCTACTGGTTGCCCTATAAACCATCTGTTAGGTACATCATCTTGCTTTTCTCCATATAAATCAACAATTTTATTATCATTTTTAGAAAAAATAAAATTGGTTTCCCATTTAAAATCACCGGTATCAATATTGACTGTTTTCAGTTGAACTTCCACCCCTTTATTACTGATAGAAGCTACATTATCAAACATTGATGCCCAACCAGTTGGTACTGCCAGTTTTCTATTTAAAATAGTTCCCTTTGAAAGTCTGTCATAAAGATTAATTTCTCCGGAGATTCTATTATTAAAAAAACCAAAATCAGTTCCAAAATTCCATTCTCTTGTGCGTTCCCACGTTAAATTAGTATTTGCTAATTCACTTGGAACAAATCCATTTGCAGTAGTACCATCCCAGTCATAATATTTTTGTTTATTTAATGATGACTGAGTAGCATAAGCCCCAATAGGCCCATAACCACCTGTATAACCATAACTTAAACGCAGTTTCAAGTTATCAATTTCAGACACATTCTGTAAAAATGATTCTTCACTTATTTTCCAGGCAGCAGCAGCCGAAGGAAAAGAAGACCATTTATTACCTTCAGCAAGTCTTGAAGCACCATCCCATCTAATAGTACCGGTTAATAAGTATTTATCTTTATAGGAATAATTCACACGATTAGTATAGGAAAGTATAGTACTTTTAGTAAATCCGGTCTCAGCATCACGTTGTGGTGCACTTTGAACATTATAAAATGAAGAATTAAAAGGAACATCCCTACCATAAGAAAAAGATCTTTCAGTTCTGTCAAAAGTGGCAGATTGAACAAAATCATAGGATATATTGTGATCTCCAAATTGTTTTGTATAATTCACCTGATTGTCCCAAACATATGAAAGTCTGTTATTGGTCCAAAATCTGGCAATTGAAATTGATCTGGTTGCAAATCTATCCTTATACTCGCCATCTCTTTGCATCCTCGCATTTGGGGAAAAAGTAGATTTAAAAGTTAAACTTTTTACCGGATTAAATTTTAAATAAAAATTAGAAATAATATTGAACTGCTCTACATTCCATCCGGACTTACCATCGGCAAAAGTGTAAGGACTTACATTACTTGATATTCCATTCATTGGAGACTGTATCACACTTCCATCGGCACTAAAAGCAGGAGCAAAAGTAGGCATTCTGAATAATTGTAATGTATAACCTTGTCTGGACACTAATTCCTGCTGAGAAAATGCCAAATTGATATTGGTTCCAATAGAAAACTTATCATTAACCTTAGCGTCTACACTCGCCTTAAAATTATATTTTTTAAATGATTGTCCAACAGCATTTCCATCATCTCCCTGATAACCAAATCCCACTACATAACTGATATTATCAGTACCTCCATTAGCCGAAATAAAATGATTTTGTTGTGTACTTGTTTTCAAAAAAGAATCCAACCAATTGGTTCCGTTTCTACTTGCAAGATTTTCAGCCCAATAATCACTCCCATCAGGATTAAGAACAGTTGGAAAACCATAAGTTGGCGAATTCACAATTGGAGTTCCCTGAACTAAATCTCTAGCTACCTGTCTGTCTCTTTGCCATAAAACGCTTTCGTCATAACCGTTTAAAAAATCAGGCATATTAACAACCTTTCTTATCCCTACATAACCTGAATAAATAATGGATGGCTTTCTATTCTTTAAACCTTCACCTGATTTAGTCGTTACTATAACTACTCCATTAGACCCCCGAGAACCGTAAATAGCGGTAGAAGAAGCATCTTTAAGTATATCTATCTGTTGAATATCTTGTGGATTTAAAAAATCAATACTCTCTGTAATAATACCATCTACAACAAAAAGAGGTTGTTGCCCTGCAAAAGAGTTAATTCCACGAATCGTAATATCAAATCCTGCACCTACAGAACCTGTTTTTTGTGAAATATTTACTCCTGCCGCATGTGCCTGTAAGGCTTGTACCGGACTTGTAGAACCTACACTATTAAGTTCTTTATTTCCAATTGAAACGACCGAACCTGTTATAT
This sequence comes from Flavobacterium sp. ARAG 55.4, assembly GCF_051846875.1. Lineage (NCBI taxonomy): Bacteria > Pseudomonadati > Bacteroidota > Flavobacteriia > Flavobacteriales > Flavobacteriaceae > Flavobacterium > Flavobacterium sp. ARAG 55.4. The sequence continues at coordinate 419,494 of NZ_JBPYCT010000001.1, read as the reverse complement.
CACTCTTTTTAACAGTACCGTATCCTACAACTACTACTTCATTTAAATTTGCGGTTTCCGGCAGCAGCTGAAAATTAATCTCTGACTGATTACCTATTTTTATTTCTTTAGTACCATAGCCTATAAAAGAAGCCACTAAAACACTTTCAGCTGATGGTACTTTTATCGCATAGTTACCATCAAAATCAGTTTGTGTAGCGATCTGAGTACCTTTTACAAGAATACTTACTCCCGGAATAGGCTGATTGTTTTCATCGGTTACTTTACCGGATACTCTGGTATCCTGAGCAACTTTTTCAATTGTATTTTGTTTTTCTGGAGTAGGTAAAGCTTCCTTTATAATAATATTTTTATTAGCTGTTACTTCAAAACGTAAATTACTGGAAGTCACAATTTGGTTTAATAATTTGGACACTTCAATAGTTCCTTTTTTCAATTGTACTTTTGGAGCATCTTTAAAGAAATCATTCGGATAGATAAAGCTGTAATCGGTTTGCTTTTGTATCATTTTAAAAACCTCTTTCACTGATACTAATTGGTTTTGCTCAACAGCAATTTTCTCCTGCGAGAAAGTGGTTCCGGTGTTGAAACTAAAGACAGTGGTACAGAATAGGATTAAAAAAGTTCTCATCATAATCAATAGCAGCCGTTTTTGAAATACAAAACGACAATTAATAGAATTAATTTTCATAATTTTGTTTGAGTTAATTGGACATTGGTTTAATTAATATAGGGAGAGGGAAATAGTCAGGACACCGCAAAATATCTAAACTATTACCTCTCTTTTCTTTTATTTTAGTATCAAAATTTTATTTTTAAATTCATATTTATTTATAATTCCTGTATTTTTAATTGATTTCAAAATCTCATCAATTTTTCTGTCTTTTATTAAAACACCGTTAAATTGTTCTTTTTTAATGGATTCGTTTTCAAAAACTACTTCAATATCATACCATCTTGACAATACTTTCATAATCTCATCCAGTGGCTTATCTTCAAAACTAAAAACACCATCTTTCCAGCATATTTCGCTGTAGACATCTACCTTAGCAATTTTTACTGTATAGGTGGCAAGATCCAGACTCGCTCGCTGATTTGGGATTAATTTTTGCTTGACAGAACCAAACTGCATTTCGACTTTTCCTTCAACTAATGTTGTCGCAATATTTGAATCGTCTTTGTATGCTTTTATATTGAATTCAGTTCCTATCACATGAACTCGCTGATTTTTTTGTAAAACTGTAAAACCTGCTCCGTTATGTTCTGTACTTGGAGACACATCAAAATAGGCTTCTCCGTAAACTAATTCTACACTTCTGGTTTTACCCTCTTCAAAATGGACTGGAAATTTAAGCCGGGTTTCAGAATTTAACCAAACCTTTGTACCATCTGCAAGAGTAATGGCAAACTGTCCGCCTCGCGGAATAGTCAAGTAATTAAAAGCAGCTTTTGCCGCAGAAGATTTATTATTTTTATACAGCAATTCTTTTCCTGTGCTGTTTACATGTTTATTATTGTAAACTTTTCCTTTTTCTAAAACTACAGTAGAACCATCTTCTAAGGTTAAAGTGGCTTTATCCGTTCCGGTTTCTATCGTATTAGCCACTATTACAGGCTGAGTTTTCCGGGTTTGATTTTCAAATACGGCAGTAAATGTTATAAACAGCATAACGGAAGCTGCAACCACATATCTGAACAGCGGTTTTTTATACAACGGAAGTACTGGGACTACTTTCTTTTTATCAAAATTTAATTCTGATTGGATTTTTTCATAAATTCTTTGTTCTACTTCTTCTTTGGAGCCTAAATAAGCAGGCCAATCTTTGATTTCCTGATTGTTTAAAAAGAAATGTAATAGTTTTTCCAACTCCGTTTTAGTGATAGAACCTTCCTGAAGTTTAGTAAGTAATTCTGAAAAATATTTTTGGGGACCTGAGCTCATTTGTTCGCTTTTTTTTGTATGCTTATAATACTAAGTCTCCAAAAAAACGTTTCACACCTGCTCTATTTGTATTTTTTTTTACTTTTTTTTACACATATAAAATTTTTATCTGAAAAAATATAAGATAAACTCAATACTCACAACCACTCCAAGTGATTCTTTTAAAATTTTAAGTGCCTTAGAAATATGCCCTTCAACTGTACGTTGCGAAATATTTAATTGCTCCGCTATTTCTTTATTAGACAACATACTCTCTCTGCTCAGCTTATAAACTTCCCTGCATTTATCCGGTAAAGAATCTACAATAGTATCAAAATGATGCATTAATTCTTCATGCATTAATTTGGTTTCCGGATTAGAAGATTCAATTTTATTTTCGAAATTATCAAACAACTCATCCTTCAGCATTTTTTTATTTTTATTAAAATGATCATAAACTTTATAAACCGTACTGGTGTACAAATAACTTTTCAAAGAAGCTTTTATCTGTAACTTTTCTCTCCTTTGCCATAATGAAATAAATACTTCCTGAACAATATCTTCACACACGGACTTATCTTTAACAAGGTTATAAGCTGCCAGATACATGATTTCCCAATATTCTTTATAGATAATTGTCAAAGCCCCCTCATCGTTTTCCTGAAGACGCTTCACAAGATCCAGGTCATTGTATTTATTTACAAATGCCATTAAAATATAGTTTAGGGGTTAGTGGGTCAAATCTAAAAATAAATAATCAATTTTCGAATATCTTAAAATTTTAACATAAAAATTTTAGCAAATAAAAAAAGAATCAAATTATAAACCGAACTATAATATAAAAAAACCTGCTCCATTATTCCAAAATAAAATTCTATTTTCGTAAACGATTATGGAAAACATTCAACAAATGGAATATCAACCAGCGACAAATCGATACGATAAAATGGAATACCGCAGATGTGGTAATTCAGGATTAAAACTCTCTGCCTTTTCATTAGGATTATGGCACAACTTCGGGGAAAACAGCGATTTTAAAAACAGCAGAAACCTGATAAAAACAGCTTTTGACAATGGAATCACCCATTTTGATCTGGCCAATAATTACGGACCACCACCGGGATCAGCTGAAACTTGTTTTGGGAAAATTTTGAAAATAGATTTCAAAAATTACAGAGATGAAATGATTATTTCTTCAAAAGCGGGTTACACCATGTGGGACGGTCCGTATGGCGATTGGGGTTCGAAGAAATATCTGGTTTCCAGTTTAGACCAAAGTTTAAAAAGAATGGACTTGGAATATGTGGATATATTTTACCATCACAGACCCGATCCGGAAACACCATTAGAGGAAACCATGGCAGCTTTGAATTTGATTGTTCAACAAGGAAAAGCGTTGTATGTTGGTATTTCCAACTACCGTCCGGCAGAAGCCGCAAAAGCTTTCAAAATTTTAAAAGAAATGGGAACTCCCTGCCTGATTCACCAACCCAAATATTCGATGTTTGAGCGTTGGGTTGAAGACGGACTTTTGGATTTACTAGGCAAAGAACAAGTGGGTTGCATTCCGTTTTCGCCTTTAGCACAGGGATTATTAACCGACAAATATTTGAACGGCATTCCTGCCGATTCGAGAGTAGCCACCAGCGGACAATTCCTAAAAGCCGACCATATTACCCCTGAACGAATTGAAAAAATCATTGCTCTGAACAACATTGCCAGAGAAAGAGGTCAAAAATTAGCCCAAATGGCACTCGCCTGGTTATTACGAGATGAACGGATTACCTCGGTACTTATTGGCTCCAGTAAACCGGAACAAATTACCGATTCTATTAAGGCATTGGATAATATTAGTTTTACCAAAGAAGAACTGGATGCAATCAATCAAATTTTGAAATAAAAAAACGAGCCATAAACAATCTTTATGGCTCGTTTTTTTTTGCAGCGGCAAAAAACTAGTATTTATCCAGTTCATTTTCGATAATATCATAAAACCGATGTGTCCTTTCTAAGGTTGGTACACCACTAACTAATACAATTTCATCAAAAATCCGCAATCCCGTCTCTTCTTCAATGAACAGCTCAAAATGGCTTTCCATATCTTCCCAACCAAAACTGAATTTTTTCTCGCTTGCAATTTTACACAAATAGGAAGAGCGTGTTTGCAAGTCTTCTTCTGTTAAAGTAACTAACTCATCCATATTGATTTATTTTTTAAGTATTTCAAATATATGAAATTTTACAACAAAATAAAAGACAAAGAAACTCATTTTCAACAAGTTGCACCTGAACCATTTGTAATAATTTGACAAATAAAACTGAAAGCATTGATTCCTCAAGAATTTATGCTGTAGCTGTAGTACCTAACTTATAAATTAGACACGATACGAGGATCGAGTCCGTACTGTGATGGCAGTTCCAAATGATCGCGGAGGGTCTTTCCTTGGTAGCCGTCGGGAATTAGACCGCGTTTGCGCAGAATAGGTATAACACGTTCAACAAATTCATCTATTTCAGTATGAAAATCGTCAAAGTTCATCACAAACCCATCTACCGCCTCAGCCTCAAACAATTCTTGTAGGTGGTCAGCTACCTGCTCAGCCGTTAAACCCGTATAAGGGGCAAATACAACAAACTTTATTTCCTCTGGTCCACGGCCAGCCTGCACCGCTGCCTCTTGCAAGGTTTGGCGCATAGCCCGGTGTTGTTCCATACTAGATGGCATTCCAATAACTAGATTGGCGTACATGCCAGCTGCCTTTAGTCCATATCCACTGGTTACAGGCATCATAATGACTGGCTGACCTTGCTCTGATGGAGGGACAGGTAGTGGTCCGCGTGCCCCAACATGTCTTCTCTGAAGGTTGACAGGTCGAATATAAGCTGGGTTAGCGAACATGCCGGCTTGGTCGGGCTTCCCTGCCTTTTCGCCCCAGCTTCCCCAGAGTGCCTGTACGAGGTGTATCACTTCGTGGAGCCGCTCATACTTTTTTTCCCGTGGTGGCAATGTCATACCAAAGTTGGCGAAGGCTTCGGGTTCGTAGCTTGGGACGGCATTCCATCCTGCCCTGCCTCGACTAATAACATCGAGTGCCTTGAGTTGACGGGCCAAGAGATACGGCTCTGTGAAGGTGGTGGATGCCGTACCAATCAGCCCAATACGTTCGGTCGCCTGGGCTACTGCCGAAAGAGTGATGATCGGGTCAATGTTGAATATGGGAGGTGACAAGGCAGGGTTTCCACGCATGAAGAGACGGTCGGGTAGGAAAATAAAATCCATTCCGCCTCGTTCCGCTGTCCTTGCCTGCTTTACCGTAGCATCAATGTTCGTATATGAGCTGGGATCAATGTGTGACTTTCGCCAGGTGGCGGGATTATTTCCGAAGTTATTCCCCAGAACCACACCCAGTATCATTTTCTTTTTGTTCATTTTTGCTTTATCCATTAGAAAAAATGTATTACTGATGAAAAACAACTGTTCTGAAAATCGGGTCTCTGCCAAGTTTATAGCTGTTACCGGGTGCACTTGGATCTGCATAACCGAAAGAAATTCCGAATAACATTCTAAGTTCTTTTGGAACATTCAATATTTCCCTTACAGTATCAGCAAAAAAACCTACAGCCGTTTGCGGTACTCCTGCTAATCCGTGAGCCGTAAGAGACAAAAGAAAGTTTTGACCATACATTCCAATATCTCCGCCAACACGTACATTATCACCAAATGAAGGCATGAATGGAATGGCTAAATGTGGCGCATTGTAAAATTTATAATTTTGATTTGAAACTTCTTTTCGACCTTCTTTATTTTCACGTTTAACAGAAAACGCTTCATAAAGTGCTTTGCCTTGGTCAAACCTACGTTCATCATAACGCCCATAAAACTCAGCTGCATCAAAGCTGAAATCAGGCGACATATTTCCTGCCTCATCCGCTTTTAAGATGGCTTCCGATAATTGTTTAAGCTTGTCTCCAGAAACCACGTGGGTTTCCCAAGGTTGTGTATTGCAGTTTGAGGGAGCTAAAGAAGCTTCTTCTAGGACAGAATTTAGGATGTCTGAAGGTACTTGATCCGGTAGGAAGCCTCGACAAGATGTTCTTTCTCGAACCACTTTGTGAAAAGATGGCGATTCGGCTATAGATCCATGAAGATTATTTTTTAAACTATTTTCTTCCATAGTTGATGCTTTTTTTATTAAAATTTAAATGAATGTTTTATTGAATTTCTTTGAATGAAAAAGAATTTCAATCGTTTGCAAAAAGAGCTATTTGGCTTTATACAACTCGCTATCATTGAGGTTTATTTCGGTCATAATTTCTGCAAATAGTCTAACAGATTTCAACCGGTCTTCTAAGGCGTATGCTGTAGATACCGCTATCAGTTCATCCACTCCAGTTTCATCAAGAAAAACCTGAATCTGACTTTTCACGGTCTGTTTATTTCCTACAAAAGAATATTTCAGCATTTGATTTAAAGAAGTGTGATTAAACATGGCAGCCAATTCCTCTGTCATTGCTGTTGGCGGATGCAGGGGCTCTCTGGCTCCCGTTAATACTGACATAAACATTCTGATTAAGCTGGTGAACATGCGTTCGGCTTCTTCGTCTGTGTCTGCTATATAAACGTTGACTCCTGCAATTTTATAAGGTTGCTGGAGAAATTCAGAAGGTTGAAACTCCTGTTCGTATATCCTTAAAGCATTCTGTAAGTGTGTGGATGCAAAATGACTCGCAAAGGCATAAGGCAAGCCTTCTTTTGCTGCCAAGTGAGCACTATCTGTGCTGGAGCCTAATATATAAAGGGGCACATTTGTACCTTCCGCAATGGTAGCTCGTACATTCGAGTTTTTATTTTCCAGAGAAAAGTATTGCTGAATTTTCTTTATCTCCCCGGGAAATGAATGCGCTGCCTGCATAAAATCAGATCGTATAGCTTGGGCAGTTTGAGGATCTGTACCCGGTGCCCGCCCCAGACCTAAATCAATCCTGTCAGGATACAAATGCGCCAAAGTTCCAAATTGTTCCGCTATAATTAGGGGAGAGTGGTTGGGAAGCATAATCCCTCCTGACCCTACTCTTATGCTGTTAGTGTTTTCTGCGACATACCCAATAAGCAAAGAGGTAGCGCTACTGCCAATATTATCTGAATTATGGTGCTCTGCAAACCAAATGCGTTTGTAGTTTGAAGCTTCCGCCTCTTTAGCAAGCGCCAATGACTTGTGCAGCGTTTGTTGTATAGTGTCATCTTGGGAAACTACAGCTAGTTCTAAAATGGAATATCCTATTTTTTCTTTCTTCATATATTCTGAGATGCTGTTAATCTTTACTTAAGAAATTCTAACAATAAGCCCCAATAGCATCTGATTCTCAAAATCCTGGTCTTCATCTTTACCAATCGGTCCGATACCAAATATTAAGACCGTGTCTATTGACTATTATTTTTAAAGAGTTAATACCGCAGTATTTATCTATGTAGTCTGTCTTATAATTTCTCTTGCAAATTTACTAAAAATAACTTTCCTTTGTATAGTACTTTCCTAAAGGAAAGTAAAAACCAAATAAGTATGTCTGTAAAAAAAAGATACAATAACTGTCTGGAAACTGTGATACCCGTGCGCGACACCTTAGAGGTTATCAATGGCAAATGGAAATTGCAAATTATTATTTCATTGGGTTTTGGCAATGAAAGATTTACGGATATTCAGGATAGCATCGATGGCTTAACACCAAAAGTTTTGGCAAAAGAGCTGAAGGATTTGGAGGAACACCTGCTCATCAAAAGAATTGTGATAGACGATTATCCAGTAAAAATCTTGTATAAACTGACGCCTTATGCAGCTACATTAAATCCGATAATCCTTGCGCTTAAAGATTGGGGTATAAATCACAGAAAGAAAATATTTAATAAAGAGTAAGGATTTAAGAAGCAGTACTAAAAACTACCGTCAACATCTTATCTGGGCAAGATGCAGGTTTAGTGCTAAATTGAAGATTTGTTTTTCTATATCGTAAAAACTTTTTCTATTTGGAGAAAAAAGTCAATTAGCAAACATAAAATGGTTTTGCTTACAATAGGATTCTTAGGTATGATGAATTTAAAAAATCATTTTACTGACAACCAATTGGTTATCAAAAACAGCTAAAATTTATTGGTTATACTTGTTTTTGGTATTAGTTATTTTACCAAATAAAACTATATTTGCGCCCACAAAACTTTTACTACGGGCGTAGTTCAAGGGTAGAATAGCGGTCTCCAAAACCGTTGATGGGGGTTCGAATCCCTCCGCCCGTGCAAACTAAAATAACAAAGCCTCAAAAATAATTTTGAGGCTTTGTTATTTTATAAAACTTACTTTTTATTTCTTAAAAACTTTTTTCAAGAAACTATCAATATATCCAATGGTAGGACTAAACCAAGGCTCGAACAAACAAAAAGTATGTGGTGAGTTTTCAAATTCATGCACTTCGGAATAGATCCCGTTTTCGGTCAGCACTTTTCTAAAATCATCTCTGCCGGCATGCATTCGCGCTACAGAACTATTGATAAAAACAAAGGGAGGGGTTTGTGCACTTACATAACTTAAAGGTGATGCGGCTTCCCAGAGTTTTGGATTGTCTTTTTTAGTATAACCAAACCAATAAGTTCCTGCAGAAACATTTTTACTTTCATCCCCTTCTCCTCCTTCAGGATGCACAAAAGATAACGTTCCGTCAATATCGACTACCGCATTTACCTGAGACTGAGAATCGGAATTGGTTACCACACCCTCAAACAGTGGCATATTCGCTGTTGTTCCCATAAAGGCTGCCATTTCGCCTCCGGCAGAGAACCCCAATGCTACAATCTGATTAGGATTAACATTGTATTGACTGGCATTTTTTCGAACCCAACGTATGGCAGCTTTCACATCATAAATAGCAGCCGGAAAAAGTGCCTCAGTCGAAAGTCGGTATTCCGGAGTGAAACACACATACCCTAAACTCGCTAATTTTTGTGCCATCGGATGGTGTTGTTGCCTGTTCCCGGAACGCCAGCCTCCACCGTGGATAATGATAATTGCAGTTTGCTTTTGCGTTGCATTTTTATCATAAAAAACATCCAATTTCATTTTGCGTTTGCCATAACTACAATAGGTAATATTGTTTTTTTGCTTTACATTTTCAAAATGCATTTCAGGAACCATCGTGGTATTAGGATGGTATTTCAATGTTTTTTTAAAAGCACTCGCTGTCGCAAAAGATGTATCTCTTACTTGGGTGAGACCTTTTAAATATTGTGCGTTTAGATTTTGATAACAAATCACAAAAAACAAAAACGATATAGTTTTTAATTTTTTGTTTGTACAATACAATCCTAATTTTTTCATCGGTAATTTTTAAATTAATATTTCTTGGAATGAATTTATAAAAAACACTTTATAAATTAAAACATAAACCCATTTATTAGGCTAAAGTCCATCCCTATTGATTTTTTTAATTATTTCGCTTTAAAACTATAGGTTTTTCCGGCAAGGGTATTAAAATCGTATTCCTTGGTTTCAGGAATTTTAAATCCTTTTAAATTTGCTTTTTCTGAAATTAGCGGTTCTTTGATTGTGGAAATTTGGAAAAAAGGATTGGTATTTTCTCCTTTGGCAACAGCCAAATTTGTTTCTCCCTCAAGCATAATATCCGAAGCCAGACGCAATCTGCAATTTCCTCCCAACTCCGATTTCACATTTAGCTGTTTTAGCTTTCCGTTTACCCATTCGATATCTATTTCAAAACCACCTCTGGCTTTTAAACCCGTAACTTTACCGTTTTTAAAATTATCCGGTAAAGCCGGAAGTACATAAATTACGCCATCATAACTTTGTAACAACATCTCAGTAATTCCGGCAGTACAGCCAAAATTTCCATCAATTTGAAAAGGTGGATGTGCATCTAAAAGATTGGGATAGGTTCCTCCCTGTTGTCCTTTTGTTTCAAGTGGCGCGGGACTTAGTTGATCTTTTATTAATTTGAAAGCTCTGTTTCCATCCAGTAATCGAGCCCACCAGTTTACTTTCCAGCCCATAGACCATCCTGTGGAAACATCCCCTCTGGAAATCAGCGTATTCTTTGCTGCTTCGACCAATTGCGGAGTTCGGAATGGTGAAATTTGTCCCGATGGAAACAGACAATATAAATGTGAAATATGCCTGTGATGATCATTTGGTTTGTCCCAGTTATGAAGCCATTCCTGCAATTGCGAAAGTTTACCAATTTGCATTGGAGGCAATCTTTTTAGAGCAACAGCAACCGAATCAGCAAATGGTTTATCTGTTTCTAAAATTTCAGAAGCATTAAGTATATTATTGAATACATCAAAAACCAACTGATTATCCATGGTTGTTCCCGCAGAAACGCCCACACTGCTTTCATACGTATTTTCGGGAGACATGGACGGAGCAACAACCAGCCATTTGTGTTCCGGTTCTTCCTGAAGCACATCCAGATAAAACTGGGCTGCCCCTTTTAAAACCGGATAATACTCTTGTAAGAATGCTTTATCACCAGTATATAAATAGTGTTGCCACAAATGCTGCGTAAGCCATGCACCACCCATTGGCCAAAGCCCATAAAAACCACCGTCTACTACTCCTGTCATGCGCCACAAATCAGTGTTATGGTGCATGTTCCAACCACGGGCATGGTACATTTCGGAAGCACTTTCTTTTCCTGTCTGGGCTAAATCTTTCAGCATACTGAATAACGGCTGGTGCATTTCACTCAGATTTGTTATTTCGGCAGGCCAATAATTCATTTCGGTATTAATATTTACCGTATACTTACTGTCCCACGAAGGATTTAATTTATGATTCCAAATTCCCTGAAGATTCGCCGGCTGATTTCCGGGCTGCGAACTGGAAATCAACAAGTATCTTCCAAACTGAAAATATAGCCCCACCAATTGCGGGTCATAAGAAGTAGCAAATTCTTTAATTCTTACATCAGTAGTTTTATCGGACTGAGGCGAATCTCCCAGATACAAAGAAACTCTGTTAAAATACTTTTGGTAGGCTGCAACGTGGTTTTGATAAGATTCAGCATAGTTTTTTTTCGAAGCTTTTTCTAAAATGGCAGTAGCTTTTTCGGTTGCATCAACCGACAGCTCTTTGTAATTCCTAAAATTGGTTGCAATCGAAATTCGTATAATAACCTCATCGGCATTGGTGATGGTAAGTTTATCTGCTGTAGCTGTTAATCTTCCTCCTTTTAGCGTACAGGCTGCTTCTCCTACGAATTTTATTTTCCCTTTTTTATTATCGGCATCTCCGGTTGTTCCTTCAAAAAAGAGTTTGTTATCCTGAGTTTTAAAATTACTAATCAGTTGCGGACTTGTAGCTGACAATGAAAAACTAATGCTTTCTTTCTTATCGGCAGTCAGTCTCACTACAATGACATCATCAGCAAAGGAAGCAAATATTTCCCGTTTATAATTAACACCATTGGCTTCATAGCTTACAGACGAAACTGCTTTTTCTATATCCAAATCCCTTTTATAATCAGAATAATTTTCGTGACCCGGAAATTCAATCCACAAACTTCCTACAGTTTGATACGGCATTCCGTAGTTTAAATCTTTTGGAGCTTGTCTAGGGAAAGTTTTATTGGCTAAATCCTGAGCTTCTTTATTTTTATTTTCGAAAAGTAATTTTCTTATTTCTTCAATATTAGAATAAACATTTTTAGGCACATTATTACCGGGTTCACCCGCCCAAACGGTTTCTTCGTTTAATTGCAGCTCTTCTTTTTCCGGGTTTCCAAAAACCATTGCCCCCAAACGACCGTTTCCTATTGGCAATGCTTCATTCCAATTAGTGGATGGTTTATCGTAGTGTAATTTTAATTTTTGCTGTGCATTTCCCTGAAAAACGGCTATCGAAACTACTAAACAACTGGTAATAATTTTAATTTTGTTCATTCTTTATTGTTTTGCAATACTAATATTACATGATTTATTTATTTTTTTAAACAATGACTCCTTTTTTAGAAAAATATAAATATAAAGCTATTCGAAAAATTAATCCCGAATAGCTTTATATAATTTAAAAAACTAATTTTTAACAAATCTCCAAACCTGCCCTTTTGAAATTCCTCCTTTTTGATCTTTTACGTCCACACTCCAATAGTATGTTCCTGAAGAATTCAGACTCTGAGTATAAGTTTTCAGACTTTGATTAGAAGAAATCTTTGCAGTTGGCGGATTTGTTGTTCCAAAATACACATCATAAGTAAGTACATCATTTGCATCTACATCCGAAGCATCCCATTCTAAAATGACTGAATTAGTCGTTAAAACCGAAGACAATTCCGGTTTTACAAGCGACGGGACAAAAGGCAAATGATTGGTTAATCCGACACCTTCGGTATAAAACTGAAATACCTCCGAATATTTACCGGATAAATTTTGTGAATCTATTGCTTTTACCCTCCAATAATAACGCATCCCTTTTTCTAATGAAATGCTTTTAGTTGTTCCTGATGCGGAATTAGTGTAATCAATTTGTTTAAACTGATTGTCTTTAGCAACTTCAATTTGGTAAGTTATAGCATCAAAATCCGGATCAGATGCAGCATTCCATTCAAAAACCACTACATTATCAATACACAATAAATTATTTGCTGGTGTCACTAAACCGGGGATTGAAGGTGCTTTATTTTCAGTAACAGGATCTGAATTATCGTCTCCGCCTCCACAAGACATTAATAACAAAGCACAACATATTGGGAATAAATATTTTCTCATTTTATTATTTTTTTATAATTCTGAATACTGCTGTCTCCTCAGATAAATACACCCTGACAAAATAAACACCTACAGGATTAGACTCCAGATTCATTTGGACTTTCCCATCAGTTACTTTGTAGCTGTCAGAGGAAATTAATTGCGATTTAACATCCAGCAAGTCCACTTTTACATTATCAAGCCCAAGAGGGATATCAATATCAAAAGCTGCTGTAGTTGGATTTGGATAAGCCACCAACAAAGCATTATCGATTTTTGAATTGATTGTTCCTTCACAGGCAATTGCCGTCTGAACCTGAACTAAATCTCCGGGATTTACATCAATTGAAAAAGAAGCAGCAGTAGTTTCTAATACATTTTTTCCATTTAGCAAAACAGTATAAGGTGCTGTACCTTTTTCAATATCTACTGAAAGTTTATCCGAAACCATGGCTGTTTTAGCAGTTATATTCGTTCCGCTTTCCACCGCTACATTAAAGCATTGGCTATAGGATTCAGAAGCAACAGCAATACAGAAATCATACATTCCGGGCGTGACATTTTCAATTGTTTTAGCAGTAGTAAAATTATAGGTCACTCCGTTAATCACTGTAGTATAATTCAATGCTTTTTTAGCAGCAATAATTATTTTCCCGTTCTTTTTATCCTTACAACTTTCTCCAATAACCTCTATTGAAAAATTATCAGAAGCCAAAGTAAAGCAACCATTCGCATCTACTGCAGCACCGGATGTAGTATTTGGACATAAATCCTTACTATCAGGCACTCCGTCATTATCACTATCTGATTCTACTGCTGCAACGACAATTTGTTTTGTTATAGAATTAGTACATAAAGTATAAGTAATAGTAGTAGTTCCCGAGGCTAAAGCTGTAAGCAAACCATTCGCATCGATTGTTGCTGTAGCAGTTGCACTACTTGTCCATGTTCCACCAGAAATGGGATGCGATAATTGAAGTGTAGTACCTACTGCTATTTGCGAGATATTTGCTGCAGTAACAATTGGAGAAGCTGAAACATCCGGACAGCTAATAGTAATTTCATTTGATGCTGAACCCAGTCCTCCCATAGAATTAGCTGCTCTGACTGTATATTTACCAGATACCGTTGCTGCAGGGATTAGGTAACTGTTTGTTGTTACAAAATCAACAAATAGTCCATCCTTGAAAACAGCCCAACCCAATACATAATTATTATTGTCCCATGCAAGTGTTGTTCCGTTAAGCACTACGTTATTAGGTTTTGCAGCCTGATCCGTGTATAGTTTAGGTTGCCAGCTATCATTTCCTCCCAAAACATTCTCAATAGTGTAAGTTAATGCCTGTGTTTCTGTGAGTACAGGATTGAGTACCACTGTAGTGGCATCTTTTGTGTAAGAAGTACGGCGATTGCTTAAATCTACAATTCCTCCTGTGGTAGTCTGACTATTGTATTCCGCAAAACGATAAGGAACAACATTCATAGGATCACCCCATCCATTTGCTGTTGGAAGCACCTTCATTTTTGTATTAATATAGGCAACTTTAGGCTGACCATTCCACGGACGACCCAGTCTGTAAGAGCTGTTATTAACACCAAAACCATCAATAGTACAATTACTGAAAACATATCCCCAATTACGATCTGCACTACTTGCATTTGCAGTAACAACATTGCCTGATCTATCCTCTAAATACATCGTACATTCATTAAAAAACACATCACCGCCACCAAATATAAAATCTACAGTTCCGTGAATTTCACTTGTTTCCAGGTAGTATCTGTTATTTCCGGTATAGTAAGTGTCCTGATTGCTTAGCAGTTTCACATTTTTATAAATATTTCTGTCGCCCTGATCCCGAAGAGCAACAGCGCGTCCTGTGAAAGTTCCTGTACGATAATCCATTTTGTTCAAAAGGGTTATATCCTGCATATAAATATTGGTTGACGAAGAAAGGAAATTAATAGTTGGTGTAGTTCCAATACCTTCATTTGCTGCCAAAGGTTTATTAAACAGGATAACTCCATCTGCGCTTTGTCCAATGTAAGATACATTTGGAATACCAATAGAGGTTTGCTGTGTAGCATCTCCAGTTGTATTACCCAAATCATATTCTCCATCAGGGAAAAAGATAAAGAAACGTTCCCCGGTGGAAGCATTAGCCTGAGCTGCTGCTTTTGCTGCCGCAAAATCACCATTGACACCTACGATAAAATCATACTTTTTCTTAGTCACCACCGGCTTGTTTAAAGTAGTGAATGAGAAAGAAACAGGAGTAGTTAACGTATTTCCTGATAAATCAGACACTACACCGCCAGCAAGTGTAAAAGTATAATTAGTATTATAATCTAAGCCTGTATAAGGAAAACTTATTGTTTTACCAAAAACTACCGGGGTTAAAGTTTTACTTCCGAGCATAGCAGTAACAGCTGCTGTTATTTGGATTTTCTCGTCAAAATTAAGTACAATATTCCCGCTTGTTGATGCAGTTGCAGCTCCATTTGCAGGAATGCTCGCGGTCAAAACAGGAGCAACACCATCATTAACAATAGCCTGTGAACCTAATACATAAATATCAGAAATAGAGGTGCCGTCATTAGTTGTTCCGGCACCAATTCTAGGCGATGTATAATCCGGAATCCAGCGGATATAAACTAACGGAGCGTTATTAGCATCAGCAGGCAAATTAAAAGTCTGGTCATTCCAAACTTGTGGAGTAGTCAGTGTATAACTACCTAGGGGAGTGAAATTGGTTCCATCCAGAGAATATTCCACATTTTGCACAGAATAAGCAACATAATTAAACAACAAACCTGCACGAACACTCATATTGATAAAATCGGTGGCATTAAAGCTAATCTGATAATAATATTTATCATCTATAAGCCTCCAGTTTACAGCGGAACCTCTTCCATAATTACCTCCTTCTGACACTGATTTGCCCAACCAGGAAGTATTTGTTCCATCTGCTTTTCTCAACACCAATGCTGAAGCAGTATTATCTGTTTTTGAAGCAAAATCTGCCACACGTCCTGAACTTCCCGTTTTGTAGAAATCCCAGCCCACTACATAATCAACCACGCTAAATACCGCATTGACTGTCTTGTCCTGATTCATCACTACTGACAGTTCCGAAGTAGTTTCCCCCGTTCCCCAATTAGAAAAACTCATTATCGGATTAGCGGATGCTTTAATCAAAACATTGGTCCCTTCTTCATATTTCATCACAGCTCCCACTTCAGTACCTGCGGGAGTCGCAGTTACCATATACTCTTTACCACCGTTCACCGTCAGGTTAAGTGCATAGGTGTTTCTTACATTAAAAACTGCTTTTAGCGATGTATCAGCTGCTATGGCAAAGGTATAAGGATTGTCTGTCGATATTTGTTGACCAGCCGGGTTTTCCCAATGTGAAAAAGCATAACCAAAGTTTTTAGCAGCAGTAACTGTAATCGAAGTTCCTGCATCATGAATGCTGCCTACCGGAAGATTACTGACACTCCCTCCTGTTTCTGGAACAGCTGAGGTTGTTAAGGTATAAGTTGTTACAGCAGCAACACTTCCTTTAATAGTTCCATTGATTTTTATATTGGACAGACCAACTGATTTTCCGGAACCCAGACTATGTATATAGACCTCTAAAGTACATTCTTTTGTAGATGTTGGTAAAGCCAATGATGCTAAATCAATATTTACGGAGGTGGTATTATCTCCCGCTACTATAGCTCCATCACGTGCGGGTTTAATATTAGCCTGTATTAATGTTGAGGTTGTAGTAGTTCCGTCATTAGATTTCCAATACAAATCAATAAGACCGGAGCCAGTACCAAAACGCAGACAATTGAACGAAATCGAACTAGGTTTAAAATCTAATCCTGTTACCGGTGTAATACTATAAGCTAATAAATTTTCTGCTACTGCTCCTACGGGAGAGTTACCTGATGCTAAGGCACATTTTATATTTGTAAAAACCACGCCCGCTAAAGTGGGGTCGGCTGTTACAGTGGACGCATTGGGAGTGGTTGTACCGTTATAAACATAATTGCTTGCCAGTGTAACCAAAGCCGGTTTAAAATAACTCTCAGTTCCGGAACCATAAGTAGGAAGCTGGTTTGCCGTTCCTGAATTAAATGCCCAGCTGACTGTTGCCGTGGTATTTACCGATTGAGCAAAGGATTGACAATGCAACCCCAAAATCAGAAAGAGTATTCCGATTTTAAAAAAAGTAATGTTTTTTCCCATAATTGATTGAAAATAAACATAAGAGAATAGTAATAGCAGCCCGGGATACCGGGCTTATAAAAATAACTTTATAGCATAAAAAAAGTATTGAGCTATTACTATTCTCTTTTTGGTTGGTTAATGATGGTTTTTAGTTGGTCAAATTTTATAAAAAAATCTTAAAGTAGATTCATTTATAAACCATGTTTCGCTTTCCAATTGGTATATTCTGAACCAATTAAACCGGATGGCCAGTTACCGTACCAGGAATACCCTACCCTTCTCTCATTTTCAATTTCTGCCAATGTAGTTTTTGGAATTCCATCTCGACCGCAAAACATTGGTAAATTATTCGTTAAATCATAAAATCTTGCCCAGATTACATTGCCGGGTGCAGCAACCACCACAACATCCTGACCTGACGGCTGAGAAGAATCATTAATTTTTTCTGTCTTGATATCAAAAATTTTGGCTCCGTTAAACCAGTCAACGGCATCTTTCACCGCTTGTTTTACTGCTGCAGATGGTTGTTCTACAAGCATCAAAACACGTACAATAGCCACAGATTCTGAGCCACTAAAAGATGGCAGTTCATAGGATCTGGCTAATGCAGGCAGCAGTGTTACTTCATCATGTTGTGCACACCACACTGTTTTCTTGCCTTTATACGTAATTTGAGTTTTCAATATAATATCAATTCCTTTGTTAAAAGCGGTAGTTGCTTTCTCTTTATAAGCTGTATTTACCAGATCTAAATTGTTTTTCCCTTTTATAATATCCCACATCAAATTCATCACATTCGCAATAGCATTATCATTATAGGTTATCTGATGTCTGTAACCACTTTTGTCCGGATAGTATTGTGGCCAGCCACCATTAGCATATTGTGCTAAAAACAGCCAGTCGATTGCTTTCTCGGCAGCAGCCAAATAATTCGGGTTCTGAGTTGTTTTATAGTCGGCCAGTAACCATCTCAATTCCGTTACCACGTGTCCGTTATCGATGGTTGTATCGGTATTGTTTTTTGTAGCCAATGCAGTAGTTTTTTCCTGAGCTGTTGGTGCTACATTGTAATCATTTAAATCAGGAATAGCTTTTCCCCAGCCTCCATTACTTCTTTGCCATAACAAAATGCTTTCGCCTCTTACTGTCGTTTGGAACGAAACGCCCGAAATAGTTATATCAATTTGAGTACTTTTTCCACTTCCATCAGTAGTGGTTGCTGTTACAGTTACCGTACCATTGGTTTTAGGGGTCAATAATCCCGTAGCACTAATAGTTGCTATAGCCTGATTTGAAATAGTCCAGGTAAGCGTTTTGTTAGTCGCATTTGCAGGAGTAATCTGTGTTGTTAACTGTAATGGCTGACCGTTGGAGATTGTAGCTGCTGTAATCGTTATATTTTCTACAAATACTGTAGGTGTTGTTATACCCGAAACAGTATACGTTTTGCTTCCTTTAACCCCTGATCCGTCTGTAGCCTTGGCAGTAACCTCTACTGTTCCGTTTTTTATTCCGGTTAGTATTCCGGTTTCGGTAATTACTGCAACTTCAGAATCAGAAACGCTCCACTCTACTTCTTTTTGACTTGCATCTGTAGGAAGCACAGTCACTGTAAGCGGCTTAGGTGTACTGGTCAGTGCATTATTACCATTAATTACAATTGTTTTTACTTGTACTTCTTTATCCATATCGTCGTCTTTCGAACAGGAAAACAAAAACAAGAATACTAAACCTAATAAAGCTATACTTTTTTTCATATTTTTTATTATTAAATATTATTAAAATCAATTAATTGTATTGTCCTGAATTTACTGCGTCAACTAAGCTGTTAACATATACTTCTATATTATCATAAGCGGTACTGAGTTCCTTTCCGTTAGCATTAGCCTTTTTAGGATTAAGTTTCATTTTAACTTCCCATTCGTCCGGCATTCCGTCATTATCGCTATCTAACAAAGGAGTTGTACTTTTTAGTTCAGGCCATCCGCCTACATCCTTTTGAGAATCAATAGCGCCTTTAGTTCCTCCATTTGAACCTTCAAATGAATAAGTATTGTTTTTAACATTGTCTACAATACGTTTATCAACAGCATCCCGTACTAAATTAGCCCCACTATAGGCCAGCACTCTGTCGTAAGCAACAACAGCAGTATGGGTGGTCACATTATTTTTTATATCTAATGGCTGAGCTAATTTCATTGCTGTTTTATCTGCATCAGAAACAGTCCCATAACTGGAGTGAAATTGATTGTAGACTCCTAAATCCCAATTGTTTTCGGTTGTAGCCGGACTTCCATCCACATAATTTCCGCTGATATAAAATTTGCCCCAAATATTGTAGACTTCAGTTCCAGAAATTTTATTTTTATCAATGGATACAATACGTGTTGTTTTAGAAGTCATTGGACCGGGTTTGTAATAACAGTTGATGATGTTTACATTCATCGCTTCGCCTCCATAACAGCTGTTTCCTCCCCAATTGTAGATTACGTTATTTCTCAAATCGACTAAATCTGTCAAAGCAAATGCTTTGCCTGCTTCTTCGCCTAATCTTGGATTCCGGCTATCGTGATGTGCTAAAAGATTATGATGGAAAGACGCATTTCTACCTCCCCAAACGCCACCATAACCATGAGAACCCTTGACATGAAAGGAAGTTTTTAAACTTTCGGAAATAATACACCATTGAACACTGGTATTTTCATTGGCATAAAAAGAAACACATTCATCGGTACACCAGCTCATAGAACAATGATCTACAATGATATTTTTATGAAACCGTCCGCCTAATGCGTCACCTTCCTGCTGAGCTTCATCGCCCATTCGGAACCGTATATAGCGAATAATAACATTATCAGCAGCTACAGTAACAGGATAATCTTTAACACAGATTCCGTCACCCGGAGCTGATTGACCAGCTATAGTTATGTCGGGATTGTTAATTTTTAAGGCTGATTTAAGACTGATGTTTCCTGATACTTTAAAAAGTATAATACGTGCTCCGGTTGTTTCTACAGCGGCTCTTAGGCTCCCTGTACCGGAATCATTTAAATTAGTAACAAATAAAACTTTTCCACCTCTTCCTCCGGTTGTTTTTTGTCCGAATCCCTGAGCTCCCGGAAAAGCAAAAGCTTCTTCATTAGTTTGTACCGGCTTTTCTGTTACTTCCTCAATAACAGTTTCTTTTTCGGAGCCGGAGTCCTTGCTACAGTTAGTGGTTAAGAATACTAAAAAAATAAGGTTTATTAATTTCATCTTTTTAAGGTATTTAAATTATTTAAATTTGGGGCATACATAAAGAGGCATGCATATTAAATAAGCATGCCTCAATAAAAAAACTAACAAACTAATTATTGTTATTAATAGGTCTTTAAGATTTCTGCAATACTAGAAAGTATTGCAGAAACTAAGTAAATGATTTGTTTTAGAATTCACCTAAAAGTGATACAAACCAATAATTATAATTTCAATCTCCATCTAGGATCACCCGCAGTTATTCTTCCTATAAAAGATTTATCCTTAAAATTGAAATCATTATTTTGTGGATCTACCCATAAATCGCTTTGATTTTTAGAGTATGTTTTTGGAGTCAAATTAGGAACCTCTTTACTCCAGGTAATATCAGATGTAGTATAGCTGTTACTCACATCAAAACTGGTATTAGCTAAACCATTAACAATCCCTACAGTTGTCCAGGTCGTTGCTGCACCGGTTTCATCCCAGGCGTGACCAAAAATAGAATTTTTAATAGAAATTCCGTTAGTCACATTTTCATTACCCGCACCTCCAAGATAACGGAAATAGTTGGTTACATTAGCAAAAGTAGATCCTTCAATTGCTATGCTTTCGGAATTGTTTCTGGAAACAATCAAATAGGTAACTTTATTAAAAGTACTGTTTGTTAATTTAATATTCTTAACAGTAGCTGTTTGTGGAGTACCCGGATTAGTATCACAGGTTAATAAACCGTAACCTCCGATACTATCTACTACAGAATTTTTAATTTCATAAGTATTAATAAGCGCATTTGTACCTCTTAATCTTACTACCCCTCTTAATGTACCTATTTTACAATTGTCGAATGTTAATTCATTAATGACGGTATTCCCACTAGATGGATTAAAAACATAATTTCCAGCATAATTTTTACCTCTTATTTCCAAATCGATAAAACGAATATGATCAATATTAGTTCCGGATGCAATATTCATATTACCATCTTTGTATAATTTAGCTTTTTGTTCGCCAAAACCATAAGCCGCTCTAATAGTTACTGATTTATTCATTGCATAAGACGGCATATCATAAGTCATCCCTCTTTTTATTAATATAATTGCACCTTCCGGAGCCGTTGCTAAAGCATTATCTATCGCTGAAGGACTCGTATCTGCTCTAATATCAATAACTCCCGGACCATTAGGGTCTATATCAGCTACCTTGGTTTTATAATCAACCCAACCTCTAAGTGTCGTACCACTATAAATAGCAATCTGATAACTTGTTTCCGGAGATAATCCTTCAACAAATGAAACTCCGGCTAATTGTTCTTCAGAAGAAACAGATTTTTGAGGAAACAGAGGTGTCTTAAGTTTTAAATCGTCCCCTGCAAAAACTTTGATTCCTGTCACAGCCTCACCTGCTACTGTCCATGATACTCTGGCAGCGATATCAGTCACATCAAAAGTAGCCGGAATATTTAATATTGTTGGAAAACGTTCTGTTTTCACATTCCCTAGGTCAGAAACTTTACTATCATACTGAGGGTCTTGTGCATGAGCAGTTGCTCTAATCTGATACAAGGTGTTCCAAAATAATTCTTCACCAATAAGTTCCTCGTTAATTTCAATACGGCTTACTTCAGTATTTATAGTATAATCAATGGTTTTAAAAGTATCTCTACTCACTTCTACAGTATAACCAATTGCCTCTTTTAATTTTCCCATGTTAACAATTACAACATTACCTTCAGCAAATAAATCTTCTGAAAGAACTGGTCGAAACAAACGTGTCTTTGCAAATACTTCTTCGTCTGCCTGACAAGCATTAAAGACTATAACGCTTAAGCATAAAAACAGAATTATCTTTACACTTAAAATATTATTTATATTTTTCATCTTTATATTTTTATAACTGGTTATTTAAATTCGTACCCATCATTTTTGAGTGTACCATCACTATTTGCTATATTAATTGCAGGTATTGGAAAGATATATCTAGCTACACCTGGTTTCGGTCCATCTAAATAATATTTTGCATAATCCTTAGTAATCCACTCTTGATAAGTAGTTGTACTGTTATACAATTGTATTAAAAACGGCTGTCTTTTCCATGTATCATCAGGAGCAGTGGCAACTTTAGTATCTGGATTTAAAACTACAAAATCACCATTTTCATTCAACTTCCAATACATATAATCAGGTCCTGTACCTGTACCTGAATTTGCCTCATCTGCTAATTTCTTCAGACCTTCCACAGTTTCTTTCACTTTATCTGAATAAATACCCCATCTAATTAATTCATATTTACGTATCATTTCTCCACCAAATTCCCAAGCACGCTCATCAACAATTGCATCAAAAAAAGCTGCTTTAGATCCTGATACCTGAGCAACATATCCATCCACTTTAGTAATCCAATCCGTTTGATCAAAAGCTCTTTGACGTACTCTTTTAAGTGCATATTGAGCTTCAGCAGTAGGACCATTTAATTCATTTTCAGCTTCAGCATACATCAATAGAACGTCTGCATAACGCATCATAGGCCAGTTAATACCTGTACCTTTAGCAGATTGTTTCCCTGGAGGTGTATCTAAAAAGTGTCTGCTCCATTTTCCTTGAGCAATGTTATTTACATTGGAAATAAATTCCGGAACAAAATCTGTATTAATTTTATATAAAGCACAAGTAACTTCTCTACGTTTATCTTTACTATCAAAAGACAAATAATAAGTAACAGGGATTCCCATGTAGTTACCACCCGAACCATAATCATGTTTAGAAGTTGGTCCTCCATCTACTGTTATTCCGATATTCCATGCTACATCACCACTTCCTTTAGGAAATGGAACTTCCCATAAAATTTCTTCATTTAAAGGAGTTAAAAACTTACATTGATTCATGAATATCTTTCTAAAATCTGTAGGTAAGACTCTGTCCTTTAATGTAATTAATTTTTCAGTATAATCTTTTGCAATTTGATAATAATCTAAATAATCGCTATCTCTTACCATATTCAATTCCGGAGTCAAATAATATCCGCCTCTTTGTAATGATAGTCTGGCAATCATCCCTAAAGCATATTCGCGATTCACTTGTTCAATACCGTATGGAAGCTGGTCAGCCCATAACATACTCTCTTCTATATCAATTATATTTTGAATTTCCTGAGTTAAAATTTCATTTCTGTTTGATTTAGGAAGATTAAAATTCATCCCTGAGACAGGGGCTTGCGTCAAATAAGGTACATCTCCAAAATAATAGGCTAACATACTGTACCAATATGCTCTGAGTACATAACATTCCCCTAATAATTGATTAAAAGTTCTTTTTACACTTGCATCTGAAGATTCTAAATTACCGCTTTGCTTTATTCCGTCAATAGCTATATTAGCATCTCTGATAGCTCTATAGGCGTATGTCCATACAATATTTAAATCCCCATTTGTATCTAAAGCATTTAAATCCCAAATTTGGTATCTGTCTGCTGTACTATTCCATCCGGAATTTCTTTCAATATCAGTATTACCACACATATTATTTGATAGTCTGGATCTAAAGGCATCCTGTTGAAAATAAGAATACACTGCGTTAACGCCTTTTCTGGCATCATCAACATTAGAAAAGATATATTTATTATCAACAGTTGAAAGAGAATCTGGGTCTAAAAAATCTTTTTCACAGGAGGCTAATAGCAAAATTGCTAAAAGGGCCATTATATATTTTGTTTTCATATCTAAAATATTTTATTTAAAATGTTACGTTTAAACCAAGCGTGTAGGAACGGCTTTTAGGAAAAGAAGAATAATCAACACCTGGCGTAAGAGGATCTCTGGACTGTGAATTAACATCCGGATCATAACCGGAATATTTTGTCCAAATATGTAAATTTCTACCTGTACCAAATATTCTGAATTGTGATAAACCAACTTTTGAGATTAATTTTTTAGGTAAACTATATCCTAATGTTAAATTGTTTAATCTCAAAAAGGATCCGTCTTCAATAGCAAAATCACTAATAACAGCCTGAGCAATACCAAAACTACTATGCGACCATATATTCTTCCCTTCGTTCATTTCTGCTAATTGCGTCAGGTCAGTCACTATACCTCCAGGAGTTCCGGTATATTGACCGTCTATATCAACATAAGTAAATCTGTTATCTGAGCTCATTGTTGATAATAAATTACCAAAAGTAACTCTTCTGAATTGATTGTATTGAATCTTCCCTGTATTATAAACCTCATTACCAACCTGGTAGTCAAAAAATGTAGATAAATCAAAACCTTTATAACTTACATTAAAACCAAAACCACCCTGAAAATCTGGTGTAGCATTTCCTAAAACTTTTCTATCATTATCATTAATTTCTCCATCTCCGTTTAAATCTTTGATTTTCATGAAACCAGGTCTGATATTAGCATTCCCTACAAGAGCGCCACTATTTGGTACACCTTCTTTTAAAATGTATTTTCGAGTAGTTTCATCATAACTTTGAAAATCATCAGTTGAGTAAAATCCATCCGTTACAAATCCATAAAAATCTCCGATTTTACCACCTACTTTTACATAGAAATCATTAATGTTTTTTAAATCGGTACTTGCCCAATTGGATCTGATGTTATTCAATTCGGTTATTTTACCATCCAGTTTATCAATTTTAAAATCGTTTTTTCCAATATTAGCATTAATCGAAAAATTAAAATCATCTGAATCAACTACTATAGCATTAAGTGCAAGTTCAAAACCTCTGTTTGAAGTATTACCAATATTAGCATATTGTTTATCAAAACCAGAACTAAGAGGTATATCTACCTGATAAAGCAAATCCCTTGTTACATTTTTATAATAATCGATACTACCACTTAATCTTCTGTTAAAAAGTCCAAAATCCAAACCAACATTCGCAGTTGCAGTAGTTTCCCATATTAAATCAGGATTATATAAAATATTAGAAGGTGTATAATACAGATTATCCACATTTCCAAAACCAGGTCCTCTTAAGGTAGAACCGGTGAATAAAAATTGGGATCCTTCAGTTGAAATACCATCATTTCCTGTTTCTCCATAACTTAATCTCAACTTTAATTCATCTACGAAATCTACATCTTTCAAGAAATTTTCATTATTCATTTTCCAGGCAAATGCTAAAGCTGGAAAAAGCCCTAATCTGTTTTTTCCTCTAAACTTACTCGATTCGTCAGCTCTTCCCGTAAGTGTCAAGATATACTTATCATTTAGCTGAAAATCAAATCTCCCAAAAAAAGAATTTCTGTTAGCTGGAGTAGATTCACCACCTGCAATTCTATCTACTCTTCCAAATTGCATGTTTGCAAATAATTCCTCAGGGGTAATTGATAATCTATAATCTTCACCTCTCAAGAAATTATCTTTACCTGTTTTTGAGTAGATCTCATGCCCTACTAAAATATCTAATTTTAGCGCATCCCATTTTTTTCTATAATTCATGGTATTTACTAAACGTAAGGTCTGACCTTCAGCAATTGTTCTTTCCCCTAGTGGTAAACTTCCTCCATTATTAAAAGACTCCCCAGTAAGTGGTCCGTAGAATCTTAACTGTTCAGAATATGCTCTGGATGTAGTAACAGTTGACTTAGCATCCAAATCTTTTAAGATAGACCAAGTCAATCCAGCAGAAAAAACATATTCATTCGTCGTTCTTTTTCTCCAATCCTGTTTTATTAATTCGCTTGGATCTACTAAACTCAGGATAAATTGTTGAAAATCATCATCACTATTTAGCTGAGTAAGATCGATATCCAGATCATCAGCAATACCATTTATAGGTCTTGCCTGAACTGCATCTTTTATTTTTAATTGTGCATTTGTAGAGGTGCCTGCACCATCTATCACAGTATTAGTAATTCTTGCCGTAAAGTCAGCCTTAAGATTTTTAAATACCTGCTGATTTAATTTAAAGTTAATGGCTGTTCTTTCAAGTCCGGATCCATTTAATAAGCCCTCATCTTTATTATTTGTAAGACTTAAATTAGCTTTAGTAACTTCATTACCTCCTCCAATACTTAAATTATGAGATTGAGAAAGCCTGGAAGCTCCAAAAATTTTATCCTGCCAGTCCGTCGCTCTTTTTTGTTTATACAATTCTAAATCATCATACTTTCCATAGAATTTTTCAAAATTTTCTAACTGAGTCGTTCCCTGAATCGCTGCATACTCATAATTAGCCAATGCAAATTCATAAGGACTTAATACATCATATTTTCTGTTTTTAGGTAATTCACTAAATTGGAAAAAATTATTGTAAGATACATTTACCCTACCTGCTACAGGATCTTTAGTAGTTACTACAATTACCCCGTTAGAACCTTGCGCTCCGTAAATAGCCGTAGCCGCAGCATCTTTTAAAACATCAATACTGGCAATATCATTTACTGGAATATTATCGATACTTCCCACAATAAGTCCATCAACAATAAACAAAGGATCATTGTTTTGCGAAATCGAAGTCCCTCCACGAACTCTAATCCTGATACTTGCGCCTGGCTCACCATCCGCTGAAGTAACATTTACACCAGGTAATCTTCCTTTTAAAGCTTCGGCTGCATTAGTTACCGGTATTTTAGAAAGCTCTTTACTGGTAATACTCGCTGTAGCACCAGTCATATCAGCCTTTCTTACTTTTCCATAACCATAATTAACAACTATTTCATTTAATTCGCTAATATCTACCTGCATGGAAACATTGATAACAGTTCGGTTTTTTACTTCAACTACCTGGTCTTTATAACCAATATAAGAAAAAACCAAAGTAGCGTTTGGACTAATTGAATTAAGTTTAAAATTACCATCCATATCGGTACTTGTTGAAACAGAAGTACCTTTAACGACAACTCCTAAACCTGGCATTGGCATATTATTTTCATCTTTTACAACTCCAGATACCGAAATAGCATCCTGCTCATCAGCTGTTTTCACTACTGTATTCATTTTTACCGGAACGAGCTGCTCTTTCTTTTTTACTAATAATATCTGGCGATCATTGATAGTATATACAATGTCAGTTCCTTTAAATACTTTTTCTAAAATTTCAGTTATTTTCTTTTTTTCAACATTCAGGGAAACCTTTCTGTCTAAATCAATCAAACTGCTTTCAAATAAAAATCGATATTCTGAAACAGACTCTATTTTATTGAATAACTGTTCAACAGAAGTATTAGTCACATTCAATGTCAGCTTTGTGTTTTGTGAATAGGTACTGGCTTGGATTCTCACCAAAGACAATATCAACAATAGTGTGGTTAGTTTCATTTTCAGGCTAATTTTAGGCAAATACGGACAAAGCCATTCACCTTTAATTATTTTTTTCATAATTTTGGTTGTTTTTTAAATGATTTGATTTCTACACGTCGTTTGAAAGCACATTACTAAATCGGGAAATACTGGTACTATTTTCCGATTTTTTTTTATGTACTTCTTCTTTTAAAAAATTACACTCTCATTTCATAAATTAGTTTTAGTCGTTATTAATTAGTTAGTTTATTGTTATTTGTTTTCCTTCTTTGCTGAAACTAAAATTCTGAATCTTACTCATTGCCATCAGCACTTCATCAATACTTTCTATATTTTTATTAAAGCTGGCATTAAATTTCTTCTCGAAAAGATCTGTTTTCTGATTATTTATAGTAACATTATAACTTCGTTCCAGCTTTATAATAATGTCCTTAAATGCTGTTTTTCTAAAAACAATTTCACCTGTCATCCATTCAGTATAGTTTCGGGTATCTACTTTTTTAACTGCTATTTCTGTTTTCTGGCTATTCCAGGTTCCTTTTTCTCCAGGAACAAGCATTGTATTTTTGTCCGGCATACCAACATTCGATAAGCTAACTGATCCTTCAACCAATACCGCATTGATATCAGCATCTTCTTTATAGGAACTCACATTGAATTTTGTCCCTAAAACTTTAACATTCATTCCTCTTGTTTTCACTACAAAAGGATGCATTTTATCTTTGGTAACATCAAAAAAGGCTTCTCCTTCCAAAATAACTTCTCTGTTTTGACCTTTAATAAACTGAACCGGATATTTTAAAGACGAACCTGCATTCATAAATACCTGTGTACCATCAGACAATGTTATTTCAAAAGTTTTTCCATAAGGAATTTTTATTTCGTTATATACTAATTTATCTACAGAACCAGATGAGCGGTAACTAATCTTATTTTCTTTTTGAGAAGCAACAACAGCTCCGTTCTTTTTTATAATTTGCTGTACTCCATTAGGATTCAAAATCTGAATATCACCATTTTCTAAAACCAACTGGATGGCATCATCAGGAATTACTGTTTTCGTTTGCGTATCTGTTTTATACTGAAAGATATAAACCAGACTTAATAAACCAATAAAGATTGCTGCATACTGAAAAATATTTCTCCAGTTAATAAAAACAGGATTTTTCTTAACATTTATTTTTTCTTTTAATTCCTCCCAGTTTTCTTCAGCATTTAGTGATTCAACGTATACTAATGCTTCTTTCAACAAACCATTGTCCTGAATCTCTTTTATCAATTCCTGCTCTTCCTGAGACAACAATTCCATCCTAGCAGTATCAATACTGCCATTACTTACTATTTCTTTAAGAATATTAACCAAATTTGGGTCAGAGTCCATATATTTTTCTTGTATGTTAAAGTTATGTTAGGGAAATATTATTTTAGGGTGACAAGATTATTAAATATTTTTTATTTATTTTTACAGATAATGAAAAAAAACCAAGTTTTTATTTTACATTTGAATTAATGTAATCCATTACAATAAGAATAAACGCTATTTTCAGATGCCAAATCACAGAGATTTAAAAATATTTGAAGACTTATACAAAGAGCATTTTGCCTTTTTATCTTTAGTTTCTTTTAACATAACTAAAGATAAAGATGTCGCAAAAGACGTTGTACAGGATTTTTTTATTTATCTGTGGGAAAAAGAGGAAGCAATAAATTTCACTATTTCTTTTAAGGCCTATGCCTCAAGAGCAATTAAAAATTTAAGCTTGCAATATTTAGAAAAAAATAAAACAATCAGCTTAGAAACAAAAAAAATTGTCCTTCCAAAATCAGAAGAACAAGATGTTTTTGAAAAAGCAGAGGAAAGCAACAGTCCTAAAATACTTACACTAGTAAATCGAATCCCTCAGGCGAGAAGAGAAATCTTTATGTCACATATTGTAGAAGGCCACAGTTATGCAGAAATCGCAGAGATGTACAACATATCTGTTAATACAGTGAAGACACAAATGAAGAGAGCTTATGCTTTTTTAAGAGAATTTGAAAACACAAGTACATTAACGATAGTATTGTATTTTTTATTCCATAATTAACTAATCGTAAAAGATTATTTTACAGAGCTGGGAACTCCGATTTTATCACCAATTATAATTTCGTTTACACTAATATTTTGTGTATTGGTTAAAGTCATTCCGTTTTTAGCCGATTTAACAGTAATTGTATCTAAAACAATATTTTCGACTTTCTTTTCCGGAAAGCCTTCGATAACAATGGCAGCATTAGAAGCCGATTCACAACTGATATTAGAAATAGAAACATCCGAAATTTTAGAAGGATGTAAACCGCTACCTTCTCCATGATAATTTGCTGTCATGTAAATACAGTCTTCTACCTGACCGAATGCAATATTTGAAAAATACAAATCCCTCACATATCCACCTCTGTCCGAATTTGTTTTGATATAAATTCCTCTTTTTAAATATCCGCCTGCTTTGCAATTGTCAACAAACACATTGCGAACTCCGGCCGACATTTCGCTACCAATAACTACAGCATGCAACCCTTTGAATTCACAATTTCGAATAACAATATTTTCTGACGGGCTATTAGAATTTCCACGACCTTCATCATCGCGTCCGGCTTTTATAGCCACATTATCATCTCCATTATTAAACTGAATGTTTTCGATTAAGATATCACTGGAATATTCAGGATCGATTCCGTCATTATTGTTATTGTGGGCATCATATTTCAAACCTCTCAAGGTAATACTTTTTGACTTCAACAGATGTACACACCAGAACGGAGAATCCTCAATAGTTACACCTTCAATAAGTATATTCTCAGAATTTAAAAACTGAATTAATTGCGGTCTTAAGAAATGTCCTTTACCAAAAACACGCTCTTTTAAAGGCACATTCGTATGATTCATTTCTCTGCTTAACAACTTGTCTTTTTCTTCAAGGGGCTTCCATTTTATCCAGGTATTTTTAGCTTCACCATCAATAATTCCATTTCCTGTAATAGCTACATTTTCTACATTATTGCCATAAATCAACGGACTGTAATTATAAAGCATAGTACCTTCCCAGCTGGTTAAAACTAAAGGATAATCTTTTGGATTAGAACCAAAACGAATTTTAGCTCCCGTTTCTAAATGCAATTCTACGTTACTCACAAAATGGATAGGTCCATTGATGGTATAAACACCTTTAGGAACCACAATAGTTCCTCCATGGTTTTTAGAACAAGCTTTCATAGCTTTATCAAAAGCCGGTTTACAATTGGTTACCGAATCCCCCTTAGCACCAAAGTCGGTAACTTTAATTTTATAAGCTGGAATAACTGGCAACTGAATACGATTGACAATTCTTTCCATTTCAAGCTTTTTATCCACAATTTTAGTTTGCGAAAACAGCGCATTAAAACACAATAACAAGACGATACAGAAAGAATTGCTTTTCATAATCTAATACTTTATTTGATATGTTTTTTTAAATCTAAATCCGTTTTTTTCAATTCGGAAATGAACAATTTAGAAATTTCAGTTGCTCCTAATACTGACAAATGGGTATCGTCATGCTTTTCAGTTTTGTAAAAAGGACTTTCGCCTGCAGCAAAATGCAAATGCAGTTTTTTAGAACCTTCTACACCGTAGGACTCCTCTAACAATTCCGTTAAATACTGCAAATCAATAAAAGTCACTTTATAATCAGTAGCTACCAATCGGGTTTCTAATGGATAAAGTCCATGGGTATCTACCAAAGTTCCTTGTTCGTTAAAGTTTCTTCTGACAATAGAAGATAACAAGATAGGAGTTGCTCCTTTAGCTCTGGTTTCTGTCACAAATTTTATTAAATTCTGACGATAAGCCGTACGTGGATTGGTATACACACTAGGTTTATTTTCTTTCTGGTCATTATGTCCAAATTGAATCAAAACATAATCGCCTTTTTTCAGAGTTTTTAAAATGGAATCCCAACGTTTTTCGTTAATAAAACTACGCGTACTACGCCCATTCATCGCTCTGTTATCAACTACAACCTCATCATCAAAAAACTGCTGTAAAACCTGAGCCCATCCATTTTCAGGATTTTCTGCCGGATTGGATTTATTAGCCATTGTAGAATCACCAATACCATAAACTGTTATTTTTTGAGCAAAACAACTCGTGGCTATCAATAAAAAAAGCACTAATTTAATTCTCATCTTTTTTATTTATTTAAAATTTGAATACCAATTTCTATTTTCTTTCGCATTTGAATCTGCCAGAATTTTATCTAAAGTATATTCTTTAGCTTCTGATTTTTTAAGCTGATGTGACCAGCTCACTCTGTTTTGAGGCTGAAATCCCGGACCGGAACAATTGTATTCAGCATATAAAGAAGCTTTTTCAGCATCTGCTTTTGACCAGTTGTTCCAACCTTCTTTTCGAATATGACTTCCCATTTCACAATTCAGAAAAACTGTTTTAGCATAGATACGCCAAGGCCTGCCAAGATAAACCTCAGTAGCTTTTTCGTCAGCAGTCAATTTACAGTTCATAAAGACAAACCCATATTCAGAACTTTCAGCAGTGGAAGCCGCAGTTAAATAAGCATTGCTTTTAGCATGAATATTGCAATTATCGAATACTGCAGTTGCACCACCAAAAATAAAATCGACTGTCCCTGCAATAAAGCAATTTTTGAAATAGCTTTTAAAACCTTCACCAGAAGTATACAAAGTATCCTGATTACCCAATATATTACAATTAGAAACCACTACTCGGTCAGCAACAACAGACAAAGCAATTGCCTGCCCCACAGGACCTGCGCTGTTTTCTATTGTCAAATCAGAAACTACAAAATCATTTGCTTCCACTAATACTGTGGGTGTCATAAAAGTACTATTTCGGCCTAAATTGATTTTCCCGAAATAATCATCATAACTGATAATAGTTTTTTCTTTGCTTTCACCCACGAATGAAATTTTAGTATTCCATTCCGGAATACGTACTTTTTCATGATATACACCATTCTTAATTGTAATGGTTACTCTCTTATAAGGAAAAGAAGGTGAATTGTAAACTGCTTCCTGAATGCTTGTATAATCTCCGCTGCCGTCTTGTGCAACTATTACATTATACTCATCTTTAGCAGTATTCTTAACCACTTTAAGAGTGTGCTCTTTTTTCCATTTCGGATATTTTTTCAACACTTCTTTTGGTTCATTAGTATACCAGGAATACCCGTTTCTTCTCTCTTCACCTATTTCAGATAACGAATATTTTTTTATACCGTCTCGATCACAAAAAAACGGTCTGTTATTATCCAATTCCATAAAACGAGCCCAAATAGGAGGTGCATCCGCATCGACTACCATTTTTTTATCTGCTATTTTGCCGTTTATGACCGTACGCTCTTCTTTTAATCCTGTAACTTTCACTTTTTCAAACCAGCTAACCGCTGCATTAACAGCAGCAGTTACTTCTTTGGAAGGGTTTTTAATATCCATTAATAAAAGTACAATCTTAGCAGATTCTTTTCCGCTTAAGGAAGGCAACTCATAAGCACGGGCTTTTGCCGGCAACAGAGTATTCTCATCATGCTGAGCACACCATGCAGTCAAAATTCCATTTTGTCTGTATTGTGTTTTTATAATACAATCAATTCCTTTATCAAAAGCAATCTTACATTTTTCAACAATAGCTTCAGATGGTTCTATGGAGTAATACCCCGTTTTATCCTTAATCTCTTTTAGAATACTAAGAATTCTCACCATCGAATCGTCATTATAAGTAATATGTGTATAATATCCTTTTCTTAATGGATAAAACTGCGGCCATCCTCCATTGTCATATTGTGCTTTAAGCAAATAATCTACCCCTGAAAGAAATGCTTTTTTATACCTTTCATCCGGCTGCTGCTCATAAATTTTGGAAAGAAAAAGCATTTCCTGACTCGTTGCACCATTATCGGTTGTACAATGATCAGGATCATTCTTCAAAGCCAGAAGTTCTTTTTTTTCAGCATTCGAAAGCGGTTTCTGCATTTGGATATTTTTATTCCAGCCACCAATATTTCTTTGGTACAATAAGACATTCTCCGCAACAGCTTTAGCTTCTGCTGAGGCAAACCAGGCATCATTATCCATTTCGGTAATACTCTTCCATGATTTATCCAGAATTTGTGCCTGAACACTCATTACGAAAGTAAAACAAAGAAAAAGAGCTATTCTAATTTTCTTTAAAAAAGTCATACTATATTTTATTAAATCTGAACCAGTCAATCGCTACACTTCCTGCATCATTAATTTTTCCTTCCCTAAGGGCCGTAAATCCAACTTTTGCACCAATCCATTTTCCTTCACGGGATTTAAAATCTTCGCCTATGGATTGAAACTTTTTACCATCTAAACTGTAGGAGAAACTACAAATTCCTCCTTCTTTCACTTGTACCTGAAGATAAAATGATTTGCTTCCTAATTTCACAGCTTTACTTTCTGTCTCCACTCCTTTTTTATCGGCATTTTTACAAGTTGCCTGAGAGATAAACAATTCGCCATTTTGTTGTTTCACTTTTAGATGACTATAATCCAGCCCCATAATTACCAGACTTACGCTCTCACCGTCAAAACGAGAATTGAAAGTCATTTTGGCAGTAGCCTTAAACTCATTAGCGGGGAATTTTTGAGCTAAAATATTAGGAACATCAAATAAGTTTATTGCTTTTTCAGGCATTGGGCGACAAAATAAATTATAATACCCCATGGATGTTGGCATTCCCCAGTACACCTGCGCATTGGCATGCCATTGCCATTGGAGTCCTAATTTTGGTGTATTAAACTCATCTGAATCCGGCGGCGTCATTATTGGGTATGTTTTTCCAACATTCGGTTTTTTATAAACAGCCACTGGTTCTCCTGTTCCGTCTTTGTCTTTATCCATCCCGATAACAGGCCAGTCATTAATCCATTTCATAGGCTGTAAATGGACAATTCTTCCATAAGCACCTTTATCCTGAAAGTGAAAAAACCAGTCTTCACCAGTTTGTGTCTGTACCCAGGCTCCCTGATGAGGCCCATTAATAGCTGTTTTTCCCTGCTCTAAAACTTTTCGTTTTTCATACGGTCCAAAAACGTTTTTAGAACGTAAAACCGTTTGCCAGCCAGTAGGAACACCTCCTGCCGGAGCAAATATGTAATAATATCCGTTACGTTTATATAATTTTGGTCCTTCTACAGTGGCTTCATCAAGATGACCGTCAAGAACCATTACAGCATCATCATTAGCCACAGTTCCTTCAGGATTCATAGAACAAACAGCTAATAAACTTTTGGCTCCGGCACGGCTTCCTGCAAAAGCAAATCCTAAATAAGCCTTGCCGTCATCATCCCATAAAGGAGCCGGATCAATCAATCCTACTCCGGCTTTTACTAATACGGGTTCTGACCAAAGTCCTTTTGGATTTTTGGTTTTAACCATATAAATTCCGTAATCAGGATCCGGATAATAAATATAAAACTCTTCGTTGTGAAAGCGAATGCAAGGTGCCCAGACTCCGTTTCCGTGTTGTGGTTTATCAAAAACATCAAAAGGAGGTTGTTTTTGAAGCGCATAATTTACTAATTCCCAATTGACCATATCTTTAGAATGCAAAACCGGCAATCCCGGAATACAGTTAAAAGAAGAAGCAGTCATATAATAATCGTCACCGACTCTAATGGCATCCGGATCAGAATAATCAGCATGTATAATTGGATTTTTATAAGTTCCGTCGCCATTATCAGCAACCCAGACTTTAGAATATTCGGTTGTTTTTTGCGCTACGATTACTTGGCTGGAAATCACAACTAATCCTATTGCTACAGCATTATTTATAAACTTCATAACAGTAAAAAAGTGGTTGGTTAATATTTGTAACAGAAATTGTTTATCGGTTTAATTCGATAGCGGCTAAGATAAAAGGACCTGTTGCTTTAGGATCATTGTCTTTCTTTTTCTCATTTACATAATATTCATAAGAACCATCTCGGTATGGATTTCCTCCTAAACCTGCTACCTGACAACATTGCGTCAAGGTAATTCCGCCATCGGCATCAGTTCTGATTAATTTAGTTGTTAATCCGTCAAAAGCGTGATTCGCTACTTTTTTAAATTTAGCAGGCAAATATCCTTTGTTTACTCCTTTTGCCAAAGCATAAGCAAACATTGAAGAACCAGAAGCTTCGAGGTAATTCCCTTCTCTTCCACCCATATCAGTTACTTGATACCATAATCCAGTTTTAGGATCCTGTACTTTTTCTAAAGCAACAGCTAATTCATTTAAATAACCTACTAATTCTTTTTGTTTTGGATGATCTTTAGGGAAATTATCCAATACATCAACCAAAGCCATCGCATACCAGCCTAACGCACGTGACCAGAAATTAGGCGATTTACCGGTTACTTTATCCGCCCACGGCATTTTTCTGCTTTCATCCCAGGCATGATATAACAAGCCTGTTTTAGGATCTTTATCGTTTTTTTCCAGTAATTCAAATTGTTTTGCAACATCATCCAGTTTTTTTCCATTTTCAAAAGTGGTGGTGTATTGCGTATAGAAAGGCTGTCCCATATACAATCCGTCTAACCACATCTGGTTAGGATAAATTTGTTTATGCCAGAATCCCCCGCTTGGAGTTCTAGGCTGATCATCTAATTGCTTTCTGATGGTTTGCATAGCAATTAAATATTTTTTTTCTTTTGTCCTGTCATAAATATCAAATAAGATATTTGCTGCTACTACCATATCAATATTGTACTTATCCATATCATAAGTAGCAATTTTACCGTTTTCATCAATTAAAGCATCAGCATATCCTTTTGCATATTCATAATATCTTTCATCCCCAGTTTTTTTGTAAAGCTCCTGAATAGAACTCGCTACTAAACCGTGAACATAATCCCATTTAGGAGTAGTTCTGTCATCAATTTCATAAGCATTAGGGTGACGCTTCATTAAAGTTAAGGCCATTTTTTCTGACCATTTTAAATTCGGAGCACCTAACTGTTTTGGAGCCGAAGTAGCATTTGACTGTGACTTACAGCTTGTAAAACCAAACGCAGCCATTAAAATAAATGCGAAAATAAACTGATTTCTTTTCATTAATTTCATTCTGTTTTATTTTTAAATTGATTATGTTTTAATTTTTTTAAAAGTAAAATATTACTGAGGACTTTCTGCTTTTTTCCCATTAATATAAGTATTGACAAATTGAATGTTTTTTACGTTTTCTATTGAAAATGCTTCTTTGACTCTCTCTATAGTGACATTTTTTAAAGTGACATTTTCAATAGGCAATTCTGCATATCCTTTTGCTAATACTCCATATTTACCACCATCTTTAACAGTAATGTTTTCCAGCAACACGTTTTTTACCTGAGGTATAAAGTTACCTGTTTGATTTCCATACACATTATAGAACATGTTAATTCTCAAAACAGCTTCTTTAACCTGTCCTACCTCAATATTTCTGACAAAAACATTTTCTACAATACCACCTCTTCTGGAATTTGATTTGATACGAATAGCCCGGTCTAAATTAGGACTATCCATTTCACAATTTTCAACAAATACGTTTCTGATTCCTCCGGTCATTTCGCTTCCCATCACTACACCTCCGTGTCCGTCAAGCATCTTACAATTTTTTACAATTATATTTTCGCTTTTCATTGCTACGCGTCTACCGTCACCATCTTTTCCTGCTTTTATAGCAATACAGTCATCTCCGGTATTAAAAGTACAATTTTTAATAATTACGTTTTTAGAATATTCCGGATCACAACCATCATTGTTAGGTCCATGACTTTCAACAGTAACACCATCTACAGTTACATTCACAGATTTCATTGGATGAATAACCCAAAATGGAGCATTTATAATTTTTATATCTTTAATTAAAGCATCTGTACATTCAAAGAACTCTACAAAACTAGGTCTTAAATAAGATCCTTCGCCATAAATTCTTTCTTCTACAGGAACATTTTGTTCTCCTGATTCAATTAAGCGAACACGATTTTGGGGATCATTCTGATTTCCTTTACCTTCTGTCCAGCCGTATTTTTTAGCACCACACCAATACCACCAGTGTTCGTTATCTGCCTGACCATTTAAAATTCCTTTACCCGTAATAGCTATATTCTTTTTATTGTAAGCATAAACTAATGGCGAATGGTTCATACATTCTGTTCCTTCAAATGTAGTTTTCACTAATGGGTAATCTGAAGATTTAGTACTGAACAAAATTTCCGCTCCGTCCTCTAAGTGAAGATTTACATTATTATCTAAATGAATTGGGCCAGTCAAAAATTTACCTGCAGGAACCACAACTTTACCACCTCCATTTTTCGTACAGGCTTCAATAGCTTTTTTGAAAGCTTCAGAACTATTGTACGTACCACCGCTTTTAGCGCCATAATCAACAATATTATAAGTCTTATTAGCAAAGACCGGAACTACAACTGATTTTTCTATTTGTTCTTTTACTTTCCATGGGTTTGCCAAAACATCTGTAGCTTTTTGTGCAGAACAATTAACAAAAAAAGCTGACACCAAAGCGGTTGAAAAACAGAAAAGAGAATTATAAATTTTATTTTTCATTGATAAAAAATTAAAGAAGATTAAAAATCCGGAAAACAATTACTGTTTGAAACCGACTATTTTATGTAATCGATTACACAAAGCTATAGCAATTTTTCATATTAAACTATAAAATTCCACAAAAAAAACAGATTTACACAAAAAAAGAATATTTATTTTTATTTAATAAAAAAAGAATGCTTTTATTAGTAAAAAAATCTAAAAAAACCATCTTTGTATTAAAAAAATCAATTAATTTTCAAAACCTTATCAATATACATACCAAAGAGAAAAATAATATATTAAAAAATATATTATTTTTACCGAGACAGACTAATTATAATGAGTGAAAAAACAACAATTTATGACATTGCTAAAGAGCTGAATATAACAGCAGCAACTGTATCGAGAGCATTAAATAATAACCCGAAAATAAGTCAAAGCACTCGAACATTAGTCCTTGAAACGGCTAATAAAATGAATTACAAGCAAAATAAATTAGCATTAGCATTACGAAGTGGCAAGAGCAATAATGTGGGCGTAATTGTACCGCGTATTAATACCAATTTTTTTGCTTCAGTAATCAGAGGTATTGAAGAAGCCCTGCATCCTGAAGGATATCAAGTAATTATATGTCAGAGTCATGAAGACAAAACCAGAGAAATTGAAAACATTAACACTCTATTAAACGCTCAGGTTGACGGCATTTTGATGTCAATTTCCAATCTCCCAAAAGAAAACAACCATTATCTGGAACGTGTAATTCAAAAAAACATTCCTCTGATCTTTTTTGACAGAAAAAAAGAAATGGACAATGTGAGCTCCGTGATCATAGATGATTATCAGGCATCGTATCAAATCACCCGGCATCTTATTGAACAGGGTTGCGATAAAATCGCATTTTTATCGGGGGATCGTACTTTAGAAATTTACGAAGACCGGTTTCGGGGTTACCAACAGGCATTAACCGACCATAATATTGAAATAAATGAAGCTTATATTATTCCGATAAAAAGTAACGTTGTTGAAGGCCGCGACGCAGTAGATAAATTATTAGCGTTAGAAAATCCTCCAAATGCTATTTACTCTACGAGTGATTTTGCTGCACTAGGCGCCATTCAGAAACTAAAGGAACGTAATATAAAAATTCCGGAAGATTTTTGCGTTTTCGGTTTTGGAAACGAACCTTTTACTAAATTTATGGAATTAACAATTTCTACAGTTGACCAGGCACCTCTGGAAATGGGAAAAATAACCGCCCAGGTTTTTTTAGACAAAATAAACAGTGTAGAAATAAAAAAAACAGGGAAAACTGTCGTTTTAATGCCTAAATTATTCGTCAGGCAATCATCTACCAGAATAAGAGAATAAAAAAAGGGAGGCATTATAAAAAACACCTCCCTTTTTAACTAAAAACAAAATCTAAAAACAGTCTTTATAGCGATACTCCACGTTTCCAAGGAATAAAGTCATTTTGATTTAATATTGCAGCCTTAGTTTTCACTTCACCACTAGCTACTTTTATAATATATTCTAACATTTCGTCAGCTGTTTCTTCAATCGATTTGTCTCCAGTGATAATTCCACCGGTATTGAAATCGATAATATCTGACATTTTTTGAGCCAATTGTGTATTTGACGATACTTTTACAACCGGAGCAATTGGATTTCCTGTTGGAGTTCCTAAACCTGTTGTAAATAATACCATATTAGCACCTGATCCAACCATTGCTGTAGTACATTCCACATCATTACCCGGAGTACATAATAATGTAAATCCTGGCTCATTGATGTATTCACCGTAATCGTATACTCCTACAATTGGAGAAGTTCCTCCTTTTTTAGAAGCACCGGCTGATTTCATAGCATCTGTAATTAAACCGTCTTTTATGTTACCCGGAGAAGGATTCATGTCAAATCCGGAACCTGCATCAACAACAGTTTTTTCGTACCATTTCATCAGGTCTAAGAAACGTTGTCCGTCTTTATCATCGATACAACGGTTTACTAATTCCTGCTCCACACCACATAATTCCGGAAACTCAGAAAGAATAGTTGTTCCTCCAAGAGCTACTAATTTATCTGATAATACTCCTAATGTTGGGTTAGCAGAAATTCCAGAGAATCCATCTGAACCACCACACTCTAATCCAATTCTTAATTTAGATAATGGAGCCGGAGTTCTCTTAATTTCATTCGCTTTTTTGATAGCCTCAAACGAATCTTTCACTACACTGTTCAACATCGCTTCGATAGTACCGATAGATTGTTGATCGTAGATTAAAACCGGTTTTTGGTTATTAGGATTAATTGCTTCTAAAGCCTCTTTAAAAATTGAGATTTGCAGGTTTTGACAACCTAAACTCAATACAGTAGCTCCGGCAACGTTAGGATTATTCACATATCCAGCTAATAATTTGGCTAAACTATGAGCATCCTGACGAATTCCTCCACAACCACCCTGATGCGTGATAAATTTCACTTCTATATTATTGAATAATTCAGCATCATTTGAAGCGGCTTCATTACCAGCTCCTCCTGTTTCTGATTTCACTAAAGAACGCAGTAACAATTGATAATCGTTTTCTTTTGGCTTCATTAATTCTTTTTCAAAAATATCTTTTAAGATTTCGATATTTCTGTTTTCACAAAAAACCAAAGGAAAAAACAACCAAACATTTTCAGTACCTACCTGACCATCTGCACGATGATACCCCATGAAAGTTTTATCTTTCCATTTATCCACATTAGGAACTTCCCAACCAATAGTTTCTGTTTTACCAGTAACCTTAGCACTTTCGTGTTTCACATTAAGAGTCGTAATCACATCTCCTTTTGCAATTTTCTGGTTAGCTTTCCCTACGATAACACCGTACATATAAATTTTGTCTCCAGATTCAAAATCTTTCATCGCAATTTTATGCTTCATTTTAGTATCTGATAATACTAAAACATCTTCTCCTTCAAATGAAATAGTTTCTCCGGCAACCAGGTCAACCAGAGCTACAGCCACATTATCCGAAGGATCTACTTTTATTAATTTCTTTTGCATCTTACTTTACTTGATTTTTTTTTGTTTTTTGTCTTATTTTTTTTGAGAAAAATTGATATAGCCTTGTTCAATCCCATTGGCTTCAATTTCGTTTAAAGCAAGCACTAAAGCTTGTGATAGTCCGTCTACTTTATTTAAATCTTCATCCCAGAAATCAGTATTCGCCAAAACTGTAGTTACCACTGATTCTAAATTTCCTAATTCCCAAGCTTTTTTGAATGCTTCCACTAATTCCGGAGTATCTTTTACCGGCAGAGCCTCATTATTCCAATTTCCTTTATAAAACTGGATTAAACAAGCTAATGAAAAAGTCAAACTAGTTGGAAGTTCTTTTTTAGCATTATAATACCCTAATAAACTTGGCAATACTCTTACTTTAAATTTTGAAATAGAATTTAAAGCAATATCAGCTAAAGCATGTTTAATAAATGGATTTTTAAAACGGTCCATTACTTCTTCAGCATAAGCCGTAATTTCATTTTTATCCATCGGAAGTGTTTCGCTGATTTCACTGATTACGTTATCAACAAACGGTCCGGTAAAATCACCATTAACCGTTTCCATAACTAATTTGTTACCAAATAAAAGTGAAACAGGAACCATTGCTGTATGCGCACCATTTAAAATACGCACTTTGATCATTTTAAAAGGACGAATATCATCAACAATCTTCACATTCAAATCTGTTTTGTGGAATGGTAATTTTGCTTTCAAATCCTCACCACCTTCAATAGCCCAAAGGAAAAATGGCTCAGCAGCAACAATTAAATTATCCTGGTAATCCAATTTGTTGTTGTATTCTTCAATTTCAGCTCTTGGATAACCCGGAACAATTCGGTCAACCAAAGTACTGTGATATGTACAGTCTTCTGAAACCCATTTTACAAATGTCTCCTCTAATTTCCATAAATCACAATATTGTAAGATACATTTTTTCAAGGCTTCTGAATTGTAATCAATTAATTCACAAGGAATAATAGTTACTGCCTTAGAAGCATCACCGTTAAAATGTTTGAATCTTTCGTGTAATAAAACAGTTAACTTTGCAGGAAATGAAGCTGGTGGCTGCATATCCGGAGTATCAGTATTAAGGAATTCAATTCCGGCTTCAGTAGTATTAGAAACAATAAATTGTAATTCTTCTTCTTTTGCTAAAGCTAAAAAATCTGCAAAATTACTATAAGGATTTATAGCTTTTACCACATTATTAATTAGCTGAATATCTTGAATTTTCTCTCCTTTTTTGATTCCATTCATGAACAAGGTATACAATCCATCCTGATCGTTAATCATGTCTACCATACCAGCTGCCAAAGGCTGAACCATTGCAATACCGGCATTGAAATCAACTTCATTGTTTAATCTTTGAAAAACGTAATCCACAAAAGCTCTTAAGAAGTTACCTTCACCAAACTGAACTACTTTTATTGGGTTTAATTTTTCTAACCCTCTGTTTTTTCTATTTAATTTTTCCATTATCTCTTCTAAAATCTTATTGTACTTAATGTTATTTTTTGCGTAAATCAGCAATAATTGCTAACGTTTCTTTCACTTTCTGAGCTAAACCAGCATAATCTTTGCTTTGTAAAACAGAAGCAGAAATTAATTGAGATCCAATCCCCACACAAGTTGCACCAGCATCAAACCATGATTTCAGGTTATCTCTTTCAGTTGAAACACCACCAGTAGGCATGATATTAGTCCAAGGACATGGTCCTTTTACCCCTTTTATAAATTGTGGTCCGTAGATTTCTCCCGGAAACAATTTTACAATTTCACAACCTAATTCTTCAGCTCTTGCAATCTCAGATAAAGTACCACAACCCGGAGACCATAATACTTTTCTACGGTTACAGGCAATAGCAATATCTTCTCTAAAAACAGGAGTTACAATAAAATTAGCACCTATTTGCATGTACAATGAAGCAGCTGCAGCATCTGTTACTGAACCTACTCCCATGATCATTCCCGGTAATTCT
Source organism: Flavobacterium sp. ARAG 55.4 (assembly GCF_051846875.1). Classification (NCBI taxonomy): domain Bacteria; kingdom Pseudomonadati; phylum Bacteroidota; class Flavobacteriia; order Flavobacteriales; family Flavobacteriaceae; genus Flavobacterium; species Flavobacterium sp. ARAG 55.4. The sequence continues at coordinate 376,488 of NZ_JBPYCT010000001.1, read as the reverse complement.
TTGATAGCATATTTAGTCAATTCAGCAAAAACTTCGTGAGCGAAATCTCCTCTTGCTGTAAATTCCATCAAACGGGCGCCACCATCATAACAAGCTTTCAAAACATTTTTACTTACTTCAATATCATTATTAAAAAACAAAGGAATCATCCCTGTTTCTTTCATTGCTGTTGCAACTTCTATTCTTGTAAATTGAGCCATTTTATTTTCTTTTATCTTGAAACCTTACCTGTGAAATCACCATCCAGTAATTTTTCAATTTCATTTTTAGTAATTAAATTATAATCTCCGAAAATTGTGTGTTTTAAACAACAAGCAGCAACTGCAAAGTTTAATGCTCTTTCTTTATCCAAAGGTTCTTCGTTCAATCCGTAGATTAAACCACCCATGAAAGCATCTCCGCTACCTACTCTATCCACAACAGGAGTTACATCCTGAACAGCAGCTTTGAAAATTTCTTTTCCATCATAAAGGATTCCTCCAATGCGTTGGTGAGAAGCACTTACTGAATAACGCAAAGTAGTTGCCATGAATTTTAATTCAGGACACAATTTGAAAACAGTATCATATACAGCTGGTAAAGTTTCTGGCTTTTGATAATCAGGATCTACTTTATCCAAACCTAGCATGAAGTTAGCTGTATCAATATCCCCTAAGATAATATTGCTATACTTCAACATTTCCGGCATTACGTCTTTCGGTTGTTTGCCATAATTCCAGAGTTTGGAACGATAGTTTAAATCCGTAGAAATAGTCAAACCTAATTCGTGTGCCACTTTTATAGCTTCAAAACAAGCTTCGGCTGCAGTTTCAGAAAGTGCAGGAGTAATCCCACTCCAGTGAAACCAGGTTGCATCTTTCAGGATTTCCTTCCAGTCAAATTCTCCTTTTTTCAAAGTAGACATCGAACTGTTCGCTCTGTCATAAATTACATTACTGGCACGGGTACTGGTTCCTGTTTCAAGGAAATAAATCCCTAAACGATCTCCACCTTTCATTACGTTCTGACAATCTACATCCAGTTTGCGCATTTCGTGAACAGCACAATTCCCTAATTCATTATTAGGTACTTTAGTAACAAATTCTGCTTTCATCCCGTAATTTACAAGCGAAACAGCAACATTAAATTCTCCTCCTCCATAGGTTGCTTTATACGAATCGGCCTGAGCAAATCTCAAATGCCTTTCAGTAGATAAACGCAGTAGAATTTCTCCAAAAGTGACTACTTTTTTCAAGTGAACAATTTTTATAAATTATACGTTATTAATTTTTTAGCCTTTTACCGGAAATTTAAAATATTCCTTCGCATTGCCATAGCTAATGTCTGAAACCATTTTTCCAATCCATTCCATTTCAGAAGCAGGCAATTCACCTCTTTTGATTTCGTCTCCTAAAAGATTACAAAGAATACGTCTGAAATATTCGTGTCTTGGAAAAGACAAGAAACTTCTGGAATCCGTCAACATCCCCACAAAACAGCTAATCAAACTCATGTTAGACAATGCGTTTAATTGTTTTGTCATTCCGTCTTTTTGATCTAAAAACCACCATCCAGAACCAAATTGCACTTTACCTCTGACACTTCCGTCGTTAAAGTTACCAATCATAGTAGCCATCACTTCGTTGTCAGCAGGGTTAAGATTATAGATAATTGTTTTAGTCAATTTATCTTTACTATCCAATGCATTCAAGAACGCAGATAGTTTTTGAGCTTGCGGATAATCACCAATAGAATCCCATCCGGTGTCAGGACCTAAGATACGGTGCATACGGGCATTGTTATTTCTTAAAGCTCCTAAGTGAAATTGTTGAACCCATCCAAATTCATGGTAAGTTTCACATAAAAACACTAAGATAGCACTTTGAAACTTCAATGCTTCTTCATTACTGATAGCTTGGTTTTCTCTTTTCTTTTTGAAAATAGCGGCTACTTCAGTCTCTGTATAATTTTCAAAATAAATTTGATCTAATCCGTGGTCACAAAGCTGGCAACCATTCGCATTAAAATATTCAATTCTGTTTCTCAATGCCGCTTGTAAATCAGCATAAGTATTGATTTCAATAGATGCTTTTTGTCCTAAAACATTCAAATATTCGTTGTAACCATCATTAGCAATCAAAATCGCTTTATCAGGTCTGAAAGCTGTACTTACAGTAGTTTTAAAATCACTTTTAGCTAATTGCTCGTGAAAATCCAGACTATCAATCGGATCTTCAGTTGTACAAACTAATTCCGCATTTACTTTACGCAACAAGTTTCTTGTACTGTATTCAGCAGAATTTACTTTAGCCGAAGTTTCGTCGTAAATTCTTTCCGCTGATTTTTCGTTTAATAAATCAGTAATATCAAAATAACGAGCTAATTCCAGGTGTGTCCAGTGATACAAAGGATTACGCATGGTATAAGGAACTGTTTTTGCCCAGTTCAAAAACTTATCTTTATCAGAACCATTTCCTGTAACAAATTGCTCATTAATCCCTAATGTACGCATGGCGCGCCATTTGTAGTGATCTCCTTTAATCCACACATCAGTGATATTGTTAAAGATTTTATCTTCGGCAATAAACTGAGGATTCAGGTGATTATGGTAATCAATAATCGGTTGGTTTTTAGAATAATTATGGTATAATTCTTCTGCGAATTTATTTTCTAATAAAAAGTTATCGTTTATAAAAGTGCTCATTATAATTTACTTAAAATATTAATCTTCATTTGATGGTTTCCCAATGGTAGCCAAAATTCCACCATCAACATATAGAATATGTCCGTTTACAAAATCACTTGCTTTAGAGGACAAAAAGATAGCTGCTCCGGCTAAATCAGATGGATCACCCCATTTTGCCGCCGGTGTTCTGCTAATGATAAAATCGTTAAACGGGTGTCCGTCAACGCGAATTGGTTTTGTTTGTTCTGTAGCAAAATACCCAGGCCCAATTCCGTTTATTTGAACGTTATATTTCGCCCATTCGGTCGCCATATTTTTAGTCAGCATTTTCAAACCACCTTTGGCTGCAGCATAAGCCGAAACGGTATTACGGCCTAATTCACTCATCATAGAGCAAATATTGATGATTTTACCAGCTCTTCTTTCAATCATTCCCTTAGCAACATGCTTCGAAACAATAAACGGGCTTACTAAATCAATATCTACAACTTCTCTGAAATCAGCTACTTCCATATCAATTAATGGAATTCTTTTGATGATTCCGGCATTGTTGATTAAGATATCAATAGCACCAACTTCACTTTCAATTTTAGCAACTGCAGTTTTTACTTCCTGCTCATCGGTTACATTAAATTTATAACCTACCGCATTAATGCCTTCACTTTTAAGTGCCGCTACAGCATCATCAATTTTTTGTTGTGAGGAATTTCCATTTACAACAATTGTTGCTCCTGCTTCCCCTAAACCTTTTGCCATTGCCATTCCAAGTCCGTGTGTACTTCCTGTAATAAGGGCAACTTTTCCTTTTATATCAAATAAATTCATTGTATATTATCTTAAATCAGTGATTTTACATACATCCATATCGCCATAGTCTAAATTTTCACCTGCCATACCCCAAATAAAAGTATAATTTGAAGTTCCGGAACCAGAGTGAATAGACCAAGGCGGAGAAATTACTGCCTGATGATTGTTCATCCAGATATGTCTTGTTTCCTGCGGCTGTCCCATAAAATGACATACCGCCTGATTTTCAGGAATATCTAAGTAGAAATATACTTCCATACGACGATCATGAACGTGTGCAGGCATGGTATTCCAAACACTTCCCGGACGCAATTCAGTCATTCCCATCTGCAATTGGCAGGTAGTAACCACACTTCCAATAATCATTTGGTTAACTGTACGGTGATTAGCCGTTTCCATAGAGCCTAATTCCAATTTATTTGCTTCCGCTAAACTCACTTTAACTGTTGGATACGTTGTGTGAGCCGGAGCAGAATTAATATAAAATTTAGCCGGGTTTTTAGCATCTGCACTTTTAAAAATCACTTCTTTATTTCCGCTTCCGATGTATAAAGCGTCTTTAAAACCTAATTCATAAGAAGTCCCTTCAACAACTACTGAACCGTTTCCTCCTACATTAATAATCCCTATTTCTCTTCTTTCCAGAAAATAATCTGATTTAAGAGGGTCAATAGTTTCTAAAACTAAATCTTTAACTGGCACAGCTGAACCTGCAATGTAACGGTCATAATGAGAATAGGTTAATACAATCTCATTTTCTTCCATTAAATTATCAATTAAGAATTCATCTCTTAATTGTTTGGTATCATATTTCTTAACGGCATCAGGACTTGATGCATATCTTGAACTGTATTTTGTCATAATAGTATTTATTTTAATGTAATCGATTACAAAGGTATTAATTTAATTTATTTTATTGTATGCTTTTATGAAAACAAGTTTTTCATAAAAAGTTAAAAAAAAAGAAAAAAGCCCTCCGGCATTACACAGGAGAGCTTACATTTTTTTTTATAAATCTGTTATTGGTGCATATTTAGGTACTAAGGATTTCATAACCGTCCAGCCTATTAAATAACAAACTGCGCAAATGGAGAAGATGATAAAATAACCCGCTTCAATTCCATGGAAACCCATAAAATCCATTTCACTGTTCTTACTATAATCAAACAAAACTCCCGAGCCTTTATTAATAACTGTAGAACCAATTCCTCCTGCTAAACCACCAATACCGGTAATGGTAGCAATGGCTTTTTTAGGAAACATATCTCCAACTGTTGTAAAAATATTTGCGGACCATGCCTGATGCGCTGCACCTGCAATACCTATAATAATTACCGGCAACCAGTAACTAATATGACCTAATGGCTGAGCTACCAAGGCTAATAAAGGGAAAAATGCAAAAATCAACATGGCTTTCATTCTTCCTTCATATGGATTCATCCCTTTTTTATCTACAAAATAAGTTGGCAGCCAACCTCCAATAATAGACAACAATGTTATCATATATAATACAAACAGAGGAAACGCAGCTTCAGTAGAATCCATTCCGTAAACTGAACTCAAATAAGCAGGCGTCCAGAATAAGAAAAACCACCAAACACCATCCGTCATGAATTTTCCAAAAGCAAATGCCCAGGTTTGTTTGTATTTGAAACAATCTTTAAAGGTAACTCTTGTTGTCGTCTCAGGAACATAACCTGCTATCTTACTATCTGCAATAATATCCTGCTGAATATACTCTAATTCTGCCGGACTTACTCTTGGATGTTTTTCCGGTTTTTCATACATAAATACCCAAAAGCCCATCCAGATAAAACCTAAAGCTCCGATGATGATAAATGACATTTCCCAACCATAAGCTTCGGCGATAAAAGGAATGGTGATTGGCGCCGCTAAAGCTCCAACAGTAGCTCCAGCATTAAAAATACTGGTAGAAAAAGCTCTATCCTTTTTAGGGAAATATTCGGCAGTAGTTTTAATAGCTGCAGGAAAATTTCCAGCTTCCCCTAATGCCAAAACAAAGCGGGCAAAAATAAACAACGTAACACTTACATTAATTACCAAAGCCGTATCATCTACAGTTTCAATAATGTCTTTAGCTCCTTCAAATCCAACAAACCAGTTTCCGGTAATAATTCCTGAGGTTGCAATTCCGGCAAAAGCATGCAAACAAGCACCTACTGACCAAACTCCAATTGCCCAAAGAAATCCTTTTTTAGTATCCATCCAGTCCACAAACTTTCCTGCAAACAATAATGACACTGCATAGAAAATGGAAAATAAAGCAGTAATATTCCCATAATCATTATTTGTCCAGTGAAATTCAGGAGCTATAAAATCACTCCATGTTAAAGAAAGAACCTGTCTGTCTAAATAATTTATAGTTGTTGCGAAAAACAGTAAAGAACATATTGTCCAGCGATAGTTTCCAACAGCTTTGTTCGTTTGGTTCATAATTAAAATGTTTATAAATAAAGTTAAAGTTAAATATTCTTAAATTTTCAAAGTGATATTTGGTTTATAAAAAAACATTTCCAAAACGCTTTAAACAACCGTAAACCGCTAAATATCAACACATTAAATAGTAATCAACACAAAATAAATGTAATCGATTACACAAATATAATTCTTAATAAGGTAACCACAAAAAATTTGTACTAAATTTCAAAAAACTAACAAATTTAAATACTTTTTATAAAAAAAAGATTCTTAATTTAAATATTTGCTAATATATGTATTAAATAATAAAATAAGCCAACGAAAAAGGGCAAAATTATACCAAAGTCTGATTTTTATTGAATATTTGTTAAAAGTGAAAATGTACCAATAAAAATTTAAAGGCAACAGACAAATGCTTTGAAAATAATTAAAAATACTACTTAATCAATCGGCTTGGAGAATAGCCAAATTGCTTTTTGAAGCAGCGACTAAAGTATAAAGGATCATTAAACCCCACCTGATCAGCAACTTCAGAAACATTATGGGTTTTTAATTTTAATAACTGAGCCGCTTTTTTTAAGCGAACGGTTCTTATAAACTCATTAGGGGACAAATCTGTTAATTGTTTAATTTTTCGATATAATTTAGAAGAACTCATTCCTAATTCAGAGCACAAAAAGTTCGTGGTAAGTTCTGTATCACTGATATTTTGTTCAATTAAACCGGTAATTTTTGAAATCAGATCAATATCTAATTGAGAATGAGTCAATGTCGAAACATCCGTTTCAATCTCTCCCGAGAATTTTTGCTTTAACTCACTACGGGTCTTTATAATGTTGTCAATCCGGGTTTTTAATAAAGACGGATCAAAAGGTTTTACCATATATCCGTCTACCCCCAGACTGTATCCTTTCATTTTATCTTCATTTTCAGATAAAGCAGTTAACATTATAAGTGCCGTATGGCTAATGTTTTCATCGCTTTTTAAAGCTTCTACAAATTGAAAGCCTCCCATGACAGGCATCATTGCATCAACTACACAAAGTGCCGGTTTGATTTTTCTGCAAAGATTCAATCCTTCATCACCATTTTCAGCCTGATATACCTTATAAAATTCAGATAGGTAATCGGATATAAAATAACGAAGTTCTGCATTGTCTTCAATAATCAAAATAGGCTGCCTGAGCTCTGCACTTTGATTTGTTTTTTTTGTTTTATCAATTGCAGTATACGTTATTTCAGGCTCTTTGTACTCGATATCAAAAACTTCCGATTTTTTATAACTGCTTTTGTCTATTGGTAATTCCACTGTAAAAACACTCCCTTTAGCAGGAGCACTTTTCAGTCTCAATTGTCCTCGGTGCACTTCAATCAGAGAAATTACCAGCGACAAACCAATTCCTGAACCTGTATTATTTTTTTTACTCGTTTTAACCTGATAAAATCTGGAGAATATTTTTTCCTGACTTTCTACCGGAATTCCTACTCCATCATCGCTTACCTCAATAATTAATTGGGTGATTCCATTTTCTTCTTTGGTACCAATATACAAATCGACATTACCGTAGTTATTTGTAAATTTCAAAGCATTAGAAAGCAAATTGTATAAAATTTTATGGTATTTATCAATATCAATCCAACCTTCAAGACTTTCATTTTCACAATTAAAATGAAAATTAATATCTTTTTCCTGAGCTAATTGTGTAAAAGAATCAAATACAGTTTGAGTATTGGCTACAATTTCAGTTTTAGAAACCTTTAATTTCAATTCTCCTGATTGTGCTTTTCTGAAATCTAAAATCTGATTCACTAATAACAACAGTCTGGCGGCATTTTGATAAATCAGATAAAGTTTGGTTTTATCGTAATCCGAAGCTTCCTTTTGTTCTAATAATTGTTTGGAAGGTCCTAATATTAAGGTTAAAGGTGTTCTTAATTCATGCGAAATATTGGTGAAAAATTCTAATTTTTCGTTTGATAAACGTTCGTCACTATCCCGCTTTACTCTTTCTAACAACAGCGCTTGTCTTAGCTTAATCCGGGATTTGATTTCTTTTCTGATATAGTATGAAGAAACGGACAGTATCATAATCACTAAAAGAAAAATCTTAGTGTTCGTCCAGAAAGGAGGTAAGATAGTAATATTATAGGCTGTGGTTTTACTCCAGATTCCGTCACTGTTTTGTGCACGGATTTTAAATACATATTCTGCCGGGTTTAAGTTTGTATACTGAATGGTTCTTGCATCACTGGAAGTAGTAATCCATTCTTTATCAAAACCTTCCAGAATATACTGAAATTTATTAAGCCTCTCATTAGTATAAGAAGGAGCCGAAAACTGAACTGAAAAATTTCGGTTGTTGTAATTAAGTTCAATCTTTTTATCGGTATTGATATCTTTGGAAAAAGGAATTTGCCCGTTGATTTCTACTCCCGGAAACACCTCTTCATTCTGAACCTTAAACTCCGTAATAACCGGTGGTGGTGAAATTTTATTTTCTTTTATATTATCGGTAGAAAAATAAATAATGCCATTTTTTCCTCCCAGATAGATCGTCGAATGATTTAAACTATAAAATCCTTTGGAACTGAAAACATCTAATCTGTTGCCACTGTCTACATAATAAATGTTTATTTTTTTAGATTTTCTTTTATATCTGGCTACACTGTTATTATTAATATTTAGCCACAAATAGCCGTCATTATCCATTTCTAAATCAGTAATCCACTTACCATAAAGTTCTCTGGGTTCTAAAATGGGAATAAAATTATCTTTTTCAGCATCATAAATTCCTATTCCTTTTACGGTTGCTACCCAAATATCTCCATTTGTATCAATCAAAATATCACTGACGTGATTAGCAGGGAGACCTATTTTTTCATCATCACCTTTCAGATAAACTTTGACTGCTTTGGTTTTCAAATTATACTTTACAACTCCCGTTTCTGTTGCAAACCATAAATGGCCAAAACGGTCTTCCTTTATTTTATTAATTTGAAAATCCGGCAACAGTACACCTTTTGGAACTTTAATTTCTAATGTTTCTGAATCTAAAATCACAGCTCCTTCACCAAAAGATCCTACAACCAGCGAATTTTCATCAACTACTAAAAAAGAGATTATCGGGGAATTTTTAATACCAACATCGATTATTTTAGAACTATTCGACACATAATTATAAACCAGTACTTTTCCATTCCATAAACCACAATATACAATTTTTCCATCTGCTGAATAAACGCTGGCAATATCATTTTTACTATTATGCAAAGGGGCAAACGACTTATCTCTGGAAATAAAAAGCCCATTATATCTTGTAGCAGCAATGACATTTCCATCATAAGTTTTTGCAAATCCTCTCAGATTAGGTTTTTGATTGTCATTATACAATGAAATATCCTTGTTAATCTTAAACTGGTTACCATAAGGATTGTATTTATCCAGACCATCTTCGGTACCAACCCATAAAACACCTGATTTATCAAAATACAGAGAATTTACTATATTGCCAACTAATGAATTCTCATCAGTAAGTTTAGAAAAATAACGCTGAAATTTCCCTGTCGCTACGTCTTCTAACTGGTTACAGACCAACAACCCTCCTAAAGTACCCAGCCAGTATTTACCATCAGGAGCCTGAGCAATTGCAATAAAATAAGGTCCTAATTTATTTCTTAAAATGGCATCATTTATATATAAATTTTCAAATGTGTTTTTGGATTTATTCAGCTTATAAAGTCCTTCTCTGGTACCCACAAAAATATCCGACTTATCATCTTCATATATAAAATTGATGTAAGGATTTTTTTGATTCGAATTAGGAATTGACAACGTATATGCAGTGGTTTTTATGATCTCCCCTTTTGCTCCTAAGATAATTTTTGCTACCGAGCCTGTTCCAAAACTCCCAACCCAGATATTTCCTTTTTTGTCTTCAAAAATTTCTTTAATATAATTAAAACCTTTAAGATTAACTCTGGAAAAACGTTGCGTATTGGGATAATAAATAGCAAGACCCTGATTCATCGTACCCACCCAGACTTTTTTAAATTTATCTACCAGTACTGAACGGATTTCATCTTCAGGCAAACTGTTAAAATTATTTTTTTCATTAAAAAAAGTTCTGAAAACATTTTTATCCATCTGATAAAGCGTCAGTCCTTTTCTGGTTCCAATCCATAAATTGTTAGCGTCTTTGTCCAGTTCTAATGCGGTAATATCATCATTGTATATTTTGTTTTTACCAAATTCCGAACTCATGTAGGTTTTAAACTGGTAACCGTCAAAACGATTCAGCCCAAAAAAAGTACCCAGCCACATAAAACCATGCTCATCCTGAACAATATGCCGAACCGAGTTATACGAAAGACCATTATTTTCATTATAATGTTCAAATTTTATGTTCTGTCCCAAAACAGGCAGGCAGGTAAAGAGAATGAAAACTATAAATAATTTAAGTTTCATAAAAGAGTTTGTTTTGGACAACTTTTAATTGTGGATGGTATTTCTCCTCAAATTTATAATAAATTTATCTGATGGCGCACCATTTAAAGAACTTTTAAAAATAGAACAGAACTCAAAAAAAGAAGTTTCATTCGCTGACGGATTTGACAATCTGTTATAATTCTCAATAAACGAATCGATAATAATTTTATACTGACGAATTCTCTGTTCTCCTATGTCCTTTATTGCTAATTCATCAGCTGAACGCAATCGATGATAATCAAAAATCATATCAAAACCAGTCCATTTTTCATAGCTGTACTTTTCTTTTTTCGAATGAGACACTTTGGCGAAAGCCAGTAAATCATCAACAGATGCCTTTAGCATAAAATTTTTAAAAGCTACAGGCCAATCTTTATCCAGAAAACGTGTTCTTACTAATTCTTTAAGATGCCAATTGGCAAATTCCTGATAATTTTTAGATTTCAGGATTTCTTTATTCCAAATTTCAGAATTTTTATTACGCTGCAAGTATGCATATTCCTGTTCGTATAAAGGAAATAAGGTTTTAAAACCGGAAACAGAATCAATCACGACGGTCTCAATTTGCATCTTATTTCTATTGCGAATAGTCAGTATTTTATAACCCGGAATATAAGCTGCTAATGACGGAATCTGAATATTGAATATACCTTTTCCGTTTTTATATTTTCTAACTCCCGTGTCATTAATGTGCATATGTCCAGCAAAATGAAGTTGTACTCCCGCTTCCGCAAAAAGTTCACTCACTTCATTACTTGGCACCCGATACAATTGCATTTTGTCTTCTCCAAACAATTTTTTCATCATCGGTGTGGCATCATCATTAAAATCCACCATCGGATAATGACTAAAAGCGATTAAGGTTTTCCCTCTCTTTTTAGCCTCCTGAACTACTTTAGTAACCCAGGCAATCAGATGTTTTTTATGCGTTAAAACCTGATTGTATCCTACTCCGGGACTATTATAATTAACCGGATTTTCCGGATTATTTCTTGCCGCTTCTTTTGGAATATATACATTCCCATCAATAGCTAAAAGCCAAACGTCTTTTTGCGTTTCCACCAAATAACTCAAATCAGGAATTTGCGAATTGTAAGGCGGAATAGCATAATTTCTCTTCTCGATTGTGGATTGTCCCAATGCTTTTTCGAATGTATAATTCTCAGGATTATAGGAAGTAAAAGGCGTTTCCCAATACAAATTACTTTGTTGCGGGTAAAAACCTAAATCACCCAGTTCTTCTAAAACTTCGGCGTAACCCATTGTCCCAATATCTTTTGTAATTACTACAGGAAGTTCATCAGCATTTTTTGGAACATACATTCCTGCTTTGCTCATAATCACTTGTTCTTTTCCTCCTTCACCTAAAAAATCCTTTTTTCCGGCATCAGTCAAAAAAGGCTTTGCTACATCATGATTTCCGGTAGTGATTATAAAATGGATTCCATATTTATTCGAATATTCATTCAGAATCTTTTTTAATCCCCGAATGTTTATCGGCTGTCCGTCATCGCTGAAATCTCCCGGAAGAGCGACGGTTTTAATATTTCTTCTGACTACATCATCCAGCGCAGCTATAAACGCAAAGTAATTTTCATTAAATAAGCGTGTCGATTCTAACTGGGATTTCATCGTACGTAATAACGTATATTTCCCATCTGCCGGATTTCGAATTCCTTTATAATCCGAATCGGAAAATGTCCCATAAATATCCAATAAATGAACATCGGATAAAAAGGCAATTTGTGTGTGTTTTACTTTATCATTTTTAATTGAGGAGCAGGAAACAAAAGCTAAAACAGCAGTTACGCAAACAAATCCTTTTTTAAAATAGTTCATTCTTAAAATTATTTTCAAATTTACATCTTCGTTTCCGGTGGAAAAGCATAGGAATCTTTCCAGCCACCTAAATCAATTAAAACGCGGTCAATCATCACTCCCGGATCCACCATCCAGATTCTCAAGGTATGCTTTCCTGCTTTATTGATAATTTGGGATGCTGATTTTACAGCTGCATTTTTCAGTACATTTTGCAACCATTCGTCACTTCTCCCAAAAGTCTGAAAATCTAAAATCACTGGTTCCGCATCGTCAATAGCAACCGCACATCGCACTCCTTTTCCTTCATAAAAAGCATGAGTTGGAATCGCCTGAACTCTCACATTGGCCTGACCAAAATTAAAACTATAAAAATCATATTCCATTACCGGACTGTTATTTTTTATATTTTTTAAATCCACTTCAGAATTAGCCGTTCTTGGCAAAGCCACACTCACTTTTCCAGCATAACCAATACCTTCAAAAGTTTCCCATTGAGCTTCATTTCCTGCTTTTTTATTCGAATAATTTGCTGCGTCAATAGATACATATCCTTTGTCTTCCACAAAACCTCTAAAGTTTTCTAAAGCTTCATATTTAGGATTAAATACCGAAACCCCAATAGTAATTATTGTATCCTTGCTTACAAAATCAATTGCCGAATTGACTTTATAACTGGGCGGAATCAACTGGTAATCATGCCCTAGTGGTGCTTCTTTTTGGTTTTCTCCTTTTGGCACTTTTGTCCAGTCGATACTTACCCAAATGCGTTGCTGACTGTTTTTATTATTATCCAAAACACCTTTCTTTTCGGAAATTTTGATCCAATCGGCTTTTGGTTTTGCTTCCCACGAAACTTCGCCAGCACCTTTCATAAACACATCAATATAATATTGATTTTTTATGTAAGCGTTAAAAACAGGCAACACATCGGCATACGAATTCTCCGTTCTGTGATTGACTTCCATTTCATAACTCTCTAATGCCAATTTAAACTCAGGCTTTGTTCCTGAAACGGCAGTTACGGCAGTTGTCTGATCAAAAACTGGCAAATATCGCGGAGCCATACTCATGATATTTTTCCATTTTCCACCGGCCAATTCATTATTAAAATAATTGGTTTCTTTTTGAATTCGTTCAAAAGCTTCTGCTGATTTTTTTGCAAAAAATGCTGCACTTCCTCTTCCCTGTTCAGCTACAAATTTATTTTTATACGAATACAACCATTTATGATTGAGACTTGCTGCACCAATAACCGGATATTCAACCAATTCATAAAACGCATTTTTTCTGTTTTCAGGAATGCTGTTTTTTAATTCTTCGACCTTATCCATCAATTTTTGGTATTCGTCAATTCTTTTCGAAACCTCATCACCATAATGAATTTGAGTCAACGCTGTTGGTTTAGATTTGGTTTCCGGTTCTACCTGATTCCAAGCCATAAACTCAGGACGACGTTCAAACGCCAAACGATAATATTCGAAAAACAAATCAGTTATTTTAATAGCATTTTGAGTTCCAAATTCTCTCGAAGCCCAATTTTGCATGTGCGTTTTTACGCTTTGGCTTTTATCAAAAGGGTTCATATCCCAAGCCATATCCAGAAACAATTCGATATTATATTCATGTGGTTTGATATCGCCACAGTTCAAAATCCATAAATCACGGGATTGAAATTCGAATGCTTTTGACATTTCTTCCCACATCAAAACCGGATTTGTAGAATTCAGCCATAAATAATCATGCGGACGTCCCCAATACGAAGTATGGTAATAAATTCCGGCACCACCAATGCGTTTTTGTTCTTTAGGGTTACTCAATTGACGGATGTAACCGTAATTATCATCGGTCCAAACCAATTGTACATCATCCGGTAATTGCAATCCTTTTTGGTAATAATCCAATACTTCTTTGTACGGAATAAATGTCTGCGGAATTTTAGTAGCATCTTTTCCAGTCGCTTTTTTCAAAATCGCTCTTTGGTCGGTAATTAGCTGTTCCAGTAATTTAACCTGAGAATCTGAATCATCTTCACCAACAATCATCGGTGAATCATGTTCGCCACGCATTCCTACGGTATAAATATTTTCAAAAGGAGCGGTTTCTTTGGCTCTTTTTCTAAAAAAATCTTTGATTACCCCTGAGTTCGTATCATAACGATATTCCCCCATTGTGTTGTGATTCCACTCCGCATTAATGTTACTCAACATCGGTTCAGCATGCGAAGTTCCTACCACAATAGCATAATCATCAGCAACTTCTTTATTTTTTGGAAACGAATAAAAAGCCTTGGTGCTTTTGTGCATGGCTGGCCAAATGGTATTGGCTCTCAAACGCAACAATAATTCAAAAACTTTCGCATAAGTTTTAGGTCCGATATCACCTGTTTCCGGTTCGAAAGTTTTAGCTGCCCAAGGTTGTAATCCCCAATCTTCATCGTTTAGAAAAATCCCTCTGTATTTTACCGATGGCGAACCATAAACTTTAGTTTCAATATTTAAAACTAAATCCGTTTTTTTATCAGGCGTTACATCAGCCCACCATTCCCATGGTGAAACACCCATCATTCTGGAAATTTCCAGTAAGCCGTAAGCAGTTGCTCTTCTGTCAGACCCTACAATTACCAATGCTTTTTTTATTGCTAAAGTTGGATTTTCGACTACTTGAATTTTATAAGTTTCCAATTTTCCTTTTACGTCAGTAATAGTAATTTTTTGCTTCGAAACTAAAGCATCAATCCATTTACTTTGTCCAATAGTTCCCGCCATAATAGCTATTTGAGTATTATTTTTCGAAACATTCAATCGCTGATTGGTAATCGAAAAAACATCATCAGCCAATATTTTAGCAGCAATATGAACTACTTTTGGTTCTTTATCTTCAACTGAAATGCTCGCTTTTTGATTTCCTGAAACAATAGTAAAATTGCTATTTTGCGCCTTTATTGCGTTGGCAAAAAGAACAATCAAAACCAGAAAAATGGTATTACACTTATTTTTGAACATAATTATATATTTTAATTCTTTCAGAACTATCTCTATCGAAATAGCCTCATTAAATTTTAATGTAAATGCGTTTTTTATTCAACCACCAACCTAAAGACCAGCAAACTAACATAAATACAATAGCAGTGACAAAAGCACCAAAACTTCCCGGAAATATCATCTGAAAAATACGTTCGCTCACCCATTCGAAAACATCCATCTCCGAATTTACCGGAATGAGACGTAAAGTGATAAAAAACAACTCTGAAAATAAGTATATAAACAAAGGATTTTTACCAAAAATAGTTGTGAATTCTACTCCAAAATGCTTCTGTTTCAATTCGATAAAATAAATTAAAATAGCCATAATGGATAAATCAATTCCAACAGTATACAACACAAAAGAACCCGTCCACAATTTTTTAGAAATAGGCAAAACCAAATCCCACCAACGGGCTAAAGCCATTAAAAGAAAACCAACAATTAATAATTTGGCTATCCCTTCAAATGTTTTACCAATTCGTTGAATAAATGTTCCGGCTATAAAACCGGCTACTACATTGACAATGGATGGCAAAGTGCTTAAAATTCCTTCGGGATCAAACGGAATGCTATCGCGCTTGTAAATATGCCCTTCTCCTAAAACAAACAAATCAAAACGAGTTACGGCATTGGTAGCCATTTCTAATTCGGCTCCCGGTTGTCCAAATAAATATAAAATAGCCCAGTATCCCAGTAAAAAAAATGCCGATAAAATTATTGCTGTTCTCTGTGATAAATAGTAAAAAATAACTGCAGTAACAAAATAACACAAAGCAATACGTTGTAAAACCCCCATAATACGGGTTTCGGCAAATGGTTTTAATTCCAAAACACCATCAACACCCTGTCTGAAAAATGGAAACCAGTACATTAAAAATCCCAACAGAAAAATGATAACGCTACGTTTAATTACTTTTTTCCAAAACAAATTTGCTGGTGCTTCTTTCATTTTTCCCATCGAAAAACTCATGGCATTTCCCATTGCAAAAAGAAAGGAAGGAAATACCAAATCAGCTAAGGTAAATCCGAACCATTCCGCATGAGTCAAATAGTCATAGAAATGAGCTCCCGTACCCGGAGTATTGACCACAATCATTAAACAAATCGTGAGTCCCCTGAACATATCAAGGGACAAAAAACGATTGGAATTTGGGTTAGAAATTGCATTCATGTTTAGTAATCGTATTTAATTGGTGCCATTCGTTCCGTTACGGGAATAATGCGGGATCGGTATTTTTTATGTAATGCTTTGGCAATCTCATTTGGATTTCCTTTAGCTTTTACAGGAAAATCTTTTATCTCCGTTACCCATTTCCACTCCCATTCTTTTATTTTTTCGTCAAAATTATCCTGATTGAATTTTCCCCAATTGGCTTTTACATCTGTAAAAAATTGTTGCCAACGCGGTTTGTAAAAATCAGTAAACAGTCCGCTCCACTGACGGTTGCTGTATTCGTGCAATCTGTTATCAGCTCCACCCCAAAGCGTAATCAAATCACGAGCATTTTGCTCGTACAATGCTTTTTCTTTTTCATCAATTCCCCAACTTCTTGCATCGGCAATCCAAGGTCCTAAAAGGAAATCCTGACGTGTGGCTAATAACAAATCCATATCATCAATCAATTCTAAAAATTCCTTGCTGTATTTATCAAATGCTACTTTATCGTTATTTTGATACGCCTTTGTTATTTCTTGCTGCAAAGGCAAAGCATAATTCGCCAAAACTTGTCTGCTCACATCCACCAAATCATATTGAAAACCATCTGATTTTTGAGCAACAGGAATGGCTTTTATAAAAAGATCCCAGGCCGGAAGTAAATCTTTTGGTTCATAATTTAATTTAGTTCTCGCCCAACGACGATAGCCTTCAAAAGTAGGACGGGAAACAATAATCGATTCCGCACCATCACGAATTACTTGTCCGTTATAAACTGTTTTTACCAAAATATCCCAGGCTTTTGAAATATCAGCATTTGATTTTCCGTAGCGGTTTAAAGTATATTTATCCAACCAGGAATTCAATTCTATTGGGGTGTCCCGCCAGGTATTATCAGTCATCAACTCATACAAAACCGGATTTTGTTCGATGGCTTCCATCGTTAATCCAATTCCTTTTAATTTTCCTGATTTAGGATCTTTCAAAGCTTTTGCAGGCTCATTGGCTACGGTTTCTATTCGACCAAACATCGAAATATTTCCACCAAAATTGTGCAGCATATTCCAAATCCATTGTTTAGCATAAAAAGCTTCGGTACGTTTCCAAACGGGTTCAATTTCTGTAGCCAAATCCAGAATAATCATACGATCATCAGGAACTGCATCCAGCATTCCTTTGATTTGTGGCGCTTCCCAAAATTCTCTGTGGCTGTAAAAAAGCCAACCCTGCATTACCCAAACCGCATCTTTATCGGCTGATTTCATGCCTTCGAAAATCTTCTTACTCAATTCAGAAAGATAAGCAGGATCATTAGACGGTGGTGTATTTTCGTTAAAAGTATCTGCTGAATACAAATGATCCGTTCCGTAAACTTCAGATTGTTTTTCTAAAAATTTCTTGCCAATTTCGGCAAATAACGGATCATCAGAATCTAAGATGTACGTATCCTCAAAATCATTACCCCAGTTGGTTTGCTTTAATTTGGCATTTGGAAAAAACTTTTTAAAAGAAGCTGGAACGTGACCTGTAAAAGCAGGTAACACGGTTTTCATTCCTAATTCACGTTCTCTTTTTAAAATTTTTAATTGCAAATCGCGGTGCGTGTCTTTCCAGTTTTTTGATAAAGGTCCGCCCCAACCGTCCAAATTTCCCATCCAAAACCAAGAGAAATAAGCTGGTCCACTGAAAAAGGTACTTAAATCTTCATCGGTGAAACCATACGATTTATAAACTTCATCCCAAATATATTCTTCTCCTGTAATAGCCAGCGGCATATTGATTCCGTGCAAAGCCATCCAGTCGATTTCTTTTTCCCAACGCTCCCAATCCCACCAACTCATGCTGTAATTAAAAGTGCAATAATTCAAATAATAACGGTATTCATAAGGTGTTTTTTTATGGATTAATTGAGGAACTGCCGGTAATTTTTTAGGCAAATTTAAATTGGTCCCATTCCATGTGATTTGGCTGTTGGTAAAATTATTTAGATAATAATACAAAGCCGAAGCGACTGAAACCCCATTGTTCCCTCTTAAGAGAATTTTATCTCCTTTAGACACAATTTCAAACCAGTCTTCTTTATTGGAAGATTCGATTTCGACACTAAACTGCGAAGCATGATTCGGCACAATACGAGCAATGAGCTGGCTGGCAGTAGTAGCTATTTCTGTTTCCGGTTTTGTCGATTTACAGTTTCCTGCTTCAAAAACAAAAACAACAAACAATAGGATTAATTTTAGATTGGTTTTCATCTATTTTAAGATTATATTATAGAAAATCAGAAACTGGAAATACCAGTTGGTTTTATTTTTAGTATGTTGTGACTTGTATCAAAATTCAAACTATCAATACAAATTTGGCGTAAAACATATTCTTCCTTTTGCGGAAAAATGCGATGGTACAAAATATAATCTTGTCCTTTTTCATTAAAAACCGAATGATGACCCGGTCCATAAGTTGTACTATCCGCAGTAGTTTCCAGAATAGGACTATTCGCTGCTGTTTCAAATGGACCCAACGGAGAATTCCCTACCGCATATCCTACTTTGTAAGTGGCATCTATTGCTTTTCCTGACGAAAACATTAAATAGTATTTCCCGAAACGCTTAATCATGTATGGAGCTTCAAAATAATCTTTTGGCGTAACTGTTTTGGGTTTTTCATCAAATGAAATCATATCCGAATTCAGTTTGGCCGCCATACAAGTACCATTTACCCAATTAAATCCGGAACCCCAATATAAATAAGCCTGACCATCTTCATCAATAAAGCAATCGGCATCGATATTGTGTACCAAAGGATAATCTTTTGCTGAAATCAAAGGCGACTGGTCTTCTTTGGCATTTTTCCATGGCCCTAACGGAGCATCACTCACACCAGCCCAAATTTCGCTTCCAACAGAAACATACATATAATATTTTCCGTTAGCTGCTTTTTTAACCGAAGGTGCCCAGACCATTGAATCTTTAGAATTCGGGCTTGTACAGGCTTTTTTGGTTGGCCAGTTTAAATGATGGCGTTCGAATTTCAAGAAATCCTTTGTTGAAAATACCGCCAGTTCATCACCACCCCAAGGATCAATTGTGGCATAAATAAAAAAGGTATCCCCTTCTTTTACAATACAGGGATCAGCAAAATATCCTGGTATAACTGGATTTGCTATGCTTGGTTTTTGTTGTAGATTTTCCTTCTTCGCTGCTTGCTTACAAGAAATCAGCAAAATACTCATCAGCAAAATAAAAATGCCTGGTTTAAAATTCTTCATTACTACTTATTTTAATCATCAATAAAAATTACTATTCTTCAATTACTTCGTCTGATTTTGAAGGCGGAACTTGTTTTGTTCCCCAGGTTTTAGAAGGAGTTGCCGCCATTTCAAATTCTAACACACCACCTTTTACAATATCACTATGCTCGATAAAAGCATTTTCGAATGGTTTTCCGTTTAACAAAACCGATTTGATGTATTTATTTTTCTCAGAAAGATTTTTCGCTTTGATGGTGAAATCTTTTCCGTTTTCCTGATGAATCACCGTTTGTTTGAAATAAGGCGAATTAATCAAATAATACGATTGTCCTGCATTAGGATACAAGCCCATCATATGAAAAGCCAGCCAGGAAGACATGGCCCCTGAATCGTCATTTCCTGGAATTCCGTTTCTGGAACTGTTGTAATTTTTATCAATAATTTGATGAATGCGGTCGTTACTCAAATCAGGACGACCAATCCAGTGGTATAAATTCGGACTCAAAAACGAAGGTTCATTGGCAACATTATAAAATCCTTTGTCAAAAAGTGTATTTAAACGTTTTTTGAAAGCTTCATTTCCTCCTGTTTTTTTGATTAACATGGCCACATCATGAGGAACGGAAAGGGAATATTCCCAAGAACTGGCTTCGTAGAAAACACCACACCACCAGCAAACACAATTAGGCCAATCCTGTGCCAAAGGCGTGTAGGGAACATAAGAAATTTTTCCGTTGGTAGCAGCACACTGAATACTGTCCACCCATTTTTTATTGGAATCTTTCGGCATGATAAATCCACGGGAACCATTGTCTTCAATATCTCTCCATAGGTTTTGCCAGTTGTCTGATTGCTTGATAAAACGCCAGTATTCCCCTTTTCGTTTCGTCCCTTTGGCTACAATTGCCAGACAATAATCATTATACGAATATTCTAAAGTCCGGTTACCGGAACGCACATAATCGGTAGAAACATATCCTAAACGGTTGTAATCCACTAATCCGCCACGACCTTCTTTTTCTTCATTCCCACCAGGAGGAAATAAGGCATCTTTCATCATAGCTTCTAATCCTAACTTATAATTGATGCCTTCCAAACCTTTTACAAATGCATCGGCAATAACGACCTCAGCATTTGAACCACCCTGAGTACGTCCATTCGAATTTCCGCTTCTGGCTTCCGGTAAATAACCATCGCGTTTGTAGATTTGCAACATCGCATTGACAATATCAATTTCGCGTTTAGGATCTAAAAGCGTAAGGAGCGGACTTGAAGAACGGTAGGTATCCCAAATAGCATAAAAATCATCATAATAAGGTGAATCATTTTCCCAAAGCGGATTTTCTCCTGTACGATCTACCGGCATCAACATGGTATGATACAAACCGGTGTAAAACATAGTTTTCTTTTCTGTCGAAGCTTCTTTTTCCACCTCCACTCTTTGCAATAAATTATCCCATTTTTGTTGGGTTTCGGCAAGCTCTTGATTAAAATCCCAATGCGGAATTTCTTTATCGATATTTTCTCTGGCTTTTAAACTGCTGATAAACGAAATTCCAATTTTCATATTCAGCGTTTTATTAGCTAAACTTTCGAAAAATAACATCGCTCCGGTTTTCTTGCCGTTATCCACCTGATTTTTTTCATTAGGAAAAAACGTTGAGCCTTTCCAGGTTGAGAAAGAAGTAAATGGCTGATCGAAAACTGCTGAAAAATAAACGGTATAAGTTCCCCCGTTGTTCCAACCACCACGAACTTTTGTGTGTCCACGAACTTCAGTATCCGAAATCACTTCAACCTGAGAACCTACAAACTGTTGCGCTTCTCTTCCATCAGGAATAATGGACTCGTCCAGATACCTGCCTAAATCAATTTTAATGGCATTTTTAGCATTCGAATTAAAAAGAAATTTGTAAAAAGCAGCTCTGTCAGAAGTGGTTATTTCTGTTTGAATATTCCATTTTTTCAATAAAGCACCATAATAACCCAACGCTACTTTTTCGTTTTCACGGAGCGATTCCTGTTTGATTGTTTCAAAATCACCTGATATAGGCATTATTGACACATTTCCATATTTAGCTCCACCACCAGTTCCGCTTACATGCACCTGGCTAAAACCATAAATGGGTTTTGTCATATCAGTAGTAAAACCACTATTGGCATTTAAGTCGTTATCCGGTCCCGGTTTAATCATTCCGTAAGGACATGATGGTCCAATGAAAACATTTCCAAGACCTTCCGAACCAATCATTGGATCAACAAACTGATGGTTTTGAGTATGCGACTGACTGACTGTCAATAATGCTAAACAAATAAAAATTACATTCCGGCTCTTTGTCATAATTACTATTTTAATTATTCTGTTTAGATAATTATTTTTAATAAACCACACTCTTTTTTCAAAAAAAAGAACAAAAAAAGTGCACAGATGACACGGATGAATCATCTGTGCACTTCTTTTTTGTGTTTCAAAATTTTAAATCTTACAAAAAACAAGCGCCGTATGTATGCTTTATTTTATGTAAGCTTCTAACTTATCTAAGTCATTGATCTCTTTTTCTTTGGCACTGGCCGAAACAATTTCAGTTGTTAAATATTTAGCCGGTTTAGAGATTAATAAATACTGTGTTCCGTCATCGGTGTTTTTCACATAATCCTTTGGATTGTATTTTATTGCTGCTCCAATTCCAACTACCTCAGCTGCTACATCCTCAGGATGCGTTCCCCAAACTGCGATATAGTTTTTTCCTTTTTTAGTTTCAAAACCTTTAAAATAATTTACTCCCGTTACAAACTGCACTTTCTCTCCGTTTAAACTAAAAGCTTCCACTTTAGCCTCTCTCTTTCCTGAAAAAACAGTTACCCGAACTTTAATATCAACCTTTTTCCCTTTGTAAGGCACTCCCCTGGATATCATTTCCATATAAGAAGTATTTTCTGTTTTACCTACATGAGCCAAACGATTCGTTACCGGATTCAACGGCACTACTTTTTCTCCATCCCAAAGGCGTACACCTCCTAAACCAACAGTCGCAGCTACTTTATAATAATCAGCTCCCCATCCTTCTTTTTGTTGTTCAGCCGTAGGATACCAATGTGCTGCTTTCAACTCCAGACCTTTTTTTGCTTTATTGTAAACATCAATCGCTACTTTATCACTAAAATAGATTCGCAATGCCATCCATTCGTTTTCAACTGCCGGCCCGTGATGTCCAATTGTACTGTATAAATCCCCTGATTCAGAACCAATATCTGTCAGGTAACTTATTTTATCGGCTTTCATATACAAACTTGCATCTGTATTATTTTGCCCAAAACAAATACCTCCCAACAGCAAAGCAGCCATAAATGATAATTTCATAATTTCGATTTTATAGATTAAACTTAATTTTCGTAAAAATAAGTAAACTTTCTACAATGCCCGAAATTTTCCTTCATAATTAAGAAATTGTCATTTTATGATGGAAAGGCGTAAAACCAGTGATGTAAACGTGTACCCCATTTGTATGTAAAGTCCCCTGATGATAGGTATATGCTTCACTATCTAAATTATTTAGGTTTTGATGTTCCACTAATCCCGGACCTAATGCTATGCTATCATTACCCATATTTGCTTTCACAAACCCTGATTTCAGGAAATAATTTCCTTTTTCGTCCAATGTTGCACCTGCAATTTCAGTTCCTTCTTTAAAACACATTTCAATAGTTATTTCCACATTTGGAGGACCATCTACTTTAAAATCCAGACTGAGTTCTCCATTATTTTCTTCTACTTCAATTACTGTATTTTGTGTTTTCACATTACTTGCAACTCTATGTTCAAAATCCATTTTGTTCCAAAATCGTCCATCCTGAGATTCTGACAATTGATAATCGCCATCTGATTTAAGAAATTCCGGAGCTAATGGCTGATAATAATCCGCTTCTTTGGTTTCTTTCAAAATATATTTATTCCCTGTTTTTTCAATACCATCACTGCTGAAATACCCCATCCTGAAAAATGAAGAAGACAATCGCATGTATTTTAAAACTGCATCTCCTTTTCGATACATTAAAAAATTAGGATTTGATGATCTTCCGGAAACTATCATAACAGGTTTATCATTTCCTCCAAATAAAGTTATCGAAGTTTTTCCTCGTCGGATTCGAGCCAGGTTTGAGACAGCGAAAAACTGTTCAAAGTCATTTTCACTATTTGCTTGCACAGGAATTTGCTGCTGCAACACCGGGTTTTCCATAAAATCAATCAAAGCATGCGATAAAACAGAATGAATAAAATCAGCGCTCTTTTCAATCAAATTGACCATATCGATAAACTTAGGATTCGCTGTATGGATAGCCATAAAACGGTATTGCAAATAAAACTTGGACACCGTTAAATTCATAAACTGATCCTGTCTTTTAGAATCTACTGTAACCAAATCACCATTCGGTTCTGTGTAATAATAATACGTGATCAGGTTTTTTTGAACAATATCCAGCAATTCCGGTTTATTTAGTAATCTGGCTATAGTTATCAAAGCCTTATCAATAACTGCCGAATACACTCCGCTTCGTTCCGAATAATGTCCGTCCTCATTGAGATAAATCCCTTCCGCTAACCATTGATTGATTCTATTGATGTAACGAACATCAGGATAAAGCGAATTGATATGAGCCAAAGCCGCACAAACCACCCAGCGGTGATTAGGAGTATGCACACCACCTGTTATCATAGCTTCTCCGGCATTTTGAATAAACTTTTTAAGTTTGCTTCTAACCCCATCTAAATCCTTATTTTTATTGTTTTTTAAAACGGTAGCTGCGGAACAAATAGATTCCAAAACAAAAGCAGTATCCGGTGGCGATTGCCGGTTTCCTCCGGCATCAACAGTTCCGTCACTGTATTGCCCTTTTAATAATACATCAGCCGATTGATTCAAACGTTCGAAAACAATTTTAGACTTATAAAACTTAGACTCCCTATGAGAAACCGAAGCAACAAATATTGCGATAGTGCCTGCCAAAGAACGGTAACTACTCAAACGAACAGCGGAATCAACCCATTCTTTTTGAAGCAGCTGTTCTGCCATTTCATCATTATGTAAGAGTAATTTTTTCATTAAAAGAGCATCTTTTTTAGTTTCCGGGGCACTCAAAAAATGATCATTTGCCAAAACAGCATCGCTAACCAAAGCTCCAAGCAAGGAGAGACTTCCTAGTTTTAAAAATTTACCACGACTGATTGGATTCATACTCATTTTTTATTAGTTAGACAAAGAAAAAGGTCTGCTTTCTTTAGCAGTTCCCCAGGATTTATTCGGTTGGTTACCCATTTCAAAATCTAATGTTCCACCTTTCATAATTGAAAAATGATCCAAGTAGGTTTTATCATAAGCCTCTCCGTTAAAGCTGATTTTTTGAATATAATTGGCTCCAGATGAAGCGCCTTTAGCATTAATAATTAATTTTTTTCCTTTTTCTAAACTCAGTGTAATTTTATCAAAATGAGGTCCTGAAATCACATATTGCGGTACGGATGGCGCTACCGGATAAAATCCTAAAGCTGCAAAAACATACCAGGCCGACATTTGCCCGGCATCATCATTTCCACTCAATCCACCGACTGCATTGCTGTATTCAGTCTTCATAATCTGGCTAACTAATCCCTGAGTTTTCCAAGGCTGACCAGAATAATTATATAAAAACGGTATCTGGTGTCCCGGTTCATTTCCATGCCAGTATTGGTTGGCGGCATGGAAACGATCCAGGTTGGTATTGAACCCATCTTCTCCTCCCATTAAATTCATTAACCCTTTAATATCCTGAGGCACATACCAGGTGTATTGATAAGGCGTGCCTTCGGTTATGTATGATTTTCTAATAAACTTGTCAAAATCTTGGGTAAAAGTTCCGTCAGCATAACGACCTCTTACGCAGGAATCGGTTACGCTATAGACATTTTGATAATTCAAGGCTCTTTTTTTCAAGAGTCCGGCATGTAACGTATCTCCTCTTTTAGCTGCAATTTGAGAAAGCGCAAAATCATCAAAGGCATATTCTAAAGTTCTGGAAACCTGTTCTCCTTTATGAAAGGATTCTTTTACCTCATCTTCCAATGGAACATAACCATATTTCAAATAAGAAGTCAAACCGCGACGTCCTTTTCCATTTACATAATCCGCATGATTTGCTGGAGTTTTAAAAGCATTTTTCAATAAATAACCATATTCTTTATCTGAAATTTCAATGTTATCTTTCATATAAGCATCCGCTATTGCAGCTATCGCATGATCTCCTATCATCGCCGAAGTGTAACTATTCCAGCATGGAAAAATGGGCATCCATTCACCTTGTTCTGCCATAGCAAAAAGACTTTTCATCATTTGTCCGTTTGTTTTAGGCGTTAGCATATTAAACAACGGCAGCGACGATCTGTAGATATCCCACATCGAAAAATCAGTAAAATAATTTTCGTTACCACTATTCATTACCTCTTTTCCTCCATTAAAACTTAAATAAGTTCCATCAGCATCATTAAAGGTTCTGGGATGCAAATAACTGTGATACATGGCTGTATAAAACTTTACTTTATCGTCTTTATTTGTTCCTTCTACCTTTACTTTTGAAAGCAGATTTTCCCAAATATCTTTCAGATTTTCTTTTGCTTCGTCAAAATCCACTATTCTGGTTTCTGTTTCTAAATTTTTTCGGGCTTGTTCGATACTGGTAAATGAAGTTCCAATTTTAGCTTCGATAGTTTCTCCTTTTTCCACCACAAAAGAAATATAAGCTCCTATGTTTTCCTGATTAGCAATTTGTGTGTGTCCATTAAGTATTTTTTTTTCCTGATAAACACCAAAGTTTTCCGAATTTTTACTCAATTTTACCACAAAATATCCGCTAAAACCCGCTCTTTCGCCCGAACCCTGATAGATTTTATGCACCGGATTATATCCTGAAATTTCATTTTTATCAGCATTAATCTGGATAAATCCTTCTCCTTCGTCGCTGTTTGGATTCACAATGATGTGTGCTTCACCTGAATTCTCAAAAGTAAAACGAAACAATCCACAACGCTTAGTAGCTGTCATATTCACATCAATTTTATAATCCGCAAGATTAACTCTGTAACTGTATGGAGTTGTTTCTTCAGTATCATGAAAAAATTTAGAAGCTCTTTCGTCAGCCTGACATTTCAATTTTCCTGTAACAGGCATAATCGTCATACTTCCATAATCCTGAACACAGGAACCACTGAGCCAGTGGCTTCCTCTAAAACCCGAAATCTTAGTATCTGTATAATAATAAGGCGCTACACATTTGGTTTCCGTTGCTTTAGTTTGTGCTGTCCAGTTCGTCATTCCAAAAGGAACGGTAACATAAGGCACCACCTGAGCATTATTTTCTTTTTCATCTTCTCCATGCTGTAAAGCACTAATTGTAGTAGAAGGTGCCGTACCAATTAACGGATTAACAAAATCTACATACTTGCTCTCTGTCCGTTTAACGGAACAGGATAACAGGACTAATAAAACGATTATTGCTGTTAATTTATATTTTAATAAACGGTGTAAATCCATGTTTATCGGTTTGCTTTTTGCTGAAGGCCAATTGTTTTATAAGACTCTGAGACCTGTTCAACAGAAATAAATTTATATTCGGGGCTTTTTTACTATTGACTGCATGTAAAAAAATTGTATTCGGAAAAAACAGAATTCTGTCAAACCAATTGAAGGGATTAATCCGGTAAAGTTTTTTTCTTTTAAAACAGTTGAATTTCTTTTAATAAAAAAATTAAACTATTGAAATAAGCTAATACTCTGTATCTGATCAAAACAAAACTGATTCTGTGACGACTAGTCTATGATAACCGAATTATTATTTAGAAAAAGAAAAGAGAAGAAGAGCTAACTTCTTCTCTTTTTCAGGGTTAAATAAATCACCAACTTAAATTAACCAATCAACAATAAATAACTTAATCATTAATATAATCCGGATTTTGAACTAAAGCAGGGTTAAGTACCAATGCATTTGTTGGAATTGGAAAAAGACGACGTTTTACATCTGTATCTGTTTTGAAACCCCATTGTCCTTCAAATTTTCCAAATCGAATCATATCGTTTCTATGCCATGCTTCCCAGGCAAATTCACGGGACCTTTCTTTGTAAAGGTCTTCTAACGTTACAGCAGTCCATGGAGCAGAAGTGGTACGATTAGAACGTATAGTATTTACTAACGAAAGTGGTGTGTCGCCCAAAGTAGCCGTTCCGCCACGAAGAATAGCTTCCGCTTTCATTAAAAGAATATCTGAGTAGCGTAAAAATGCTACATCATTATTCTGATTTCTACTTGTTGAAGTAGCATCCGGATAAAATTTAATATTTCTATACCCGATATTCCAGGCTATTTCATCATTACCTAAATCAAGGCCTTTTACATTTGCCTGACTTCCTCTATAGGTGATTTCTTTGCTTAATTCTACCTGGTAAGTAAATGAAGCTCCACCATCTGCACCTGTATAATATTCGTCATAACCTTTTTTAGTTGTAGTAACTGTTACAGGGGTAACTCCATCAGCTAAAAATTGTTTTCCTGTCAACCATTGTCTGTTACGAATATCATTTGCATCATTTTCAAAATGAGCATAGAATTCCGGCAATGTACTTCTTGGTGCACTAGGAGTAAACGGAAGTCCAAATCTGGTTCTTAAAGAACGAGGTACATCATAACGGGCATGATACATCAATCCGCCACCACCAACAGCCGGGTCATAAGGAACTGCAAAAATAAATTCCTTCATCTGAGGACCATTATTTGGATAGAACATTTGTAAATAAGTATTTCTGCCTTCAATAGTATAAAGACCTGATTTAATTACTTCATCGCAAGCAGCAATACATTCGTTATTGCGTTGTGTCCCTGTATAAACCTGTGCGTTCAAATACATTTTAGCTAACAAAGCATTAGCTGTCTGTTTATTTGGTCGGCCATAAGTTGCTACTCCGGATGCCGGATTCAAATTAGGAATTGCTTTTTTCAATTCTTTTTCAACAAAATTAAAAACTTCTATTCTGCTTGATTTAGCACGAGAAGAAAAGTCACCATAAACAGTATCCAATGGTACTGCTCCAAAATTATCCATCATTATAAAATAAGAAATCGCACGCATGGTTTTTAATTCAGAAATCAAAGTAGCTTTTTCTGCACCGGCAGGCATAGCTTCTTCTAAAATCGAAATAGCCTGATTACTTCTTCCTATAACTCCGGAAGACCAGTTCCATAAACTTCCTACGATACCATTATCTATTGTCCAATCATGGAAATGCATCGCAATGTAGTTTCTGTTGTCAAACCAGTTTCCTCCTCTTGCAGGCAAAATTGCTTCATCGGTAGTTAGTGATTGTGACCACCACCAGGAGAATGAAAAATCGCCTCGAAAAGCTACATAAACAGGTCCTGTAGTCTGAATAAACTGCGTGGAATTTTGAGGAAAAACCTCCGGTGTCAGTTGTGTCGTAATTGGCACATCTAAATTTTCGCAGGACCCGAATAAACCAATAGCCAGTATTGGAAGCCCAAAATATTTTATTATTTTTTTCATAATATTTACAATTATTACAATTATTATTTTCTTAGAATACCACGTTAAAACCTAATAAGAATGATCTGGTTTTTGGATAAAAATTATTTGAATCTACCCCTGGTGCCGTACCACCCTGTTCTACCTCAGGATCAATACCACTGTATTTTGTAATCACAAATAAATTATTTACAGTGGTGTACATACGTAAACTTTTAACGAACTTGTTAATGTTTTTAAAGTTGTATCCAAGTGTTGCATTATCTAATCTGATATAACTGCCATCTTCTATAAAACGGGAAGAATAGCGATATGAATTAAAATCTTCCGGAGATTCATTTTGCGCATCTACCAAAATATTTGTAGTCATAGCTGTAGAAGGTCTGAATAAATCGGCGCGGGTAGCATTGAAAATTTTATTACCAAATACTCCTCTGAAGAAAACACTTAAGTCAAAATTCTTGTATTGGAAATTATTGGACCATCCTAATAGCACTTTTGGTTGTGCATTCCCTACATAATGATAATCAACACCATTTAATGGACTTGTGGTCAGGTTACGGTCTTTATCGTAATACTGAGAAACACCATCAGCATTCTTTCCGGCATAATCAAGAGTAAAAAATTGCCCAAGAGGTTTGCCTTCTTTGAAAATTTGCAAAGTAGCTCCCGTTTGCCCTCCTCCGTCAGGTTGTACTCTTCGGATAGAATCTCCTCCGATAAAGAATGGATTTGTTAATTTTACTATTTTATTTTTGTTACTCGCAATATTTAAATTAGTAGACCAGGTAAAATTAGTCGTCTTAACCGGTGTAGCACCTAAAGCAATTTCGATACCTTTATTAGACATAATACCTCCATTGGCCACAATTGATCCTACAGGAACCAATACTGGGTTCACCTGATAGTTAAAAATCATGTCAGTAGTTTTCTTGTCGTAAACATCAACCGAAGCTGTAATTGTACCTTGTAATAACGAAACATCAAGTCCCAGGTTAGTTGTTGCTGTCTTTTCCCATTTCAAATCCGGGTTAGCAGCCTGTATTGGACCATAAGCTCCTATTTGTTGACCGTTATAATAGAATGTTCCGGCACTTCCTGAGATAAATTGAGCAGTGTAGGCATTAAATCCGGAAGAATTACCGGTAACACCATAACTGGCGCGCAATTTTAAATCGCTGAAAACATTCTGGTTTTGCATGAAGTTTTCTTTATCAATTCTCCAGGCACCACCCACAGAAGGAAAATATCCCCAACGGTTATTTGCTCCAAATACAGAACCTCCATCTCTTCTTACTGTTCCCTGCAAAAGATATTTGTCATTGTAGTTATAATTTACACGCGCAAATTGAGAAATCAAACGTGTCTTTTGATATGCCTGACTGTCTCCAAAATTCACCACATAACCTCCTACTGAAGTATAATTACTTAAAGCTAAATTATTATAGCCCACATTATCTACCGGAAAATTAGTTGTAGTAGCCTGAAAACCATTACCTAAAGTATTCTCCTGCCATGAGTATCCTAAGACAGCTTTAATTTTATGATCTCCTAATTCTTTATCCCAATTCAAGAAACTCTCTATAATATTATTGGTGTTTTCATAATAATTTCTTAATGCTGAACCATTTACACCAAAATTCACTAAAGTTTTTGTCAAAGGCGGATCTGGATTGTTGTAAAAGTTAGCACTATTATATTGAGAATAATAGCTATCATAAAACTCTCCGTGAGAAGTACTTAGTTTTTGATGAGCAATATTTAAATTATATGTAAATCCAAATGGAAGTTTTACTTCTGTAGTAAAATTTCCAATAAGATTATTTGTCTTAGTTTCATCAGTCCCGTGCTCAATTAAAGCTACCGGATTGAAATATCCTGTACTGGTAAAATTTTCAAAAAAACTGCCATCTTCATTTCTTACCGGAGAAACCGGAAGATGATTTATCGATTGTAAAAGAACCGTATTACGTTGAGGAACATTTACGTATTCACTAACAGAATTAGTAACATTTAATCCAAATTTTACTTTATCATCAAATGCATATTGTTCAACAGATAAACGGGCAATTACACGTCCAAAATCGTTTTTCTTAAGAATACCTTCTCTTTTAATAGAAGTAAGACTGGCAGAATAGCTACTTTTTTCACCTCCGCCACTTATAGATAAATTATGGCTACTGGACAGTGCTCCTGATCTTAAAATCTCATCTTGCCAGTTTGTGTTTGCTCCTTTATCATTTTCAGGAGTAAAATTCAAATTATTTTTGGTTGTAAACTCTCTCAATTGAGCAGCATTCATCATATCCAATTGATTCGAAACATTTTCAATACCAAAATAACTGTTGTAAGCAATCTGAGTTCTTTCCTTACTTCCTTTTTTAGTAGTAACCATGATAACTCCATTTGCAGCTCTGTTCCCATAAATTGCAGTCGCAGCAGCATCTTTAAGTACATCAATAGTTGCGATATCATCCGGTGAAATCATCGAAATATCCACACCCGGAATTCCGTCTACCACATAAAATGGACCTTGAGAACTATTTAAAGTAGAAACACCACGCATTACTACAGAAGCTGCTCTTGTTGGGTCACCACTGGATGAAATATTCAAACCGGCAACTTTACCCTGAAGCAATTGTCCCACATCACTAATCGCTCCTTTATTCATATCTTCTGCTTTAACAGAAGTTACAGAGGTAGTTAAATTTTTTCGGGATCCTTTACCGTAACCTACAACCACTACCTGCTCTAAATTATTAGCTCCTGAAAGTAATTTAATGGTCAGATTCGTTTTTGCCCCACTTAATTTAACACTTTGATCAGCAAAACCAACATAAGAAACCACTATTCCAGCATTTGGATTAGAAACTTCCAGTCTAAATTTTCCATCTAAATCTGTTACTACACCATTTTTCGTTCCGCTTTCTAAAACATTTGCACCGGGTAAAGGCAGATTCTGATCGTCTACCACCTTACCGGACACCTGTGTTTTTTGCGCCCACGAATTAATTGAAAACGCTATTAAGAAAAATAACGTCAATAATTTGAAATTGGTTTTTTTCATTTTAATTAGTATTAGTTAATAATATTATGGTAAAATTAACAGTATTGTGAATTTTCGGAATGGATAAATTCGTCAAAAACATATAAAATACAGTCAAAAAAGCACAACAAAAAAGCATTTAAAATATATTTTACACTTTTTATAGCAGTATTTTTTTAATTATAACCAATAAACACTCCTAATTAAGAAGATTTATTCATTTTAACAACCCTTAGCTTTATTATAAAGATGAAGTAGATTTTCTAAACGTTTTTAACATTTAAAAAACCTAAAAACAACCTAAATTCTTACTTCATAACATCATTACTTAATAAATCATCTCAATTGTTTCTTAAATCCATAAAAACAAATCTTCCTTCTAAATAAACATTATGTAATTTATTAAGTCAAAAATTATCACTATAAAAAATTTATCCATGTTTTTGAATCATTTATCCATTTTAAGAAACGGACATCTGTTTAATTTTGATATTCATTAATTCAGAAGAACATCTTCTCTTACAACTATTTACCATTATTTAAAAACAAACCCAAAATGGAAAAAATCAATAACTCAGACAAATTCAATAACCCAATGCATCAAATTGACGATTGGGAAGAAAATCTAATCGAACGCTATCCGGATCCTGCTGCTGACACAAAAGAAAAAGAAGAATTCCGTAATTACGTGGATTCAGAAAGAGTAGAAACCGTAAAAGAGTTTTATCGAATTAATCATACGTATCAGACTTATGATTTTGTGTGCGAAAAAGAAAAAGAGTTCTTAAAATTTGACCGAAAAGAAATGTCCTTATGGGAAGCAGTAGATTTCCTGAATACTTTAGTAGATGATAGTGATCCGGATATTGATTTGGACCAATTCCAGCATTTACTGCAAACATCAGAAGCCATTCGTGCCGATGGACATCCGGATTGGTTTGTACTTACCGGATTTTTACATGATATTGGGAAAGTGTTGTGCCTTTTTGGAGAACCTCAGTGGGCTGTTGTGGGAGACACATTCCCGGTAGGCTGTCAATTCTCAGACAAGATTGTATACCCTGAGTTTTTTGCTGCAAATCCTGATAGTACTAATAAAAAATACAATACTAAATACGGTGTTTATACTCCTAATTGCGGACTGGATCATGTAAAAATGAGCTGGGGACATGACGAATATTTATACCAAATCATGAAAGATTATTTACCGGAACCGGCATTGTACATGATTCGCTACCATTCTTTTTATTCTCAGCACCGTGAAGATGCTTATACGCATTTGATGACAGAACATGACATAGAAATGTTTGAATGGGTAAAAAAATTCAACCCATACGATTTATACACCAAAGCACCTGTCAAACCGGATTCAAAAGCTTTACGTCCTTATTACGAAGAATTAGTGGCTAAATATTTACCTGCCAAACTGAAATTCTAATTTTTTATCCTGTAAACTTAATATCCTTTTGAAATGTTATACACCTATTTAGGCTTTTTTGGATTCACGCTCCTAGTCATAATTTACACCAGTTACAAACTCCGAAAAGATAATCTTGACACTTCAAACGGCTATTTTCTGGCTGGAAAAAGTTTGACTGCTCCTATCATTGCCGGTTCGATGATACTGACAAATATTTCTACCGAACATTTAATTGGAATGAATGGGAGTTCATACAAAAACGGAATTATCGTTATTGCCTGGGAAGTTACCTCTGCAATAGCTTTAGTTATAGCTGCTATTTTTATAATTCCGCGGTTTATGAAAATGAAACTTACCACTATTCCTGAGTTTCTGGAAAAAAGATTTGATTCTCAAATTCGCTCTATCGTAGCTTTTTTATTAATGAGTTCTTTTGTAGTTACCTTATTGCCTATTGTTCTTTATTCAGGAGCTATTAATATTGAAAGCATTTTTGATTTCTCTGCGATATTTTCAATTTCAAAAGAACAATCTTTGGTTTACACGGTTTTAGTAATTGGCATTATCGGTTCAGCTTATGCTATTTTTGGAGGATTGAAAGCTGTTGCGTTTTCTGACACCCTTAACGGAGTTGGCTTAATGCTCGGCGGTTTATTAGTTCCCGCGATTGCTTTGTACCAAATTGGAAATGGGAATGTTTTTGAAGGTGTAAGTACCATTTATAACTTTGCTCCAAAAAAATTCGACATTATAGGAAGCGAAGATTCAGTATTGCCTTTTTCAACACTTTTTACAGGACTTATGATCAACCAGATTTATTTTTGGGGCATGAATCAAACCATTATTCAAAGAGCTTTTGGTGCTAAAAATTTAGTGGAAGCACAAAAAGGATTGATATACACCGGTGTTTTCAAATTATTTATGCCGCTGATTATTGTACTTCCCGGACTGATAGGTTATTATTATTTTCAGGAACAACATTATGACAAACCTGATTTAATTTACCCACTTTTAGTTAAAAAAGTTTTACCTACCTACCTGTATGGATTATTTGCAGCTGTAATTTTAGGAGCAGTACTAAGTACTTTTAACAGCGTATTAAATTCTGCAAGTACTATTTTTTGTATGGATATTTACAAAAAAAGTTTTAACAAAAACATATCAGACAAAAAACTGGTGTATTACGGGAAGATTTCATCGGTGGTGCTTGCTGTTTTATCTATTTCTGTAGCACCATTAGTAGCTTATGCTCCTTCGGGATTATATTTTTTATTACAGGAGCTGAACGGAATCTTTTTTATTCCGATTTCTTCAATCCTCGTAGCCGGTTTATTTTTTAAGCAAATCAATGCTGTCGGTGCTAAAGCCGGATTATTTTTTGGTTTTGTTTTCTATATCTTAACCTCATTTGTATTCAAAATAGATATTCATTTTGTCCATTTATGGGGAATTGAATTTGTTTTAAACTTCATCATTATGTTTGTATTTTCAAAAATGTATGCAACTTCAAAATCAAACACAGAATACGAAGAAAATTTAGCTAATAATTACGAGAAATCCTGGTCAGGAATAAATATT
This sequence comes from Flavobacterium sp. ARAG 55.4, assembly GCF_051846875.1. Lineage (NCBI taxonomy): Bacteria > Pseudomonadati > Bacteroidota > Flavobacteriia > Flavobacteriales > Flavobacteriaceae > Flavobacterium > Flavobacterium sp. ARAG 55.4. The sequence goes on along the minus strand of NZ_JBPYCT010000001.1, from coordinate 341,238 downwards.
GCGGGAAGCATTTTAGTGTTCCTGACTATCCTGATTTATATTTTACTGTCATAATAGATTTAATTCATTTTCAAAACACGAAAAAACATTACCATGATAAAAAGCAATATTGATAAAGCTACAGGATTTGAAAAACGATTTGAAAACATCAACACGGTAGTTTTTGAAAATTCGAAAACAGCTTCTGTAGCCGTTGCACAAGAAATTGCAGCATTAATCCGATTGAAACAACAGCAAAATAAATCTTGTGTTCTGGGACTTGCAACCGGATCATCTCCAAAGGGTTTATATGCTGAACTGGTAAGAATGCACAAAGAAGAAGGTCTTAGTTTCAGCAATGTAATTACCTTCAATCTGGATGAATACTATCCCATGGAACCGGATTCCATCAATAGCTATGTCCGCTTTATGAAGGAATTATTATTAGATCAGGTAGATATTTTACCTGAAAACTATAATATCCCGGATGGTACTTTGTCTAAAGAAAAAATACAGGATTATTGTGCTCAGTATGAAGAAAAAATAGAAGCTTTGGGCGGAATCGATTTGCAAATTCTGGGAATCGGCGGAAATGGACATATTGGTTTTAATGAGTCGGGTTCTTTACAAAATTCAAAAACAAGATTAGTTGCCTTAGATCATATTACAAGAGTAGCTGCAAGTAAAGATTTCTCCGGATTAACTAATACACCAAGAACTGCTATAACTCTGGGAGTAAAAAAAATAATGGAAGCTAAACAGGTGATTTTAATGGCTTGGGGCGAAGGAAAATCAAACATTGTAAAAGCCTCTGCTGAAGGTACAGTGACCAATCAGATTCCGGCTTCTTTCTTGCAGGAACATGATAACGCTGTTTTTGTTTTAGATCAGGAAGCCGCTTCTAAACTCACCCGAATCAATACTCCATGGCTAGTTGAAAAAATTGTCTGGACCGATCAATTAACGCGGAAAGCTGTTTTACGAATGGCTCTGGATCTTAAAAAACCCATTCTAAGACTTACCGATGCCGATTATATCGAAAACGGAATGAGTGATTTATTAGCTGATTCAGGTCCTGCTTACAACATTAACATCAATATTTTTAATAAATTACAGCATACTATTACCGGATGGCCCGGAGGAAAACCCAATGCCGATGACAGCAACAGACCGGAACGTGCGGAACCGGCCCGAAAAAGGGTGCTTATTTTTAGTCCGCATCCAGATGATGATATTATTAGCATGGGAGGAACTTTTATGCGTTTGCAGGAGCAGGGTCACGAAGTGCATGTAGCTTATCAGACTTCCGGAAACATCGCTGTAGCCGATAGCGAAGCCGAGAGATTTGCCCGTTTTGTATGCGATTATAATGAAAAATTCAATATAAGCAGTCCGGAAGCAGCTACCATTTACCATAAGGCGCACGAGTTTCTTATCCATAAAAAAACAAGTCAAAAAGACATTTCTGAGGTAAGACATCTTAAAGGGCTTATTCGAAAAGGAGAAGCTCGCGCTACAGCTCATTTCGTGGGTTTAACTGACGATCAAATCCACTTTATGGACTTACCTTTTTATGAAACCGGAACTATTGAAAAGAAACCTTTAGGAGAAGCTGATATCCAACTAACAATGGATCTTATTGAAAAAACAAAACCACATCAGATTTTTGCTGCCGGTGATCTTGCCGATCCGCACGGAACACATAAAGTATGCTTAGATGCCATTCTGGAAGCCGTAAAAAATCTTAAGTCTAAAGATTTTATGAAAGATTGTTGGCTTTGGCTTTATCGTGGTGCCTGGCAGGAATGGGGAATTGACGAAATAGAAATGGCCGTACCTATGAGCCCTGATCAGGTATTGGCAAAAAGACATGGAATTTTTAAACATCAATCTCAAAAAGATGGTGTGGTTTTCCAAGGTACAGATTCCAGAGAATTTTGGCAAAGAGCTGAAGACCGAAATAAAGAAACTGCTGAATTATATGATCAGCTTGGTTTATCAAATTATGCCGCAATGGAAGCCTTTGTAAGATGGAAATTTTAAAAATAATACTCCATTTAGTTTTTACGAAAGCTGTGTGAATTTAGATAATTTGCACAGCTTTTAAAATAATATACTATATCGGTATTATTATTTTACAATGACACTTTCGATATAATTAGAATGTAAATGATTCTCAATAAAATTATAATTTGAAACTGCTTTCAGATATAAAAAAAACCTGTGAAAATAATTTCACAGGTTCTTCTAAACACTAAACTTATTTTAAAACTAACTTAATAAAAAAAACAATTTCCTAACCAAAAAAATTATTTTATTCTTCAGACACGATAGGTCTTTTATCCATTTCAACAGCAACATTCATAAGATACGCCACACCACTATCATTAATCATAGTCATATTAAGCGTATCCAACATGGCTAACTTTTTTGTCACCAGACCATTGAATTTATTATAAGAAATATTCATTTCTTTTAAATTATCTAATTTTTCTATCGACAGAGGCACTTGTCCCTGAAGATTATTCTCGAATAAACTAAAATTTGCTAACTGAGTCAGATTAGCAACATCCGGACTTAAAGTTCCGGTTAATTTATTACTGTTCAGCAACGCTACTTTTAGTGATTTCATTTGGTAAAAAGAAGACGGAATAACACCTTCAATTTCATTATTAAAAACAGCTAAAGTTTCCAGATTTTGTAAATTCCCTAAATTAGAAGGTAAATCGCCTGATAGCCGATTCATGTACAATTCTAATTTTCTTAATTGGTTTAAATTACATATTGAAGACGGAATAGCTTCTGATAAATTATTAAAAGATAAATCTAAAACTTTCAATTCCTTTAAATTTCCAAGACTATTAGGAATACTTCCTGAAAGCTTATTTTTATGCAGATTTAATTCTTCCAGACTTTGCAAATTCCCTAACTCTGCCGGAATGAATCCTACTAAGTTATTATCCTGTAAATCTAAAGCAATTACTTTGTCATTTATCACTTTAACACCTGACCAGGCAGTAACATCCTGCGATAAATCCCACTTTATTTTCCATTGACTACCATTTGTAGCCTCATACAATTTTATTAGAATTTCTTTGTCTGAAAGTGACACATTAGCCATCAGAGAAAATGAAGCAAAAAAGGCTAAGATTAAAGTAAAGATATTTTTCATATTTCCTGCTTTTGATATCGAGATTAAATATAACACAAAAAACGATTAAAGCACTAAAATAATCGACGAAATGCATATAAAAATAAAATAAAAAGGTATTAAACTTACAAATACACTCCTTTATTAAGGAAAAGAATTTTTATTTATATTTGAAATAACTAATCAAAACAAACAATTATATGGAAATTAATTTCTTAGCACTATTTGTAGCTGCTATATCAACACTAGTCGTTGGGTTTATCTGGTATAATCCAAAAGTATTTGGAACCCTGTGGATGAAGGAATCCGGTTTGACAGAAGAAAAAATGAAAGGAGCCAATATGCCTTTAATTTTTATCATGGCAGTTTTTTTCGCATTTCTGATTGCAATGGTTTTACAATTTTTAACCATTCATCAATGGGGTGCTTTTGGTATGATTGGAGGTGGAGCTGCCGCAGAGATTAAACCTTCATACGCTGCTTTCATGAATGATTATGGCACTGCATTCCGTACTTTTAAACACGGAGCCTTACATGGTTTCCTGACTGGTTTGTTTCTTGCTTTCCCTATGATTGCAACCAATGCCTTATTTGAACGAAAAAGCTGGAAATATACTTTTATAAATGGTGGTTATTGGATTATCTGTTTCATAATTATGGGTGGGATTATTTGTGCCTGGCAATAAAAAACAAAAAACTTCTCTGTGTTAGCAGCAGAGAAGTTTTTTTGCTTTAAAATAATTTTTCTATGGCTTTAGCCAAATCAAAATCTTTCTCTGTAACCCCTTTAGCATCATGAGTTGACAATCGGATATTAACTTTATTATATACATTAAATAATTCAGGATGATGATTTTTAGTTTCTGCCAGCACTCCCACCTGAACGATAAAAGCTAATGCCTGATTAAAATTCTTGAACTCAAATTTCTTTTCGATTCCGTCATTCTCAAAAATCCAGTCCTTTAGTTCCGACAGAAAAGATTGTGCTGTTATTTTATCATAAATTTTCATACGCCTGTTTTTTTATTATAAACTTAGTTAATTTTGAGGTTTTAGACTAACTCTTTCACTTAAAATAGTATCTTCGACGCTATTAATTCCGCAGCATTTGAAATCAGATTTTTCATTTAAAATATACAATACTGTTGATGCACTCAGCACGCAATGGGATCTTTTGGCAGCGAAAAACATTTTCCTTAGCAGAGATTATTTAAAGACTTTAGAAACTGCTGCTCCGGAGAATATGACTTGTCATTTTATCGCTCTATTCCATAATGAAAAGAATATTGGAATTGCGATTTCTCAATTTTTAGACTTAAGCAAAATTCCTTCTTTTGGAGACCGAGATAGTTGCCTGAGAACAAAAATCAGAAATTTTGTTTTTAAAAGAGTGGGCTCAAAAGTACTTATTATAGGTAATAATATGCTGACCGGACAAAACGGAATTGCATTTGATAAAGAAACAGATTTAACTACGGTCATAACTCTATTAAAACAAGCCACTGATTCTTTAGAAAAATACTTTATCAGGCAGGGTAATAAACCGCATCTTACTATTTTTAAAGATTTTTCAGAAACTGAAATTAAAGATTTTAATATTCCTGTCTTTCGTTCTTTTTACAGGTTTTCCACGCAACCTAACATGATCTTTAACATTAAGGACTCCTGGCATTCTTTTGATAATTATATTGCAGATTTAAGCAAAAAATACCGGGATCAATATAAGAGAGCTCAGAAAAAATCATCTGATATTACCAAACAAAAAATGAGTCTTAATGACATTATTCATCATAACCGACGCATCCATCAGCTTTATCTGAATGTGGCTCAAAAAGCTGCTTTTAATACTTTTTATCTGGGTGAACATCATTTTGAAACCTTCAAAAAAAACTTAAAAGACAAGTTTTTATTTTACGGATATTTTAGTGATGACAAATTAATAGGTTTCAACACCTTAATTAAAAATGGTGACGATATAGATACTTATTTTCTAGGATATGATGACACATGCCAAAAAGAAAAAATGCTGTATTTAAACATGCTTTATGATATGATAGGATACTCTGTCAATAAAAAATACAGTCGGATTATTTTTGCCAGAACAGCATTAGAGATAAAAAGTTCTGTGGGTGCCAAAGCGGTTCCCATGTATGGACTTATCAGACATAATAATCCTATTCTTAATCTGTTTGTTTCTAAAAGTTTTAGTTATTTTGAGCCAAAGATAGAATGGCAGGAACGAAATCCTTTCAAATAACTGCGGTTTTTAAAATAGCCACTTTCAATTTTTTAGTTGAAATAGCAATCTTCAGTTGTGTTTCTTTGTTACAGTATTCTCCATCTATTTGAAAGCTTGTTGGCTTATTAATAGAAATCATTGCTTTATCAGTAGAAATAACGGTTACATGTCCGGATGAGATGGGTATTTTACCCATAACTATTTTTAAAAAAACACTAAAAGTAATCTTCCTTAAAATAATTAGTTCAAACTTTCCATCACTCATAATTCCTATAGGATTGATGACCACCCCTGTTCCGTATTTCTGGGAATTAGCAATAACAATCATTTGGGCTTTAGTTTCAATCAATTGTTCATCATTTTTTATACTTACGTGAAATGATTTTCCGGCATTCATCAAGGTTTTAAATATTTGCAGCGCATAACCTACTTTCCCTCTGACAGCACTTTTTTCATAATTTTTAATTAAATCAGCATTCAGTCCTAAATCACTCAAATGGATACACATTTTATCATTAATCGTGATGTAATCTATCTCTACAAAACTATCTTCAAAGGCTATCGCTATATTCTCTTCCTGAGTTTTTGTCAGCCCCAGATCCGTTGCTAAACCGTTTGCAGATCCTACCGGTAAAATTCCAAAAATCACATCATATTGTTCTAACGCTTCGGCTACCAGCTTTATGGTTCCGTCCCCTCCGGCTATAATGACCCGTTCCGGATGAAACTGCTGATAATAGTCTCTCAATTTTTCCAAATCATCAATTCCGGTCGTTTCAAAACAATACAAATTGATATTCAGATATTTTGCATAATGCGATACCTGATCAATAAGGCCAGCTTTATTAACACCTCCCGAAATGGGATTAACAACCATTATCACATTTTTTTTTGACATTTTGCTTTATTTTATGCTTAAAAATAAGTAATTTGGAGTACAATACAAAAGAAACACTATAAATGAAACCCATTTTAAAATTATATCGCGGTTATGCCAATGATCAGGAATTAATTGTAATGGGACATGTATTCCTGCCCACAAAAGGCGAAGATTATGATTTTCAGGATAAACATTTTAAAAATGCAAGTTCTATTATAGGAATGTATCGAATGAAAACCTGGTCTAATGCAGATATTTATTTAACACATAACAACACCGTTATTCATACCAAGACACTAGGTGACGGTTATTTTAAATTCTGTATTCCGCTTGCCGAAGATGAATATGGATGGGTTAAATATCAGGTAAGTCTTAATTATAAAAAAGAAACAATTACCGCAAAAGACAGCTATATTCGTCCAAAAATCGACCATCTAGGAATCATATCTGATATTGATGATACTTTTTTAGTTTCTTATACCATGAATCCTCTAAAAAAATTATACAACTTATTATTTCATAATATCAACAGACGTAAAATTTTTGAAGATGTAACGGCGCACTATCAGGCATTAAGTGAGGCGGGCAGAAAGCAAAATGGAGAATTAAATACTTTCTTTTATGTTTCCAGCAGTGAATGGAATTTGTACCGTTTCATTGTAAAATTCACTGAAATCCATAATTTACCCAAAGCTGTTTTATTATTAAAAGACATTAAAACCAGTTTGTCACAATTTTTCTGGACCGGCAGAGGCGGTCACAATCATAAATTTGAAAAAATCAAACATATTTTGGAATTTTACCCTAATTTAAAATACGTATTGATAGGCGATGATTCACAGGAAGATCCTTATTTGTATGAAGCTATTGCTAAGATTTTTCCTTTGACTATTCAGGCAATCTACATTAGACAAACAAGCAAACGCAAAAAACAAAAAGTGATTAATACGCTTAAAAATCTCGAAAGTCTTAAAGTAGAAGTTTGTTATTTTAAGAAAAGTAAAGAAGCGATTGCGCATTCTAAAAGAATAGGATTGATCCAGTAAAATTTTAAAACCATATAGCTCCGCAAAATCTCCAACTTTAAAAATATTTTAATCTATTCTGTCACAGAAAAATTAGTCGGTTAAAACCTAAAATTACAGTCATAAAGTTACAAACCCTGCGGAGCTTAGGAAATAAATCCTACTACAAATTATCAATCTCTTCCTGAACGATTTCCCAATCTAATAACAACTGGTCTAAATCAGCTTTCTTTTTATTGTAAGCTTTAAAAAAAGCAGCATCTTCAATGTGTTTATCATAATTGGAAGCCAGCATTTTATCATCGTGCTGAATGTCTTTTTCTAACTGACTAATTTGGCTTTCAATTTTACTCAAACGGTTTTGCAAGGTCTTCCCTTTTTTCTGGTCTTCGTAAGAAACTTTTTTATTTTCTTTAGGAGCGGCCGTTTTAACCACTTCTTTTTTCTCTACTTCACGCATATTTTCCATATTACGCTGTTCCAGAAAAAAGTTGATATCTCCTAAATATTCTTTTATTTTTTGGTCTTTGAATTCGTAAACAATATTAGACATGCCCTGAAGAAAATCCCTGTCGTGAGAAACCAATAATAAAGTTCCACCAAATTTTTGTAAAGCGGCTTTCAATACGTTTTTAGACTTAATATCCAAGTGGTTCGTAGGCTCATCCATTAGCAACACATTTATAGGCTGCAATAATAATTTACACAACGCCAAACGGTTTCTTTCGCCTCCTGAAAGCACTTTTACCTTTTTCTCTACATCGTCTCCACGAAACAGAAACGAACCTAACATATCGCGTACTTTTGAACGGTTCGTATCCAATGCAGCATCTTCCATCGTTTGCAACAAGGTAATTTCGCCATCTAAATATTCGGCTTGATTTTGAGCAAAATACCCCAACTGAACATTGTGCCCTAATTTAATAATTCCATCGTATTCAAATTCATTCACCAATGCTTTGATAAAAGTAGATTTTCCCTGACCATTTTGTCCTACAAAAGCAATTTTACTGCCTCGTTCTACCAGCAACGAAATGTCTTTTAAAATGGTTTTATCTCCGTAAGCTTTGGTTACGTTTTCAGCTTCAATAACAACTTTTCCGGGCTCTTTAGATACAGGAAACGAAATATTCATCACTGAATTATCGTCTTCATCGACTTCAATTCGCTCTACTTTATCCAACTTTTTGATTAAAGACTGTGCCATCGAAGATTTGGTCGCACTATAACGGAATCTGTCAATCAGTTTTTGAGTTTCTTCAATCTTTTTGGCTTGATTTTTTTGAGTAGCCAATTGCTTTTCACGAAGTTCCTGACGCAATTCTAAATATTGCGAGTAAGGTTTATTGAAGTCATAAGCTTTCCCCAAAGAAATTTCAATGGTTCTGTTGGTTACATTATCCAAAAACATTTTATCGTGCGAAACAATCACCACTACACCGGGATAATTGCGAAGGAAATTTTCTAACCAAATGATACTTTCAATATCCAGGTGGTTGGTAGGCTCATCCAGCAACAACACATCATTATTTTGCAATAATAATTTGGCAAGTTCAATACGCATTCGCCATCCTCCCGAAAAAGTTTCCGTTTGATTGTCAAAAACCTCTCTTTTGAAACCTAAACCTAACAGAATTTTTTCGGTATCCCCTACATAATTATAACCGCCTAGCAATTCAAAGCGATGCGTATAATCAGATAAGTCTTCGATGATTTTAGTATATTCCTCACTTTCATAATCGGTTCGGGTAACCAACTGATGATTTATTTCTTCCAGCTTTTTCTCTACAATTTTAATTTCTGTAAAAGCTTCGTAGGCTTCTTCAAGCACTGTTCTTCCTCTTTCAAAATCAATATCCTGACGCAGGAATCCCATTCGGATGTCTTTTTCCTGAGAAATCACACCTGAATCAGGCTTGAAATCACCAGCTAACATTTTAAGCATGGTTGATTTTCCTGCACCATTTTTTCCGACTAAACCAACTCTGTCTCCGGCTCCCAATCGGAAAGTTACTTCTTCAAACAAATAAGTACCTCCAAACGAAACCGATAAATTGTGTATATTAAGCATATATTGTGACTAATGTTACATGGGTACTTTCTATAAAAATGTACCTTTGATAAAAATTTTTGCAAATGTTAAAAAAAGGATCCAAACTAAATAGTATTTTAACAGGAACTTGTCCTAAATGCCAAAATGAGAGCATGTATGTAGATAAAAATCCGTTTCATTTGGCTAATGTTTTAAAAATGAATACCAAATGTTCACATTGCGGTCTGACGTATCAAATTGAACCTTCCTTCTTTTATGGAGCTATGTATGTAAGTTATGGTGTGAATGTAGCCATAGGAATTGCAGCTTTCATTGTTTCTTATTTATTTTTTAATACCAGCTTAAAAACATCATTTATTGCCATCCTAGCAACCCTTATTATTCTGGGACCGCTGGTATTAAGATGGTCAAGAAATATATACATCAATATGTTTGTACATTACGATCCGAATTTTAAAGCCTGAAATTATCTTTTACGTTTTTCAAATCGGTTTATATTGATTTCTTTTTCCAAAGGAATTCCATATTCAATATTTTCGAATAATGCTTTGGCCATTGCCGGTCCGAGCATTACACCACGAGTTCCTAAACCGTTTAAAAGATGAATGGATTCATAATCAGTATGTGTTCCCACTAATGGTCTTCTGTCTTTTACTGTTGGACGAACGCCAGCAAAATGAGAAATAATTTCGAATTCGCAATTGATAATTTCCTTTATCCGATCTACTAATTCCTGTTTTCCTTCTTCAGTAGGCAAATCGGTTTTGTCTTTCCAATTGTAAGTAGCACCCACTTTAAATAATCCATCACCCAGCGGAAGAATAAACACAGAGGTATTTATAATGACATCTAAATCCAGATTAGGAGCTTTGATAATAAAAAGTTCACCTTTAGTTCCATCCAAAGGCAAATGACTGAAATAAGGATTAGCATGCATCCCAAAACCTTCAGCAAAAATAATGTGTTTTGCTTCAATATTTTTATAACGAATACTATCTGATAAAACTTCCAGAGCTTCATAATCAAACGATTCCAGCAGCATCAGTGATTCCTGTAAAAGATATTTTTTATAATTTTCTAATAAGGCTGCAGTATCTACATAACCCGTATGCAAAACCTCACCATAATGGAACGGAGAATCTATTCCTGAATACTTTTTTGTAATAATTGAAGCAGATAAAAAAGGAGCCAAAGCAGGTTTATCTGAAGCAGCAAACCAATTATTCTGTTCTTCGACAGAAAAGAATTTACGTAATATAGGCTTTTTAAAATCAACCTTAATCTGAAGTTTTTGCTCTAAATCAGCATAAAACTGATTCATCACAAGCAGTTGTTCCCGTGCCTGCCAGACTTCGCTGAAGCGCTTTAAAATAACCGGATTGTACAAACCTCCTGCAATTTTAGAAGAATTTTGAGAATCATTGTCCACTACCAAAATACTTTTAGCATTTGCTAATGCCATTTCAGAAAATGAAATTCCGGCTAATCCACATCCTACAATTAAATAATCAACCATACTTTTTAAATAAAACGCAAAAATACAGAAAACAAAAAACTCTTACCATCAGGTAAGAGTTTTTGTAAAAATATCATTGAAATTAATAATTCCACATATCCGATTCAAAATCACGGATTTTTTCTTTCACACGTTCAGCTTCCAGCAATTGGTTTTGAGCATTATCTTTCATATACTCTTTAATTTCTCTATCGCCATAAACGTTTTCTTCTTTGTAAATTACACTATTAAAACGTCTTGAATTTAATATTTGGTCAAAAGAAATAGGCATGGCCGAGTTTTTATTATTAAAAGCTTTAGCTTCATGCAAAACCTCTCTGGCATCAGGATAAAAAATCCAGAACAATTCAATATAATCCTTCTCGTCACTATTCATCGTGTACACATCCGGAGTAACCGGGCAAATAGCAAGTAAGCGGTATTTTAATTCGCTTTGACGCTTGTCGAAATACCAGAATCCTTTAATCTTGTATTGCGTTACATCCTGAGCTGTTAAATCAGATCTCAAAACATATTCTTCAGAAACAGTCTGACCGGCATTTATTTGTTCCCGACCGGCATCCGTAGTATCTATTCTGCTTAATGAAGCCTGAATATCTTTATAGGTCTTTTTTGTATTAAAATAACTATCAGAATACACTTCAGTTATCATTTCTTCTTTAATTGCCCGCGTTAAAACATCATATAGCGAACGTCTGTTTGAACCAATATTAGCGGTATCCACAGGGAAATAAAGAGGGAAATTAATTTTCTCACTCAAATCAATAATTTCCCATACCATTTTACCCATTAATACATCTCTATCATGAACATAACCATAAGTCAGAGGCTTATCATTATCTGAAATAAGTTGTGCAGGAGTCTTAAGACCAATTTCCTCCGGAATCTTAGCATTCAGTAAATTAGACTGAGCATAAGTAGCTATTCCTCCCAACAAAGAGATTGCAATTATCAAAAAATTTCTCATATTCATCATAGTGTCATTAATAAGAATTGACGCGTACCGCTATTGGTAAAACGTTTATTGAATTTCAAAAATAACCGGAGCTGTTCTTGGCAATAAATAATTACCTGCACCTACCAGTTTTGTTTTTATTTCAGAAATAGTAACCTGATCGCCTCTTCCCGCTTTAGACAGAACTGCTTTGCATTGCGCATTTAATTTATTACCCTGAACAACCACTGTAGGCTGACCGGTAATTTTTAAATTAAATCCAACAACATCCAGATTTACATCAAAATCAAAATCTTCTAATTTAGCTCCAATAGTAGCAATTTCAAGATTCGATTTAGGCCCTTTTACCACACCTGTTTCTCCTCTGATGGTACCTGTTGGACCAGGGATTCCTTTGATTCTGAATACTTTTTTGTCAGAAGCCACTTTTCCGTCTGACATTTTACCAGAAACGTTAATTACCACTTCGTTTCCTCCTTGCGGATTCATCACGTATTTTCCGTTTCCAACTTTAGACAAACCCGGAGCTGAAGCATTCACATCTTTATCTGAAATACCTGCAAACGAAATAGAGATTGGATTAGAAACCCCTCTATATACTACATTCATTTTATCAGCAGAAATAGTAGCTGAATTAGGCCTTGGAACTACCACATACTTTCCGGAGAATTTTAATGGAACTGTTTTTCCATCTTCCACAAAAGTAAATTGACCTCCAATAGTCTGCTCACCAACTCCACCAGCTGTCAAAGAAATAACTGCCTGACCATTAACAATTTTACCAGGTCCTGAAAAAGAGGTTGGCTTAGTATTTTCGTCATAACGCCCTAAAACTACTTTTCCAGTAACCGCTTCTCCCTGAAAATAAGCATTCTTATCCAAAACAACAATAGCCTGATAATTGCTATAAGAAGCCGCCGCTACTGCCGCTTTTCCTAAAGCTGCACTATACACATCAGATTCTGCTTTATTGATATCATTTTGCCATGCTGATAATTTTGCAACCGTAGCAATGGCAGGAAAATCTTTAAAATGGTACGATAAAAATTTTATAGCAATACCTTCTTTGTTTTTAACATCAGAAACATCAAATTTTGTTTCAATTTCATTCACAATAGCAGCATACTTTTTATCAGCTAAAGCTGCTTTCATATCTACTTTATATTGATTGATGGCGGCTATAATCTCATTACCTTTTTTATCATAACCTTCTCCGGTAAACCAATCTGCGATATTATCGCCTTTATCCATTTCTTCATAAGGCAGTTTTCCGGTTTCAGGATCTACTTCATAACCTTTAGTTGCCTGCTCTTTTAAAGAAGCAATGTAATTATAAAAATTATCTGTTATTGCTTTTACTTTGTGAGCTGTTACTGATGCTGCAGCAAATTCTCCTTTAGCTTCAGCTGCTTTAGCATCCAATGCGCCTAACATTTGTTCGTTAGACAGTTTTGAGTTTTGATTAGAACTTTCAAATTTTTCGTTCATTAATCCAAAACCTGATATTACTTCTTTTGAAACATTCATTGCCAACATAGCGATGAAAACCAAATACATCAGGTTAATCATCTTCTGTCTAGGGGTTAGTTTTCCTCCTGCCATATTTTCTAATAATTAGGTGTAGTAATTTTTTTCAATATCTATTTTCTGACTAATTATTATCCTTTATTATTCATTGCAGAAAGCATACCTCCATAAACATTATTCAATGAAGAAATGTTAGCTGTCATCGATTGCATTTGTTCTTTTAATTTAGATGCATTTTCAGCAATTTCTTTATTAGCCTCGGCATTTCGGGATGCACTTTCTAATTGTACTTTGTACAAACTGTTTAAAGCTTCCATTTGTGCAGCAGCCATAGACAATTCATCACTGTATTTTTTTGTAGCAGCAATTCCGTCAGCAGCAGGAGCAATACCTTTAGCAGCCGATTCGAAATTTTTGATACTATTTCCTAAACTTGCCATTAATTCACCATCGATTTTAGCATCTTTTAGTAAATTATCTAATTTTTGAGACAATAATCCCTGAGCTTCAGATGGAGATTCTGTTTTTTGTCTTTTATTGGCATTCGGTGTTCCATTCGCTAATTCAGGATAAACTAAAGTCCAATCCAATTCATCATCTACAGGTTCAAAAGCAGAAAGTGCAAAAATAAATGCCTCAGTTAATAAACCGATAGAAAGCATTAACGTACCTGTTAATGGTCCTATTTCGAAATGTGTAATTTTAAAAAGAGCTCCAACAATTACAACTGCTGCTCCCATTCCGTAAGCAAAATTCATTGCTTTTTTACCTAATAATGCCATAATCTTAAGTTTTTTTTTAGTTAGTGTAGGTGTTATTTATTAATAAATTAAAGGGGTATTCTAATTATCTTGTTTTTCCTGCGCCGCTGCCAGTTCCTGTAGTCTGAACTCCCATATAATCCTGAACTGTTCTAAAGCCAATAAAACTTCTGGCTGAATCAGCATATTCAAAATCTCTGGTACCTACCTGAAGGAAATAAGCAACATCTTTCCACGAACCACCACGGACTACTTTTCGTTTATTTGAAGCATCCAAAACATTTGGGTTCATAGTAGAAACATATTCGTATGCATTTGGGTCATAAGAAGAATCCGTCCATTCCGACACATTCCCTGCCATGTTGTAAAGATTATAACCATTAGGCTCATAAGATTTAGCTTCAACAGTATATAAAGCCTGATCTGCTGCATAATCTCCTCTGTTAGGCTTAAAGTTAGCTAAGAAACAACCTCTGTCATTTTTAGTATAAGGACCTCCCCAAGGATAAGTAGCTGATTCCAGACCACCTCTTGCAGCATATTCCCATTCAGCCTCTGTTGGTAATCTAAAAGAATTAATCAGGTCGCGACCACTCTTTTTAGATTTAATATAGGTGTTTTTATTTAGAGTTCTCCAGGCACAAAAAGCTTTAGCCTGTGTCCATTTTACTCCTACTACAGGATAATCGCCATAAGCTTTATGCCAAAAATAATCATTATGCATAGGCTCATTGTAGGAATAAGCAAAATCTTTAATCCAAACCGTAGTATCCGGATATACTTTTACTTCTTCTGTCCTGATAAAATCTTTTCTTTTACCCACCTTAGCTTTGGCTGCAGCCTGAATATCCATCCATGAATAACGAAATTTCAATTTATCAACATCAATAGTACGTAAACCGTTATAAGATTCTTCAATTGGAATATACATCGAATCCATAACCTCAGTGTAATATTCATCAGGATACAACTTAGGATCCTTAATTAGTTTGATATTTCTGTTCAGTCTTCTACCGGCATAAGGATCTTCATCAGTCCCTATACTATAATAATTATCATACATATATTTATCATAGGCTGTCATCTTCTCCGGATCTGCATCATTAAATGCAAAGTCTCCAATGCTTCCTGCTTTTTTTCCCTTACCATCACCAGGTTTAGCCCCGGTATCATCGGCTAAAATGGCTAATTTCATTCGTATAGTGGAATCCTTTACCCATTCTACAAACTGACGGTATTCACTATTTGTAATTTCAGTTTCATCCATATAAAAGGAACGAACAGTAACTGTCTTTGTCTGAGCATCCTGTACACCTGCTATATCTTCATCAGATTTACCCATGATATAGGCTCCACCTGGAACCAAAGCCATACCGTAAGGTTTCTCCGGATGCCATTTTGCACCTTTAACACCGACTAATTCTCCTTTATCACTAGATTTACCACAGCTTACTAAAAGTGACAAAATTGCCATAAACGCAATGAACTTCTTCATATAAATTCGGGTTATATATTCTTTATTTTTTAAGTGTGTAAACGTATTTATTATTTATTAATAAAACAATATTTTTTTTCTTTAATTAAATCCTTAACCAAAAGTAAAGTTAAATAAATTATAAAAAAAATATTTTATCGACAAAACGCAAAAAAATACGATTAAAAACACATTTGTCCGACGAAACGTATCTTTTTAATTGCAAAAAACACAGAAAAAACCTTTTTAAAGCACATTTTTTCTCTGCGCCTTCCACCATCTTTCCGGCAATTCCTGATTACAGGCTCCTAAATATTCTTCATAGGAACAAGGTAATAACGTATTTCGTTTTAATTTATTATTACCATCAGTAACAAAAGGAATTTCTATCCACCAACGGTCGGTTTTATCGCTTTTGTAAAACACTAAAGTCTCCTCTTCAATAGGCACGCTGTATTTTATATAATTTTCTCTGCTCCCAAAAGGATACTCATGAGAACGATAATGAAATCCTTCAATAAAATACCAGATAATTTGTGTAATTAAAACAGATTCCTGAGGTGAATTGTGGTGATTAAATACCCCAAATACAGAAACCTTATCACTGATTCCTGCATATCTTGCTAAGGCACATATTTCTTTTCCGTTAAATCCATTAGGAGCAAAAGAGGTAAAATTTCCTGAATCTGATGATTTTACGGCATTCAAATCCAAACTAACAATATCGGCATCTCTGAAAACAGGTTCTGCAATTGCAATATTATTTGAAACTTCCCCTAAACGATAGGCATCAAAAAATAATTTTTCAATTAAATCAATTTCCTCCTGAGAGTTATAGTAGGTCTGATAACCAATATTACAAAAATTAAACAGGTTATTAGGCTCATCAATAATCATTTGAGACAAATAGGAATTAGCAGACATGAGTTCCTCTTCTTTGCCAAAATCAAATTTACTGTCAATAGCGACTAAATTTACCATTTGTTCCAGTTCATCATAAGCACGATACATACTGTATGTCAAATCCTGACTACCTCCAATAATAACAGGTATGATTTTTCTTTTAATCAGATCAGAAGCTACTTTTCGTAAAGCAAAATAAGTATCTTCTTTAGAATTTCCCGGTAAAATATCACCCAAATCAGCAATACCGGCATGCCAGTTACCCGGAAACATACTATAAAATTCCTTTCTGAAAACTGATGAATCAACAAAATTCTCAGCATTACCACCTCTGTTTTCAGGAACAGCTATTAAAGCTATTTTTACGGTATCTAAATCCGGAAATTCATCTTTAGTATGAAAAACCACTTTACTGCCCAGTTGTTGAGAACTTAACGATTGTATCCATCGAAGTATATTATCATTTATTGGCTCCAGAAAATCAAATCCCATCATAATAATTTATGCTTAACTTTTTACTTCCTAAGAATAACAGGAAAGCTAAGGTTATTTCTTTTTAGTTGTCGTTTTTTTAGCTGCAGGTTTTTTAGCCGTTGTTTTCTTAGCCGGCGTCTTTTTAGCAGGAGTTTTTTCAGCAATCAAAGCCTGTACTTCTTCCAAAGTCATTTTTGAAGCATCAACATCTTTACTCAGTTCAATCTTGATTTTTCCTTTCAGAATTACTGAACGTCCCCATCTTGCTTTTTCAACTACAATTCCTTCTTCTTCCCAATTATGAATAACCTTATCAATATTTTTCTGAATTTTATCTTCTATCAAAGCCTCAATATCAGCTTGTGATAAATTATCAAAATCGTATTTCTTACTCACATTGATAAACATACCACCCCATTTGATAAACGGTCCAAAACGC
Source organism: Flavobacterium sp. ARAG 55.4 (assembly GCF_051846875.1). Lineage (NCBI taxonomy): Bacteria > Pseudomonadati > Bacteroidota > Flavobacteriia > Flavobacteriales > Flavobacteriaceae > Flavobacterium > Flavobacterium sp. ARAG 55.4. The sequence goes on along the minus strand of NZ_JBPYCT010000001.1, from coordinate 323,862 downwards.
CCTGTTCCTTTTTGCACTCCTTCACCTTTATAAGTAGCAATTGGAGCATCGGCTTTTATTTTCTCATCAATTAATTCCTGTGCTCTCTCTTTAGTAACCGCTAGTGGATCTTCTCCTTTTGGCAAAGAAATAAAAACACTACCATGACGTACATAAGGACCAAAACGGCCATTATTTACCTCTACTTCTTCCTCTTTATAAGTCCCTAAAGCTTTTGGTAACAAAAATAAATTCAAAGCTTCCTCTAAAGTGATATTTCCAATATTTTGCTCTTTCATTAAGCTGGCAAACTTCTTATCTTCATCTTCTGCATCACCAATTTGAGCCATTGGACCAAATTTCCCCAAACGAACTGATACCGGTTTTCCTGTTGCCGGATCCTTTCCTAAAATTCGCTCTCCACTTTCTCTGTCCGCATTAGCTTCAACATCTTTTACCGTTGGATGAAATTGATCATAGAACTCCTGCATCATGGTTGCCCATTCAATATTTCCTTCGGCAATTTCATCAAAATCCTGTTCTACTTTAGCCGTAAAATTATAATCTAAAATATTTCCGAAATTTTTCACTAGAAAATCAGTCACAATAGTTCCAATATCAGTAGGAACTAGTTTTCCTTTATCTGAACCTGTGTTTTCTTTCAGCAGCTTTTCTGCTAATTTACCAGATTGTAAAGTTAATTGAGTATAATTACGCTCACTTCCTTCCAAAGTTCCTTTCTCCACGTAATTTCTATTAATAATAGTAGAAATTGTTGGCGCATAAGTGGATGGACGACCAATACCTAATTCTTCTAATTTTTTCACTAAAGAAGCTTCAGTATAACGAGCTGGCGGACGGGAATATCGCTCCGTAGCGGTAATAAAATTATTTTCTAATCTCTCATTCACTTTCATTGCAGGCAACATTCCTTCCTGTTCTTCTTCATCGTCATCATGACCTTCTAAATATACTTTCAGGAAACCTTCAAAAAGCAATACTTCTCCGGAAGCAGTAAATATTTCCGAATGATTATTAGCTTCAATTTTCACATTGGTACGTTCTAATTTAGCATCACTCATTTGCGAAGCTAAAGTTCGTTTCCAAATCAAATCATACAAACGTGCCTGGTCTCTATCAATATTCACGGTGTGACGTGACATATCAGTAGGACGAATAGCCTCGTGAGCCTCCTGAGCTCCTTTGCTTTTATTAGCAAATGTCCTGGGATTAGAAAACTCCTTCCCGTAAGATTTTATGATTTCAGCTTCGGCAGCTTCCATTGCTTCTTTAGACAAGTTTACACTATCGGTTCTCATATAAGTAATCAATCCCGCTTCATACAAACGTTGTGCTAATTGCATGGTAATTCCAACAGGCAAATACAATTTACGCGCTGCTTCCTGTTGTAAAGTAGAAGTGGTAAATGGTGCTGTAGGTGATTTTTTTGTTGGTTTCGTTTCTAAATCTGAAACTTTATAAGCAGAACCGATATTTTTATTTAAAAAATCTTCGGCTTCTTTTTTGGTGTTGAAATTTTTAGGCAACTTAGCTTTGAATGATTTCCCTGCTTCATTTGTAAATTCTGCTACAACCGAATAGGAAGCTACTGCATTAAAATCCTGAATTTCACGCTCGCGTTCTACAATCAAACGAACAGAAACCGATTGAACACGACCAGCCGAAAGTCCGCCTTTAATTTTTCTCCAAAGTACTGGTGACAATTCATAACCCACCAAACGGTCTAACACCCTGCGTGCCTGTTGCGCATTCACTAAATTATAATCTATCTCACGGGGATTATCAATTGCTTTTAAAATAGCATTCTTAGTAATCTCATGAAAAACAATACGTTTTGTTTTGTTTTTATCTAATTTTAATTCTTCCGCCAAGTGCCATGAAATAGCCTCTCCCTCGCGGTCCTCATCGGAAGCCAGCCAAACCGTTTCGGCTTTCTTGGACAAAGATTTCAATTTAGTAACAAGAGCTTTTTTATCCGGAGAAACTTCGTATTTAGGTTTAAATCCATGTTCTACATCTACCCCAATTTCCTTCGAAGGCAAGTCGGCAATGTGCCCGTAACTTGACTCTACTTGGTAATCACTTCCTAAAAATTTCTCGATTGTTTTTGCCTTTGCAGGTGACTCAACTATTACTAAATTCTTTGCCATTGCTATATTTTTCTGGAACAAAAGTATCTATTTTTTTTAAATACAACGGCTTTAGATTTTTTTTTTGAAAGAATTAGTCACTATCACTAAATTATATATTCCTTTCCAATTTAATTTTAAATTCAAAAATTCAAAACCTCACTTTAGATTTTCATTTTTGAGATATCTACAAAACCTTTTGAATTCAAAAGCCTTAAATTTTGTTAATTCTTCATCTGACATCTTGTCATATCCGTTTGATTTCTCTTATCTTTGTGCTTTGAAACAACTCCAATGGAAAAGATTATTGAAGAGAGCAAACAAGGTGAAAATCTTGTACTGGAAAACAAACCAGAGAATACTAAAAAATTATATATTGAAAGTTACGGTTGTGCGATGAATTTTTCGGACAGTGAAATAGTTGCTTCTATATTATCCGGTAACGGATACAATACCACAACAGTTCTGGAAGAAGCCGATCTGGTTTTGGTAAACACCTGCTCAATTCGTGATAAAGCAGAACAAACTATCCGTAAGCGTTTAGAAAAATACAATGCGGTTAAACGCATTAATTCAAAAATGAAAGTCGGCGTTTTAGGCTGTATGGCCGAACGTTTGAAAAGTCAATTTCTGGAAGAAGAAAAGATTGTCGATTTAGTTGTTGGTCCGGATGCTTATAAGGATTTACCCAATCTGTTAAGCGAGGTCGAAGAAGGTCGTGATGCCATCAATGTCATTTTATCTAAAGAAGAAACTTATGGTGATATTTCTCCTGTACGATTAATGAGTAACGGAATTACTGCTTTAGTTTCTATCACCCGTGGCTGCGACAATATGTGTACGTTTTGTGTAGTTCCTTTTACCCGCGGACGTGAACGCAGCCGTGAGCCTCAAAGCATCATGACTGAAATACAAGATTTATGGGATAAAGGTTTTAAAGAAATCACGCTTTTAGGACAAAATGTAGACAGCTATTTATGGTATGGTGGCGGACTGAAAAAAGATTTTGAAAACGCCAGCGAAATGCAAAAAGCAACTGCTGTCAATTTTGACCAATTATTAGAAATGGTAGCGGTTTCTTTCCCAAAAATGCGTATTCGATTTTCGACTTCTAATCCGCAGGATATGCACGAAAGTGTGCTGCACATTATTGCTAAATATTCAAACATTTGCAAACACATTCACCTGCCGGTACAATCAGGAAGTAACAGAATTCTAAAGGAAATGAACCGTTTGCACACTCGCGAAGAATACATGACTTTGATTGATAAAATAAAAACCATTATTCCAGAAGCAGCCATTTCACAGGACATGATTGCGGGTTTCCCAACCGAAACTGAAGAAGATCATCAGGATACTATGAGTTTAATGGAGTATGTAAAATATAATTTTGGATACATGTATTCCTATTCAGAACGTCCGGGAACTTTGGCAGGAAGAAAAATGCAAGACGATGTTCCTGAAGAAACTAAAGCAAGGCGATTACAGGAAATTGTCGATTTGCAACAAAAACACGCCTGGTATCGATCGGAAGAATTCATTGGAAAAACCGTGGAAGTATTAATTGAAAAAGTTTCTAAAAAATCTAAGGAAGAATTCTCAGGTAGAAATTCACAAAGTATCACGGTGGTTTTCCCAAAAGAGAATTATAAAATAGGTGATTTCGTCAATGTAAAAATTAATTCCTGCACCAGCGGAACTTTAAAAGGAGAAGCTGTTGGTTTGAGCGAAATGAATTAAGTTTAGAAAAATGACAAAAAAACAAATACTCATCGTTATACTCACTTTCATCATTGGATTTGGAGCTACTTTCTATATTATTAGAACGTACTTTCCTAAACAGAAAGTAGAAAAAACAAATACCGTCAAAGATACTTTGACTAGTAATAAAGAATAATCTGCGAATCTACGTTTAACAAAAACCTCGCTACAAAAAAATGGAAACAGTTCAAAACATAAAACAACGATTTGAGATTATTGGGAATGACCCAAAGCTTAATCGTGCGATAGAAAAAGCCATTCAGGTAGCTCCAACAGACATTTCGGTACTGGTTACCGGAGAAAGTGGTGTGGGGAAAGAAAACATTCCCAGAATCATCCATTCACTTTCTCATAGAAAACACGGAAAATACATTGCTGTAAACTGTGGTGCTATTCCTGAAGGAACTATTGACAGTGAACTTTTTGGACACGAAAAAGGAGCTTTCACAGGTGCAACCAGTACACGTGAAGGTTATTTTGAAGTAGCTAATGGCGGAACAATTTTTCTGGACGAAGTAGGTGAATTACCTTTAACAACTCAAGTACGTTTATTAAGAATCCTTGAAAACGGAGAATTCTTAAAAGTAGGTTCTTCACAAGTGCAAAAAACCGATGTTCGAATTGTAGCTGCTACCAATGTCAACTTATTTAGTGCAATCGAAAAAGGAAAGTTTCGGGAAGATTTGTATTATCGCTTAAGTACAGTAGACATTACATTACCTCCTTTAAGAGACCGAAAAGACGACATCCATTTATTGTTTCGGAAATTTGCTGCCGATTTTGCTCATAAATACAAAATGCCACCATTAAAACTCGATGACAATGCAGTACAATTATTGCAAAAATACCGTTGGAGCGGAAACATTCGTCAGCTAAGAAACGTTGCCGAACAAATTTCGGTTTTAGAAACCAATCGCGATATTTCGGGTGCCACTTTACAATCCTATTTACCGCCTACAGAAGGCAGCAATCTTCCATCGGTAATTAAAAGCAATAAAAGCGAAAGCGATTTTAGTACCGAAAGAGATATTTTATACAAAGTGCTTTTTGACATGAAAAGCGATTTGAATGACCTCAAAAAACTGACTCTGGAACTGATGAAAAGTGGCGCTGCCAAAACTCAGGACATCAATCCGAATTTAATTCAGAAAATATATGGCTCTAAAAATGAAGACAGCGAAATAGAATTTGAAGAGCAACCGGTAACCGCTGTGATGACTCCAAATCACAATGAAAATTATAATAATACTGAAGACAATTACCTCTTTGCAGAGACCATTGAAGAAGAAGAAGTATTACGCTTAGAGCAAAAGGAAATCGAAATGATTAAAAAATCATTAGAAAAAAACAAAGGAAAAAGAAAAGCTGCGGCCGATGAATTAGGAATTTCTGAACGTACACTGTATAGAAAAATTAAACAATTCGATTTATAAAAAAATAAAAACTCAGATTCCAAATTCCAATTATTATATTTGAACCCAATTGGAATTTAGACATTGGGATTTTACCAATAAATAATATGAAAAAAACAATTTCTTTTTTTGCTTTGATTAGTCTCTTTATGTTGAGCAGTTGTGGTATTTACAACTTTACCGGAACCGGAAAAATTGATGCAAAAACTTTTCAGGTTAATTTCTTTCAAAATAACGCAGACTTAGTGGAACCTGGGATTGACAGAACTTTTACCTTAACACTTCAGGATCTTCTACAAAACCAAACTAATCTTAATCTGGTACAAAATGGTGCCGATTTAATTTATGAAGGAGAAATAGTAGATTACCGAATTAGCCCAATGACTGCCACTGCTGATCAGCAAGCAGCCCAAAACCGTTTAAAAATCAGAGTAAATGTACGGTTTACCAACAGAAATAAAGAGTCTGACGATTTCGAAAAAACTTTTGAATTTTATTACGATTATCCGGCTACCTCTCAGTTACAAGGCGCAGTTTTAACGACAGCATTAGATGAAATTTTTGAAAGAATTACCCAGGATATTTTTAATGAATCATTAGCTAAATGGTAAAATGTTGATTCGGTTATTTGTTGATTCGAATATTCGATACCAAATAACCAAATAACCAAATAAAACTTATGAACGTAACCGATTATACCTATTTAATCAATAAACCTCATACCATTACGCAAAAGCAAACACTTGCTTTAGAAAAAGTACTGGAGGAGTTTCCGTATTTTCAAAGTGCCAGAGCTCTGCGTTTAAAAGGACTTTATAACGCAAACAGTTACCAGTATAATTCAGCATTAAAAGTTACGGCGGCTCACACTACTGACAGAGCCGTATTATTTGATTTTATAAGTTCGGATGATTTTAATGCTATTCAGAATGATTTCTTCGAAAAGAAAAACAATGCGTTATTATCTATAGATGTGGTTGACAGCATCGAAATTAGTGCTGATCAAAAAACAGCATCTGTTATAAACAATGCTGAACCCGACAATGCTGAAAAAACTGCAAATACGACTGAAGAAAAATTAGAATTAGGAAAACCATTAGAGTTTTCTAAAAATGAGACACATTCTTTTCAGGAATGGCTGCAACTCTCCAGAATACAGCCTATAGTCAGAGCAACTGAAACCGAAAAAAGCACACAATTTAACTCAGAAGAAGAAGCGCTCAGAAAGAAAAAAGAGTCTATTATTAATAAATTTATCGAAAGTAATCCAAAGATTTCAGCAGTAAAACACGGAACACCGTCAATAAACATAGATATCAATAAAGAGGACACCAGCTCATTAATGACAGAAACTTTAGCCAAGGTATATTTAGAACAAAAAAAATATCAAAAAGCAATTCAGGCATATGAAATATTAATTTTGAAATATCCGGAAAAAAGTAGTTTCTTTGCAGACCGCATATCGGATATTAAGATTTTACAACAAAACAATAATAATTAAGTAATGAGCACATTTTCAATTTTTTTAGTTTTAATAACAATAGTTTGTTTCCTACTGATTGTAGTAATTATGGTTCAAAACCCTAAAGGAGGAGGATTATCTTCTACTATTGGCGGATCACAAATGTTAGGTGGTGTACAAAAAACCACTGACTTTTTGGATAAAAGTACCTGGACTTTAGCCATCGTTTTGATTGCTTTGATTTTATTATCAAGCTTAAGTTTCACGGGTTCATTAAGCGACACCGATTCTAAAATTATTGATACTACTGAAGCTGCTGCTCCTGTTACACAGCCTGCTCCTGCTACTCCAGTAGTTCCTGCAGCTCCTGCAAAATAATTAGTCTCTAATATAGATTAAAAAATGCCAGCCTGTCAAAGCTGGCATTTTCTTTAAGAAAAAATGGCAGTCAAAATGGAATGGCACAATTTCTGAAAATAGAACAGCATCAATAAAAATTATAATTTAAAATATAAAAACATGGCATTAAACATTAAACCACTTTCAGACAGAGTTCTTATCGAACCAGTTGCAGCCGAGACGAAGACTGCTTCAGGAATTTTCATCCCTGACACTGCAAAGGAAAAACCTCAAAAAGGAACTGTTGTTGCTGTAGGAAACGGAACAAAAGACCACACAATGACAGTAAAAATTGGAGATACCGTATTGTATGGAAAATATGCCGGTACCGAATTAAAACTAGAAGGTACGGACTATTTAATCATGCGAGAAGACGATATTCTTGCAATAATTTAAAACCCCCCACCCAACCTCCCCAAAGGGGAGGAGATTTGAATAAATAAAAGTATTTACAAACAAAAACCACCTCGGCTCCCTCTCCTTTGGAGAGGGCTGGGGTGAGGAAAAAATTAACGAAATGGCAAAAGACATAAAATTTGATATCGAAGCACGTGACGGATTAAAACGTGGTGTGGATGCATTAGCAAATGCAGTAAAAGTAACTTTAGGACCAAAAGGACGTAATGTAATCATTGGAAAAACTTTTGGAGGACCAACAGTTACTAAAGATGGTGTTTCTGTTGCAAAAGAAATTGAATTAAAAGACCCATTAGAAAATATGGGAGCTCAAATGGTTAAAGAAGTAGCTTCTAAAACTAATGATTTAGCAGGAGACGGAACTACAACTGCCACTGTTTTAGCACAGGCTATTGTAAAAGAAGGTTTAAAAAACGTTGCTGCCGGAGCTAACCCAATGGATTTAAAAAGAGGAATTGACAAAGCAGTCGAAACTATCGTTGCTGACCTTGCTAAACAATCTCAGGTTGTTGGAAGTGATTCAGATAAAATCAAACAAATTGCTTCTATCTCTGCAAATAATGACGAAATCATTGGCGAATTAATTGCTACTGCTTTCACAAAAGTAGGTAAAGAAGGAGTAATCACTGTTGAAGAAGCAAAAGGAACTGATACTTTTGTTGATGTTGTAGAAGGAATGCAATTTGACAGAGGATACCTTTCTCCGTATTTTGTTACCAATTCTGAGAAAATGGAAGTAGAACTAGATTCTCCATACATTTTATTATACGACAAAAAAGTGTCTTCTTTAAAAGAATTATTGCCTGTTCTTGAGCCGGTTGCACAATCCGGAAAACCATTATTAATTATTGCAGAAGATGTTGACGGAGAAGCGCTTTCAACTCTTGTTGTAAATAAATTGCGTGGCGCTTTAAAAATTGCTGCTGTAAAAGCACCAGGTTTTGGAGACAGAAGAAAAGCAATGCTGGAAGATATTGCTATCTTAACTGGTGGAACTGTAATCTCTGAAGAAAGAGGTTATACTCTTGAAAACACAACTATCGAAATGTTAGGAACTGCAAAAAGAGTTGCTATCGATAAAGACAACACTACAATTGTAAGCGGTGCAGGTGAAGCTGAAATGATTAAAAACCGTGTGAACCAGATTAAAGGTCAGATGGAAGTAACGACTTCTGATTACGATAAAGAAAAATTGCAGGAGCGTTTAGCTAAATTAGCCGGAGGTGTTGCAGTACTGTATGTAGGAGCTGCTTCTGAAGTAGAAATGAAAGAGAAAAAAGACCGTGTAGACGATGCACTTCATGCAACCCGAGCAGCTGTAGAAGAAGGTATTGTAGCCGGTGGTGGTGTAGCATTATTAAGAGCAAAAAAAACTTTAGCAAATCTAAAAGCTGAAAATGCTGATGAGGCTACCGGAATCCAGATTGTTTCCCGTGCTGTTGAAGCACCATTAAGAACCATTGTTGAAAATGCCGGTCTTGAAGGTTCTGTTGTAGTTGCAAAAGTTGGCGAAGGAAGCGGTGATTTTGGATACAATGCTAAAACAAATGAATATGTGGATATGCTAAAAGCAGGAATCATCGATCCTAAGAAAGTGACTCGTGTGGCATTAGAAAATGCGGCATCAGTTTCAGGAATGATTTTAACTACCGAGTGTGCTTTAATCGACATTAAAGAAGAAAACGCTGGTGGCGGAATGCCAATGGGCGGTGGAATGCCGGGAATGATGTAATTCCTAAATTCTCACAGATATAAAAAAACCGTTCTGATTCTTATCGGAACGGTTTTTTTTATTTTTCAGAATCAGTAACTTTTTTTTTTTACTCTTTCGTTTCTGTTGATTTTTTAGCTAATTTTAATATTACAGGCAACAAAGTCACAATAACCAATCCGATGATAATAAGTTCAATATGATTTTTTAAATCTATTTGATAGTTATTCAATAAAAAACCATACAAATAATGTCCTGCAAATATTAATATAAAAGACCATAAAAAGGAACTTATTACATTATAAAACATAAACTTTTTTTTCTCCATCATTACAATACCGGCTACAATGGGAGCAAAAGTTCTGAAAATAGGCAAAAAACGGGCAAAAATAATAGCTCTTCCTCCGTGTCTTTCAAAGAAAGCTTTAGACTGAACCAGATATTTTTTCTTAAACCAGAAAGTATCCTCTTTATTATACAAATAATAACCGCTTTTAGCTCCGAACCAATAGCCCACAATATTGCCTAAAATACCCGCAAAAGCTACCATAACCGAGAGTAAGGTGACATTGATAAAATCACTCTCAATAAACAGGATATTTTCAATCAATTCTCTGTTATAAATTCCCGCAAGAAAAAGAAGACTATCTCCTGGCAAAAAGAAACCTGCAAACAATCCTGTTTCAGCAAAAACAATAAACAATACAATAAAAACGCCTAGTTTAATTCCATTTATATCAAAATGAATATAAAAAAGCGGGTCTATCAGGTTTTTCCAATCAAAGCTATTCATTCGTCAGGATTTAGTCAAAAATATTTCGAGCGTGAAAGTAAGAATAAATTAGTTTAACCACAATTTATTCATTTGTTTTAAAGTTTTATTAACGATAAAAAATGAATTCTTATTTACTAAATGCATCTGTTTAATAAACATCAAAAATAAAACTCCTGTCCCATCAGTGGAACAGAACAATTTATACCATAGTTTTCTCTTATTTTTATTCGTAATTCATCAGCTGCAGCATGCTCTCCATGAACTAGAAATATTTTATGAGGCTTGTTCTTCAGTTCTGAAAGCCAATTCAACAAATCAGCCTGATCCCCGTGAGCCGAAAGACCATTTATTTCTATTATTTTGGCTCTTACTTTATAATAATTACCAAATATCTTAATTGACTTAGCTCCTTCAATTAATTTCCGTCCTCTTGTCCCCTCTGCCTGATAGCCTACTATAATAATTGTAGTTTCAGAAACCCCTATGTAATTTTCTAAATAACTCAAAACACGACCTCCGGTAATCATTCCGCTTGCAGCAATGACCACTTTGGCTCCTTTATTATTAATAGCAGCCAGTGTTTCTTCATAATCTGCATTAATAATAAACATTTTACTCATTGCCTGACAATCGGCTAAACTTAATTTATGCCACTGAGTATTATTAAAAAAAACTTCAAAAGCTCCTATTCCCATTGGAGAATCAAGAATATAAGGAATATTAGGAATTCGTCCTTCTTTTTTCAATTCCCACAATAAAAACATGATACTCTGAGCCCGTTCTACAGCAAAACTTGGAATGATAACCGTTCCTCCTTTTTTAAAAGTTTCATTGATATTATTTTCTAATTCCGTTTTTGGATCATTATCAGCATGCAAACGATCTCCATAAGTACTTTCTAAAAAAACCAGATCAGCATTTTGAGGTTTCACCGGCGGATACAATAAAACATCATTATCTCTCCCTAAATCTCCCGAAAAAACTAAAGTTTTACCTTCCAGTTCAAGACTTATACTACAGGCACCTATAATATGTCCTGCCGTAGTAAATACAGCTTCAATTTCCGGCTCAACACTTACTTTTACGTTAGGAGCTACAACATTAAAAAGCGGAAATACTTTCTTGGCTTCTTCTACAGTATATAATGGCTTCACTATTTCATGTTTTGAACTGTTTTCCTGAATGGCTTTTTTAGCATCTTCCTCCTGAATTTTAGCACTGTCAACTAATATTAACTTTGTAATTTCCATTGTAGGTCCGGTACAGTAAATTTTTCCCTGAAAACCCTGACTTACTAATCTTGGCAGCCAGCCACAATGATCTAAATGCCCATGAGTCAGTAAAACATAATCAATTGTATCTGCCAAAACGGGCAAAGGTTCCCAATTGAGTTCCCGCAAAGACTTTAATCCCTGAAACAGTCCGCAATCAATTAAAATACGGATTCCGTTAGTTTCTATTAAAGTTTTTGATCCTGTAACTGTTCCGGCTGCTCCTATAAATTTAATTTTCATGATATTATCTTTTAAAGTTTAACCGCATTTACAGAGTTCTGCTACTTCTTTCAACACATTTTTGATTCTGAAATTGCTTATCCCTATTTCTTTTAAATCAATTCTGTTAGCAACCAATTCTTTTACCAAAATAACATCCAGCAGCAGTAATTTTTCTTTTTCAGCCTTAGTTAAAGTGGTCAGGCAGGTTACGGGATACAAACAATCGTTATTATTCATCAATTTCAAATTCCTTTTTTCGGGATAATCCCAACTTAGTAAATGAATTCCGGAACATTCTGCAAAAGCTATAGCATCAGCAGTAAAACGGGTATTAGTAACTATCCAGCACTCAGAAATTTTCTCTTTATTCGAAAAAAGCGTGTAATTATTGAACCGTAAATCATTAAACCGGGAAAACACATATAACGGAATTTTCACATCTGAAACCCCTTGTTTACCTCCGTGAAATTTACATTCCACCATAGCAATTACATTGTTTTTTTTAATCAAAACATCTATTTCATGGAGCACACAATTGCCCTGTAGAATAACATTGGTCTGCGTCTGGTATTTTTGGGATTCAAAAATACGGGCTATGTATTTTTCGAAAAAGAATCCTTCCGGACCTAACATTTGGATTGCTGCCCGAAGATTGTATCGTGCCGCGTGAGAATTAGTATGATTTTTTAATAAAGCAAACGCCTTTTTATAAATACTTTTAGTTGAAATTCCCTCATAAACATCTTTAATGATTTCTTTTAAAATAAAATCTGCTGTAAATGTGTCTGCTCCTGACCTTAATAAAGATTGTCTAAGTTTATCAGGATTAAAATCAACAACAGCACCGGAATGTTTGACTACTTTCATAATTACTAATTATTTACTGTAACAACTTACTTAAAGTTACGTAAAAAATATTAGGAATTTCGCTTTTGAAAATAAAACCCGGGAATAAAAAGCAATACAAATAAAGGCTGAATTAAAAACCTTCGAATATAAAACAATAAAAAATTATTGTCAGAACCGTAAAAACGGATAACCAGAAAGAAGGAAATAATTAAAACCAAAAAAGCAATGAGGTATAGAAAGAATGAAAACTGAACCATCATTTTATCTTTGAAAATTACATAAATCAGTCCCAAAGAAATAATCATATTCAGTCCATACCGGAAAAGCAAATTAAAAATCAGACGAAAAACATCAAATTCCGGCAAATCCATTTTATTGAAATCACTTTTAAAATAAGCCAAAAACGGATCATAAAACAATGTAGTTTCATAAAAACGAACGAACACAAAACAAAGTAACAGCCCACAAGCGAGCAAAAGTTCCCGCCGATGAGTATAAATTTTATTTAGCATATAATGAAAATTTATTGACCCAGATTATCCATAAAATAAAAACAACTCCATAAATAAACAGCGGAAAAACAATTTCATGCAGCAATGACTGATGTTCCGGAAACCAATACAAAGCAAGACACAATAAAGCAATTCGGATTACATTTAGAATATAAATAAAAATACTCCCTCCAAAAATAAAAAACAAAGTCGGTTTTAATTTTCCCGAAAAAGAAACCACAAACGAAATAAACAAAATAATCACACTTACGGCATTGCAACCCTCAATCATTCGGGCAGCGGCCTGCTGATTATAATAAAAAATAATGTTAGTAGTTTTCGGAATTATTTTAATATAAAAATCGGCACCAAAAAAAGTAAGAAGCTGCATGGTATTTTCAGCAACTAACTGCGTTATTGAATCGACTTTATTTCCCTCAAAACCAGATAAAAAAAACTGATAAACAAGGCTTAAAATGAAATAAGTCAAAAAAAACTTTGCTAAAAAAACTAAAAAAGGGCGATACAGAATAAGATATTTTTTCAACTTTTTATTTTTATCAAATTTATGGAAAATAAAAATAATCTTTCCAGATTAAGATTTACTAAAAAAAAACAACAATTGTAATATAATACTGTAGTACATTTCATTATATTTGAAAAAAAAAAAAAAAAAAAAAAATTATTCAAATGAAAACCAACCTATTAACAGCCACATTATTATTAATTTCGATATCTTTTTTTGCTCAGAATAAAGACAGTAAAACTATTCTGCTTGATTCACTACATAACCCTACTACAGACAAAAACTACTCTTACATTAGAATCATTGAAGATTATAAAAGTAATAAAGACTTATACTCTGTTTCAGAATATACTAAATCAGGAAAGCTAAACATGAAGGCTTTTACTAAGGACAAAGACATCTTGAAATTTGAAGGACTACACATTGAGTATTACGAAAACGGAAACAAAAAGCAAGAATCCAACTATACAGACAGTAAACTTAATGGTAGTCGCTTTAATTACCATAAAAACGGTAATAAAAAACAAGAATCTAATTATATAGACAACAAACTTAATGGGTGGCAAATTGAATGGTATGAAAACAATCAAAAAAAATCCGAAAAAGAAATAACCTGGGATGATAAGAACAAAAAAAGCATCCTAAAAATCATTCAATTCTGGGATAAAGACGGACAACAAACTATAATCGACGGAAATGGTCAATATGAAGAAATAAGCGAAAAACATTCTGATACAGGTAATATAAAAAACGGTCTTAAAGATGGCGTATGGCAAGGAAAATATAATACAAAATATACGTACATCGAAAAATACCAAAAAGGAGAACTAATTTCAGGCATAAGTACTGATAAAGACAAAAATGAATATCACTATACTGTTTTAGAAAGCAAACCGGAACCGATAAAAGGAATTCAAAACTTTTATCAGTTCATTGGAAAAAACTTTAATATTCCAAAAGAATACAAATCATTAAACGGTAAAATATACATACGGTTTATTGTAGATAAAGAAGGCATAATAGTGGAACCTAAAATTATAAAATCATTAAACGAAACATTAGACAAAGAAGCAATTAGAGTTATAAGCAGTTATGAAAAATGGATTCCTGCCAAACAAAGAGGACAATATGTTAGAGTTTTATATAGCCTACCTATTACATTAAAAGCTTCAAAATAACAAAGAGATTCTCAAAACAATTTAAAATTGATAATAGCTTTACCGATTCAAAAAATAAAAAATACTTTTTGGGGTCATAATTGATAATTATTTTTTACTTTTGCAGCCGTCTATCAACTAATGATGAGACATACATAATAATCATTAAATAATATTAGCATGTACTTAACTAAAGAAGTTAAAGAAGAAATCTTCGCAAAACACGGAGGAAAAGCAGTAAACACTGGATCTGCTGAAGGGCAAATCGCTTTGTTTACATTTAGAATCAACCACTTAACTGGTCACTTGAAAAAAAATCGTCACGATTATAATACAGAGCGCTCCCTGGTAAAATTGGTAGGTAAAAGAAGATCTTTGTTGGATTACTTGAAAAAGAAAGAAATCAACAGATATCGTGAAATTATCAAAGAATTGGGTATTAGAAAATAATACATTAAAAGAGGTGCGCAAGTACCTCTTTTTGTTTACATAGTATTGCATAAAAAAAAGTTTGGTTTTTCATTTGGTTTTAGATTACAACAACTACACAACAACAACACAACTAAAACCCATTGTACAATCAAATTAAAGGAAAACTTATGATTCCACAAGTAAAACAAGAAATTATCGATTTAGGAGATGGAAGAAGCATCTCAATCGAAACAGGTAAATTAGCCAAACAAGCCGATGGTTCGGTTGTCGTTCGTTTAGGAAACTGTATGTTGCTTGCAACAGCAGTATCTGCAAGAACTTCTAACCCAGGTGTTGACTTTTTACCACTTACGGTAGATTACCGTGAAAAATTTGCAGCTGCAGGTCGTTTCCCTGGAGGTTTCTTCAAGAGAGAAGCACGTCCTAGCGACAGTGAGGTATTAACAATGCGTTTAGTTGACCGTGTATTACGTCCGCTTTTCCCGGATGATTACCACGCTGAAACTCAGGTAATGATTCAGTTAATGTCTCATGACGATAACGTTATGCCAGACGCATTAGCCGGTTTAGCAGCATCTGCCGCTTTAGCAGTTTCTGACATTCCTTTTTACAATTTAATTTCCGAAGTACGTGTTGCACGTGTGGATGGAAAATTAGTGATCAACCCTAGCAGAGAAGAATTGGAAAAATCAGACATCGATATGATGATTGGTGCTTCTATGGATTCTGTTGCGATGGTGGAAGGTGAGATGAAAGAAATTTCAGAAGCCGAAATGATTGAAGCAATTAAATTTGCTCACGAAGCAATCAAAGTACAAATTGCAGCACAACAACGTTTAAGAGCGGCGGTTGGAAATCCTGACTACAGAACCTATGAAGGTGAAGTAGAAGATGAAGCGGTTTATGCAAAAGTAAAAGCTGCTGCTTACGACAAATGTTATGCTATTGCAGCAGAAGCATCAGGAAAAAGCGAAAGAGGCGAAAAATTTGCTGCTGTAAAAGAAGAAGCGAAAGCTTTGTTTACAGAAGAAGAATACGCTGAAAACGCTGACTTAGCCGGATTAGTTGGAAAATATTTCTACAAAACCAATAAAGAAGCAGTTCGTAACGTAATTTTAGAACAAGGAATTCGTTTAGACGGAAGAAAAACAACAGAAATCAGACCTATCTGGTGTGAGACTGATTATTTACCTTCTGTACACGGTTCTTCATTATTTACACGTGGAGAAACTCAGGCATTAGCTACAGTAACTTTAGGAACTTCCAGAGAAGCAAACCAAATTGACTCTCCATCTGAACAAGGAGAAGAAAAATTCTACTTACACTATAACTTCCCTCCTTTCTCAACTGGTGAAGCTCGCCCTTTAAGAGGAACTTCAAGAAGAGAAGTAGGTCACGGAAACTTAGCACAACGTGCGTTAAAAAATATGATTCCTGCTGATTGTCCCTACACCATTCGTGTAGTTTCAGAAGTATTAGAATCTAATGGTTCTTCTTCTATGGCAACAGTATGTGCCGGAACTATGGCATTGATGGATGCAGGAGTTCAAATGGTGAAACCGGTTTCCGGAATCGCTATGGGACTAATTACAGATGGTGAAAAATTTGCGGTACTTTCAGATATTTTAGGAGACGAAGATCACTTAGGTGATATGGACTTTAAAGTAACGGGTACTGCTGACGGAATCACTGCCTGTCAAATGGACATCAAAATTGATGGATTGCGTTATGACATCATGGAACAAGCCCTATCTCAGGCTCGTGACGGACGTTTACATATCTTAGGAAAATTAGTTGAAACTATCGCTACTCCAAGAGCTGATGTTAAAGCACATTCACCTAAAATTATCACCAGAACTATTCCTGGAAGTTTTATTGGAGCATTAATTGGACCTGGTGGAAAAGTAATTCAGGAATTACAAAAAGCTACCGGAACTACAATTGTAATCAATGAAGTAGACGAACAAGGAGTTATCGAAATTTTAGGAACTGATCCTGCCGGAATTGAAGCAGTATTAGCTAAAATTAAATCGATAACTTTCAAACCTCAGGTTGGAGAAGCTTATGAAGTAAAAGTAATCAAAATGCTGGATTTTGGAGCTGTAGTTGAATATACTGAAGCACCAGGAAATGAGGTTTTATTACACGTATCTGAATTAGCATGGGAACGTACAGAAAACGTAACTGATGTAGTAAATATGGGTGATGTATTCCAGATAAAATACCTGGGAGTTGACCCTAAAACTAAAAAAGAGAAAGTGTCCAGAAAAGCACTTATCGCAAGACCTCCCCGTGAGACAAAACAAGAGTAATCAGATCTTAGTTTACTAAAGGTTAATTATAAAAAATCCCGACTCGTTGTAAAAAACGAGACGGGATTTTTGTTTTTCGCAACGATAAAATTAAATTAGTAAAATTTTTTGAAGATTTGTAACTTTTTTATAACTCCATACGTATAACCATTTGTACACTATAAAAAATGGGACAACAATAACATGAGACAACTTAAAATTACCAAGCAGGTTACCAATCGTGAAACTGCTTCATTAGACAAATATTTACAAGAAATTGGAAAAGTTGACCTTATTACTGCTGATGAGGAAGTAGAATTAGCACAAAAAATTAAAGCCGGAGATCAAAGAGCTCTGGAAAAATTAACAAAAGCCAATTTACGTTTCGTTGTTTCGGTAGCAAAACAATATCAAAATCAAGGATTAACCCTTCCTGATTTAATTAACGAAGGAAACTTGGGATTAATTAAAGCCGCACAACGTTTTGATGAAACACGTGGTTTTAAATTCATTTCGTATGCAGTTTGGTGGATTCGTCAATCGATTCTTCAGGCCTTAGCAGAACAATCCCGTATCGTTCGTTTACCATTAAATAAAATTGGTTCTATAAACAAAATCAACAAAATGTATGCTTTATTAGAGCAATCTAATGAGCGTCCGCCTTCTGCAGAAGAAATTGCAAAAGAACTGGACATGACCGTAAATGATGTAAAAGAGTCTATGAAAAACTCCGGTCGTCATTTATCTATGGATGCACCTCTTGTGGAAGGAGAAGATTCTAACCTTTACGACGTTTTACGTTCAGGTGAATCTCCTAATCCGGACAGAGAATTAATCCATGAATCATTACGTACTGAAATTGAGCGCTCTCTTGAAACATTAACTCCTCGTGAGGCTGATGTAGTTCGTTTGTATTTTGGTCTTGGTGATCAGCACCCAATGACTTTAGAAGAAATTGGAGAAACTTTTGACCTGACACGTGAGCGTGTTCGTCAGATTAAAGAAAAAGCAATCCGCAGATTGAAGCATACTTCCAGAAGTAAAATCTTAAAAACATATTTAGGTTAATCCTAATTTTATTATCTTAAACTCCGGCTCAGACCGGAGTTTTTTTTACACCAACAATCATTTATTTTGGGCGTGCCACCATCTGAAAAAAAAGAGCTAAGCCTCTTTGCGCGTATTTGCTCTTTTTTCCAGCTGCTGTCGTGCTATCCGCTCCGCTTTGGCGGAGTGCTCCTATCACTCACGCAAAAACTGCTCTGTCAGGAAAACATAATTTCTAATTTGATTTTGTACCTTTGCAAAAATTCAACACACAACACAACCATAATGAAAAACACACTTATTGCTCCATCAGTATTAGCTGCTGATTTTGCTAATCTGGAACGCGACGTCAAAATGATTAATACCAGTGACGCAGATTGGTTTCACATCGACATCATGGACGGCGTTTTTGTACCCAACATTTCTTTTGGAATGCCAGTTTTAGAAGCTATAAAAAGACATGCTACAAAAACTATCGACGTACATCTGATGATTGTTGATCCTGATCGCTACATTTCGACTTTCAAAAAGTTAGGAGCTGATATATTAACAGTTCATCTTGAAGCCTGTACCCATCTTCACAGAACCTTACAAGCCATCAAAGCTGAAGGAATGAAAGCTGGAGTTGCTCTGAATCCGCATACCAATGTTGATTTACTCGAAGATGTAATTAACGACATAGATATGGTGTTAATAATGAGTGTAAATCCTGGTTTTGGCGGGCAATCCTTTATTGAAAATACTTATGATAAAATCAGAAAGTTAAAAGCTTTAATCAATAAAAAAGGAGCTTCAACTATTATCGAAATTGACGGTGGTGTTACCAACAAAAACGCTGCTCAATTAGCAGAAGCCGGAGCAGATGTATTGGTAGCCGGAAGCTATGTTTTTAGCGCTTCCGATCCAATTGCAACGGTAGCAGATTTAAAAAAAATCACCAATTTGTAAAAAACCACCAAAGCCTTCTCAAACGAGAAGGCTTTTACATTTCGAAAATGCTAAAACAATTCACGAATCCTTATAAAAACCTATAAAACAAACAATTATATAAAAACCTACTCAAATTCTATAAAACTTTATCATCTAAATCAAAGAGCTTTGTCTAAGCTTTAATTACAAATTTAATTCTCCAATAAGATGATAAAAATTAAATCTCTCGCCATTTTATTCATTGCATTATTTAGCATACTCAGTTGCTCAAATGATAACGATTCAACCAATAACCCGGGTACAATTACAAATCCGGTAGAAACCGAAAACCCTAACACCAGTTTCAAACCGGCATTTAATGGGCAAACCCGTATAAATGGGATTCAAACCAATACGGATTATGAATCAAAAATAATTACTACCGCTCTGACAAAACCCTGGAGTATTAAAAGTCTTCCGGATGACAGACTATTAATAGCTGAAAAAGACGGTGCTTTTCGTATTGTAACCACAGCAGGAGAAGTAAGCGACCCAATTTCCGGAATTCCTGCAGTAAATGCTGCAAATCAGGGGGGATTATTAGGTTTTTGCTTGGATCCTGATTTTGAATCCAACAAATTACTGTATTGGGTATTTTCTGAAGCTGTATCTGGTGGAAACATTACAGCGGTTGCTAAAGGTAAACTATCCGGCGATTCAAAAAGTATAGAAAATACTACTGTTATTTACCGAACTACTCCTGCAAACAGTAGTACGCTTCATTATGGAGGACGTATCCTTTTTGACAAAACAGGAAACCTTTTAGTCAGTACCGGAGAACGCTCTGTACTTGAAACAAGACCATTAGCACAATCTACATCGACAAGCTTGGGCAAAGTCGTCCGAATAACAAAAAATGGACAAGCAGCTCCTGGAAATCCAACTTTTAATCAGTCACAATCATTAGCCGAATTGTACACAATTGGACATAGAAATCCTCAGGGATTAGCTATGCATCCTGTTACAGACGAAATCTGGCTCAGCGAACACGGACCTCGCGGAGGCGATGAAATCAACCGTTTAGAGGCAGGTAAAAACTATGGCTGGCCTGTAATTACTTATGGAATAGAATACGGTGGAGAAATTATTGGTGAAGGAATTCAGCAAAAAGAGGGCATGGAGCAACCCGCTTATTATTGGGATCCGGTAGTATCACCAAGCGGAATGACTTTTTATACCGGAAATCGAGTACCGGAATGGCAAAATAACCTTTTTATAGGAACTTTAAGTGGTATGCATATTGTTCGTCTCGCCATTAAAGAAAATCGGATCATTGGAGAGGAAAGACTTCTTGCTCAGGAAAACCAAAGATTTAGAGACATTACCCAGGGAAATGACGGCGCTTTATATGCTATTACTGATCAGGGCAGACTATACAAAATTGACAGGAAATAATATCAAAAGATTCTCTTTAAAATAAAAGCCTCAAAAAATAATCTTTTAAATCTGATTATTTTTGAGGCTATTTGAATGTGACCGCGGCAGGGTTCGAACCTGCAACCCTCAGAGCCGAAATCTGATATTCTATCCAGTTGAACTACGCAGCCATTATAATTGTAGATTGCAGAGTTTAGATTTTAGATCTAAAATCCGAAGTCTAAAACTGAAATTATTTTAAACTAATAATTTTTTTACAATAGTAGAAACTGTTTTTCCTTCAGCAGTTCCTCCTAATTGTGCAGAAGCTAATCCCATTACTTTTCCCATTGATGCAATTCCGGATGCTCCTGTTTCTGCAATAATTTTAGCAATGACTGCTTCAATTTCTTCTTCACTTAGCTGAGCTGGTAAAAACTTCTCAATTACAGCAACTTGCGCCAATTCCGGTTCAGCTAAATCAGGACGATTTTGCTCTGTAAAAATCCGGGCACTTTCTTTACGTGTTTTCACCAGACGTTGCAATAGTTTGATTTCTTCATCTGCTGAAATTTCTTCTTTTGATCCTGAAGAAGTCTGAGCTAAAAGCAATTCTGACTTAATTGCTCTCAAGGCTTCTAAAGCTACGGTATCTTTGGCTCTCATGGCTGATTTAATTTCCTCCATGATTTGTATTGATAAACTCATTGGTTTCTTATTATTAAGCAATAATGCTGTGTTTGACATTCTTTGTAAAAAGAGTTCAAGAGATAATACTTATCCTGAAACTCTGTTTTTTTTTTTGCGAAGGTAAAAAAAATAACCCGAAAATTAAATGCAACTTTCGGGTTATTGTATGCTAAAATGGATAGATTAATCTACGTTGTCGTGCAAATATGAATTATTAGAACGCAATTGCAAATCATTATTACTGTCTGTTCCAACCGAAATTCTTGAATTCGCATTATTATTAGTCTGATTATTTGAAATATCAATACCTAATCTTTTATAAGCTGGTTCTTTTTCATATTCATCAATCTTAGAAACATTATTATGAAACTTATAATTGAATTCTTTCAATTTTTTTCTTCTTTCATCAGCTCTTAAGCGTAATGTTTCTTCAATTGTCATTTCGATAGGAGAAATATCTTCTGCTTTTGAAAAATCTTCTGAAGGCATTTCTACTTTTTTCATAGTAATATTCAGTTCTTCAGGAATCACTTCTTCAACTACTTTTTCCGTCGGTTTAGACGAAATTAATTCGTTTTCGGCTTCCATATACTCTTCAAGAGAATATCTGATTACTCCTTTGTCTGACAATTCAGTTACAGGAACAAACTGCACAGCTTGGTTTACCTTAATATCTTTAGTTTCATTTGTCAGTTCAAATAAAATCTTTTCTTCTTTTTCCTGAACTGGTTCTGGTTTAACCGGCTCTGATTTAAAAAGAGGCAAATCAAAAGAAATAGAAGTTTGTTCTTGTTTTTCGATTGCTTTAGGCTCTTCAATAGTTGGTTGTTTTACCTCTTCAGCTTTTGGTGCAGAAAATGTAAATTCTTCTTCTTTTATTGGAGAAACAATTTCGAAAGTAACATCAATATTTTTAATAAATTCAGACATTGCCATCAATTCCTCGTTTCCCTCTACAGGAACAACTTTTTCTACCGGAGCAGCTGCAACAACTTCCTCTTCATCAATTAAGTCAAAAATAACTCTTTCTTCAACATTGCTTACCGGTTTATCAATATCTAAATCAAAACCTGCAACTGTATTGTTACTTAGATTATGAACACTTTTTTGTTCATCTTCCAAGGTATGAATGATTTTTTTTGGCTCCGTATTTACAATTCCGTTTTGTTGTTCAATATCAAATCCAGTTGCAATAATAGTTACTGCGACAGCATCACCTAATGTTTCATCTTCACCAACTCCCATGATGATATTAGCATTGTAACCGGCTTCACTTTGAATATGGTCATTAATTTCGCCTATTTCATCTAAGGTAATTTCGTTAGATCCAGAAACGATGAGCAACAATACGTTTTTGGCTCCTGTAATTTTATTATCATTTAGCAACGGAGAGTCTAAAGCAGCAATAATTGCTTCTTTAGCTCTGTTTTCGCCTGAAGCTACAGAAGAACCCATGATAGCAGTTCCGCTGTTTGCTAATACCGTTTTAGCATCACGTAAATCAATATTTTGAGTATAGTGATGCGTAATTACTTCAGCAATTCCTCTTGAGGCTGTTGCCAAAACTTCATCTGCTTTAGAGAATCCTGCTTTAAAACCAAGATTTCCATATACTTCTCTTAATTTGTTGTTATTGATAACAATTAAGGAATCGACTTGTTTACGTAATTTTTCAATTCCGATAAGTGCCTGTTCCTGACGCACTTTTCCTTCAAAGGTAAAAGGCAAGGTTACAATACCTACCGTCAGAATTTCTCTTTCTTTAGCCAGTTGAGCAATTACCGGCGCCGCACCGGTACCTGTACCACCACCCATTCCGGCAGTGATAAAAACCATCTTAGTATTGCGGTCTAACATTTTTTCAATGTCAGCAATACTTTCGATAGCAGATTGTTGCCCAACATCCGGATTAGCTCCGGCACCAAGACCTTCTGTTAAATTTACACCTAATTGAATTTTGTTAGGAACCCCACTATTTTGTAATGCCTGTGAATCCGTATTACATACAATGAAATCAACACCTTTGATTCCTTGCTTAAACATATGATTGATAGCATTACTACCGCCTCCACCTACACCTATTACTTTTATTACATTTGATTGATTTTTAGGTAAATCAAATGAAATACTTCCAAATTCTGAGTTGCTCGTCATATTATTTGGTATTTTGATATTAATATATTTTCTCTTTATTCTTCTTATTTTCTACTCTGCGTTATCTAAAAAATCTTTAATCTTATCCACGTAACGATCAAAGAAAGAACGCTTAATTTTTTCCCCTGTTGACTCTTCCTTTTTAGAAAAACTTTGCGTTTCTACCTCTTCTACTTCCTGCTGAATACGCTCTACAGTTTCAACAACCGGCTCCCGATAGAAAACATTTCTTTGAGAAACAACCTCTTCTTTTCTGGTTGCACTCTGTGTATTATTCGAGATACTGTTCATCACTAATCCCACTGCAGTGGCATATAGCGGACTGGAAAACTCTTCATCTGAATTTCCTGCTAAATGCTCATTAGGATAGCCTATTCTGGTATCCATTCCGGTAATATATTCCACCAACTGTTTGATGTGCTTTAATTGAGCACCACCACCGGTAAGTACAATTCCGGCAATTAGTTTCTTTCTTGGATCTTCATGACCATAGGCTTTTACTTCTGTAAAAACTTGTTCGATTATTTCCACCACACGGGCATGAATAATTTTTGATAAGTTTTTTAACGAAATTTCCTTTGGCTCTCTGCCTCTTAATCCCGGAATAGATACAATTTCGTTGTCTTTATTTTCTCCCGGCCATGCCGAACCAAATTTCACTTTCAATAATTCAGCCTGTTTTTCTATAATAGAACAGCCTTCTTTAATATCATCCGTAATGACATTCCCTCCAAAAGGAATTACCGCGGTATGACGAATAATTCCATCTTTGAAAATGGCCAAATCAGTTGTTCCACCACCGATATCGATTAATGCAACTCCAGCCTCTTTTTCTTCCTGGCTTAAAACCGCATCAGACGAAGCTAATGGCTCTAAAGTCAATCCTGACAGTTCGATTCCGGAACTTTGAATACAACGTCCTACGTTACGTATTGACGATGCCTGACCTACTACCACATGAAAACTGGATTCTAAACGCCCACCGTACATCCCGATAGGTTCTTTTATTTCCGATTGTCCGTCTATTTTAAATTCCTGAGGTAATACGTGGATAATTTCTTCTCCTGGCAACATGGCTAATTTATTCACCTGATCAATCAGTAATTGAATATCATCACCCCCTATTACTTCCTCCGGATTACTCCTGCTGATGTAATCTGTATGCTGAATACTGCGAATGTGCTGACCTGCAATCCCTACAACAACATCTTTTATTTTATAACCTGAATTAGTTTCCGCTTCATTTATTGCTTGCTGAATAGACTGAATAGTTTGTGTAATATTATTAACCACACCTCTGGCAACACCCAGACTTTTGGATTTTCCTACACCCAAAATTTCTAACTTACCATACTCATTTTTTTTGCCAATCATGGCAACTATTTTGGTTGTCCCTATATCTAGACCTACTGCAATATTCTCTTTTTCCATTTTCTATTATTTAGTGCAAACTACTTGTTTTGTAAACCTGAGGTCAATCTTCTTATATTTATACAATGTACTATCTAAAACTGCTTTTTGAAAAAAAGCTTTATAGTTCTTAAATTTTGTTTCAAAATTCACCATACTACCAAAATCTATCTGGTAATCGTAATTCCTATTGAACATTTTTAAGCCGGCATTAGGCATTACCTCAATAGCAATGATATTTTTTTTCAGAAAATCATCTTCATAAATTGCACAAAATAACTGTGCTAATTCTGCTTCATTCCTGCTGTTTATATTCCCTGAAACCAGAGGAACCCTAGCCGTAAAATTATCCGATAATGGCATCTTACCTCCCTTATAATCAATATAAAAAGATTCTACATCATTCACCACTCTGGCTACAGGAGTCTTTTGCTTCACAACCGCTTTTAGCACGCCATCAATACTTACAAACACATCAGATTCGTCAATCATCGCATTTGAATTTAGCTTTCTTTCCAGCTTATTCAAATCTAATTTATCTTTTTCAATAGCTAAGGGGTTACTCGTATTTTCTATTAACAATTTATTAACCGTTTCCTCTTTAACAAAAAGATTGTTTTCTCCTACAAAAAAGACCTTGATTGCGACTATTTTCCGTTTTTCATTTCGCTTTGAAGTGAATGAAAAAAGAAAAACAACTAATCCCAACATTAGGATTAATCTGATGTTTGTCCAATTAAATATTTTTTTCATTTAAAGCTGTTTTAATTGCTCCCACCATTTCACCAATATCCCCTGCCCCGATTGTAACCAGAATTGTTGCATCACTTTTCAGCATAGCTGGTATTAAACCTTCTTTAGAAACTATTTTTTTATCCTGATTCTCTATCATCGACAGCAACCATTCTGAGGTAATTCCTATCATAGGCAGCTCCCGAGCCGGATAAATATCCATCAATAACACTTCGTCAAACTGAGAAAGACTTTTTGCAAAATCATCAGCAAAATCCTTAGTTCTGCTAAAAAGATGCGGTTGAAAAACTGCCAGTACTTTTTTACCCGGATACAATTCTCTTACCGCCTGATGCACCGCATTAATCTCAGTAGGATGATGTGCATAATCATCAATATAAACCAGATTTTCAGTTCTGATCTGGTAAGAGAAACGCCTTCTTATTCCTTTAAATGAAGCTAAGGCTTTTGCAATGGCATCGGTTGGGGTGCCGAAATTTACTGCCATTGCAAGAGCCATTAAAGCGTTCATTAAATTATGCCTGCCCGGTAATCCAAACCGAAAATCTTTTAAAAGAGTAGTTGGTGTTTGTACATCAAATACATAACTGCTATTTTCTATTCTAATATTAAAAGCATTATAAGCTGCTGATTCATTTACTCCTACAGTCACTCCTGAAAGAGGTAAATCAGTAGTAATAAACAAATTAGATTTATCTTCTACTTTATCCGCAAACTCAGTAAAAGATTCTTTAATTGCTTTATCTGTTCCATAAATATCAAGGTGATCCGCATCCATCGAAGTCACACAAGCGATATTAGGGTGCAAATGCAGGAAAGAACGATCAAATTCGTCGGCTTCAACAACCGTTACAGTTTTTCCGCTTCCTATTAAATTTGAATTATAATTCTCTACAATTCCACCAATAAAAGCCGTAACATCAGCACCGCTTTCGTGCAAAATATGTCCTAAAATACTGGATGTAGTTGTCTTTCCGTGTGTTCCGGCTACAGCAAAACAAAAAGTATCTTTGGTTATAATCCCAAGAACTTCGGCTCTTTTTTTGACCTGATAATTACGCTCTAAAAAATAATTCCATTGTGCATGTGTTTTAGGAACTGCCGGGGTGATGATAACCAGCGTATTTTCCACAAAATAATCCTTAGGAATCAAATTAATATCATCTTCAAAATGAATATCAATACCACTTTCGATTAACTCATTTGTTAAAATTGTTGGTGTTTTGTCATAACCGGAAACCTGCTTTCCAATATACTTAAAATAACGTGCCAAAGCACTCATACCGATACCACCGATACCGATAAAATAAACATTATGTATTTGGTTTAGATTCATTTTTAATGTCAATATCAATTACAATGTCAACACTCAATAATTGACATCATGATTGGATTAATTATTCTTATTTTATTCTTTATGAAATTGTCATTGTCAAATGCTATTTAATCAATTTCACAATTTCATCTGCAATTTGCTTAGTTGCTTCCGGCAATGCGAGTTCTTTTATATTTTCACTCAATTGTGTTTGCTTTCCCGTATCTTTTAACAAAGCTTCAAAAACCAAACTAAATTCGGCGTCCAACTGTGATTCTTTCAACAATAGCGCTCCTTTTTTATCAACGATAGCTTTTGCATTTTTAGTCTGATGATCTTCGGCTACATTGGGCGACGGAATAAAAATAACCGGTTTCCCCACAATGCATAATTCTGATACCGAAGAAGCACCTGCACGAGAGATAATAATATCTGCCGCAGCATAAACAAAATCCATTTTTTCAATAAAAGCCACCACCTGAACATTTTCTGAATTGTATTTTTTATATTCTTCAAAATACAACTTCCCACATTGCCAGATAATCTGAACCCCTTGTGAAATAATATTCTTCAGTTCTTTCTCAATCAGCTGATTAATTCTTCTGGCACCTAAACTACCGCCAAGAACCAACAATGTTTTCTTTTTGGAATCCAGTTTAAAATATTCGATTGCTTCTGTTCGCTTACTTTCTATAGCAATCAAATCCTGACGAACAGGAGTTCCTGTCAAAATCATTTTCTCTTTTGGGAAAAAACGTTCCAGATTTTCATAAGCCACACAAATTGCATTAGCCTTTTTACTCAACAATTTATTTGTAATTCCTGGAAAGGAATTTTGTTCTTGAATTACTGTTGGAATTCCCAGCATATTTGCCATTTGTAACAAAGGACCACTGGCAAAACCTCCGGTTCCTATAACCACATCGGGTTTAAATTGCTTAATTATTTTTCGGGATTTCCATAAGCTGCTCATTAATTTCAACGGAAACATCGCGTTTTGCAATGTTAGTTTTCTTTGCAATCCCGCAATCCACAAGCCTTTGATAGCATAACCTGCCTGCGGTACTTTTTGCATTTCCATTTTATCCTGAGCTCCCACAAAGAGGAATTCAGCATCCGGAAATCTTGATTTTAATTCATTAGCAATTGCAACTGCAGGATAAATATGTCCTCCGGTTCCTCCGCCACTTAATATGAATTTATATTGTTTCATTACTATCAATCTATTTATTTAAAACAGCATTCATCGGATTTGCCACTTTATCTTCTATCGAATAAGACTCTTTTTCCTTTTCTTCAGAAGCCAATTCAGCATCAATCAATCGCTGAAGCGCTTCTTCTCTTTTAGCCGCTTCTTTCTGTTCCTGCTCTATTTCTTCTTCTTTTTTGGTTACACCAATGATAATTCCTAATGAAATGCAAGTCATCCAGATAGATGTCCCTCCACTACTTATCAAAGGCAAAGTCTGTCCTGTGACCGGCAATAATTCGACTGCTACCGCCATATTAATCATGGCCTGAAAAATCATTGGAAAACCAAGTCCTATGACGACTAATTTTCCAAATATAGTATTAGCCTTATGCGACGCAACCACAAACCGGAAAAGCAACAACAGGTACAAACAAAGCACACCTAAACCACCTACTAATCCATATTCTTCTACGATAATGGCATAAATAAAATCTGAAGAAGATTGGGGTAAAAAGTTCTTCTGAACACTTTTCCCCGGACCTAATCCGTATATTTTTCCTGATGCAATAGCAATTTTGGCTTTCTCTATCTGATAATCATCTTCATCCGGTTTATCAGTACTGAAATTTTCAATTCTGCTTTCCCATGTTCTGACCCTGCTAAAGAATTTTGCATCCGGAAAGGCTTTGGAAACCAAAACAAAAAAAGTAAGAAATACAATTCCCGAACCTACTATAATACCTATATATTTCATTGGATATTTCCCGATGAAAACTAACATTAATATCATTGAGAAAATTAACGCTGTAGTAGAAAAATTGGAAGGGAGAATAAATATCAGCGTAATAAAAACAGGCAACCACAGTTCCTTTAATGATGCTGCAAAATCAATCGGTTCTGTTCTTGTTTTAGACAAATAACGCGCTACAAACACAAATAAAACCAATGCTGCAAATGCTGAAGGCTGAAACGAAATCCCTACAAATGGAATCTGAATCCATCTGCTGGCATTAGCTCCTCCAATTACCGTTCCTTTGATCATTGTTATGGCTAAAACTATCCAGACAACAGGCAACAGCCATTTAGATATAGAACGGAAATAATGATAAGGTATTTTGTGAACGTAATAAATAATAGCAAAACCACAGCCAATATGAGCCAGATGTTTCAGTAAATACCCTAAAGTATTTCCTGTTCCATGCCCCAAATACGCCAAATTACTACTAGCACTAAAAACAGGCATAAAGGAAAACAGGGCCAATAAGGCCACAAATGACCAAATCCCTTTATCTCCTTTTAATCTGCTAATTAGTTGTTTCATTTTTAATTTAGATTTTAGATTTCTGATATTCGATTTTAGATTTACTTTTGATTTATTCGATTATTAACCGTCTTTAATGTACTTACAAAAATTGCAGTTAGCTCATTTCCTTCTTTCCAAATAGAATCTAATTCTAATTTATCAAACCATTGTTTTTCAATAATAATTTCTATCCAAAATAAAGTTTCATCTGCTTCTTCTAAAACTATATTCATTTTAGAAACAAATTCTCTATCACTTCTAGCTCTACAAACTGCTCTGTAATTAGCCCCAACAGAAGCTCCACTTCTTACTATTTGATTGGCAACAACTTTTGTCGAAATTGAATTTGGTAATTTTTCAACTAAATCAATTATCATCAAAGAAAAATTCTTTGTTCTTTGCTTGAGTTGATTTGTTGTCATACATAAATCCTTTGTGTAATTAGCTTCAATCAAAAATCTAAATTCTGAAATCTAATATCTAAAATTGAGAATTTACAAATTTTGCACTGCCTCTTTAAATTGTCTTCCTCTGTCTTCGTAATTTTCAAATAAATCAAAACTGGCACAAGCTGGTGATAATAAAACCGTATCTCCTTTTTCAGTAATACGTTGCGCCATTCTCACAGCATCGTTCATATTATTTACCTCTACCATAATGTCCACGACATTCCCAAAAGCATCAATAATTTTTCTGTTATCAACACCCAGGCAAATAATAGCTTTTACTTTCTCACGAACTAAAGCCATTAATTCATTGTAATCATTCCCTTTATCAACACCACCTACAATCCAGACAGTTGGTGAATTCATACTGTCTAATGCAAAAAAAGTTGCATTTACATTGGTTGCTTTCGAATCGTTGATGTATTGTACATTTTGGATTTTCAATACTTTCTCAAGACGGTGTTCTACACCCTGAAAGTTTGATAAACTTTCACGAATTGTTGCTTTTCTGATTTGCATCAATTTAGCTACAGAAGTTGCTGCCATTGCATTCTTTAAATTATGTTTTCCTTCTAAGGCAATTGATTCTGTTTCCATTGTAAATTCCTCTTGATTGATTATTGCTTCCATTGTATTATTTTTTATAAAGACTCCTTCTTCAAATGTTTTTACCAATGAAAAAGGAATTAATTTTGCTCTTGTTTTGTTCTTTTGTAACCAGTCTGAAATTGCTTCATCGTCTGCATCATAAATGAGATAATCCTCTTCAGTCTGATTCATCGTGATTCTGAATTTCGAATCAATGTAATTCTCATATTTATAATCGTAACGGTCCAGATGATCCGGACTGATATTCGTTATAATAGCGATATGCGGTTTATAATTTATAATTCCGTCCAGCTGAAAACTACTCAATTCTAACACATAACTATCGTATTTATCTTCGGCAACCTGTTCCGCAAAACTCTTTCCAATGTTTCCTGCCAGTCCCACATTCAATCCCGCAGATTTTAGCAAATGATACGTTAGCATTGTGGTGGTCGTTTTCCCATTGCTTCCGGTAATCCCAATTGTAACTGCTTTAGTAAAAGAAGCTGCAAATTCAATTTCAGAAATTACAGGAATTCCTTTCTCAATAAGTTTCTTAACAATGGGCGCTTTTTCCGGAATACCGGGACTTTTCATTACTACATCAGCATTCAAAATCAGAGATTCTGTATGCTTCTCATCTTCCCAATCGATACTGTTTTTTATAAGAACTTCTTTGTAACTTTCTTTTATTTTCCCAAAATCAGATACAAAAACATCATATCCTTTTTGCTTTCCTAATATGGCTGTTCCCACACCACTTTCGCCTCCACCTAAAACTACTAATCTCATACTATCTCAATTTTAAGGTAACTATTGAAAGTATCGCTAACATTATGGCTACAATCCAAAATCGGGTTACAATTTTACTTTCGTGATAGCCTTTCTTTTGATAATGATGATGCAATGGCGACATTAGAAAAATTCTTCGGCCTTCGCCAAATCGCTTCTTAGTGTATTTAAAATAACTCACCTGCAAAACCACGGACAAATTTTCTACCAGAAAGATTCCGCATAACAGTGGAATTAATAATTCTTTTCGGACTGCAATTGCCAGAACTGCTATAATTCCTCCGATTGTTAAACTTCCTGTATCACCCATAAACACGGATGCCGGATAGGAGTTATACCATAAAAACCCAATGAGTGATCCTACAAAAGCTGCAATAAAAACCGTCATTTCCCCTGAGTTAGGGATATACATAATATTGAGATAATTAGAAAAAATGATATTTCCTGAAACGAAGGTAAAAATGGCGAGTGCCAAGACCGAAATTGCCGACGTTCCGGCAGCTAGTCCGTCAATTCCATCGGTTAAATTAGCTCCGTTAGAAACGGCAGTAATAATAAAAATCACTACCGGAATAAAAATAATCCAGGCCCATTTTTCATATCCTTCACCGGTCCAGGCTAATAATTCGGCATAATCAAATTCGTTATTTTTAAAGAAAGGAATCGTAGTAGCAGTTGATTTTTCTTCTACAGCAGCAGGCATAATAAAGGCTTCGGTAGTAGTAGCCACCTTAAATACATCTGTTTTCCCTGTGTCAGTACGTACGGTTACCTGCGGATTAAAATACAATACACTTCCCACAATTAACCCTAATCCTATCTGACCAAAAACTTTAAAAATTCCTTTTAGCCCCTGTTTGTCTTTTTTAAATATTTTGATATAATCATCTACAAAACCAATTGTCCCCATCCATAAAGTCGTCACAATCAACAGAACAACATAAATGTTATGTAATTTGGCAAACAGAAAAACAGGAATTAAAGTGGCAAAAATGATTATTAAACCTCCCATTGTAGGTGTACCGGCCTTTTCATTTTGACCCGCTAAACCCAGTTCACGAACAGTTTCCCCTACCTGCTGTCTTTGTAAAAAACTAATGACTCTTTTTCCATAAATTGTAGATAACAACAACGAAAGAATAAAGGCCAGCGCCGATCTGAAAGTAATGTATTGAAACACTCCTGTACCGGAAAGATTCAATACTTTGTTAAAATAATCAAATAAATAATACAGCATAGTTTTACTATTTATGGAGTTGGTCTAAAATTTCTTTAACAATTTTCATATCATCAAAATCAGTTCGTATTCCTTTGATTTCCTGATACGTTTCATGTCCTTTTCCAGCAATTAAAATAATATCATTAGGCTGAGCCAATTGACACGCAATTTTTATAGCCTGTTTTCTGTCAGTTACAGCAAAAACTTTTTTATGATTTTGTGGCGGCACGCCCTGTTCCATCTCACTGATAATAGTATCCGGATCTTCATCGCGGGGATTATCTGAAGTCAGGATGGTTTTATTACTCAAATCAGATGCTATTCCGGCCATAAGCGGTCGTTTTGCTTTATCTCTGTTTCCTCCGCAGCCCACAATCGTTATCAATTGTTCGTTATTAGTGCGCACTTCATTAATGGTTTTCAAAACATTTTCTAAAGCATCCGGAGTATGGGCATAATCTACAATAGCAGTAATGTTAGTATCCGACACAATGTATTGAAACCTTCCTGAAACACTTTCTAATTCAGACAATAAACGAAGCGCTTCTAAAGAATCCATGCCTAATTCGATTGCAGTGGCATAAATAGCTAATAAATTATACGCATTAAATACACCAATTAATTTTACCCAAACTTCATTCCCTTCAATTTTTAACAAGGAACCTGACAATAAGTTCTCTAAAATTTGTGCTTTGTAATCGGCATACGATTTCAGAGCATAGGTTCTTTTTTGAGCCACTGTATTTTGCAGCATTACCGCTCCATTCTTATCATCAATGTTAGAAATAACGAAAGCAGATTTGGGTAAATTATCAAAAAAAGACTTCTTGACATCCCTGTATTCCGCAAAAGTAGGATGATAATCTAAATGATCGTGAGACAAATTTGTAAAAACACCTCCTGTAAAATGTAATGCTTCGGTACGTTTTTGATGAATACCGTGTGAACTTACTTCCATAAAGCAATACTCAACACCGGCACCAATCATTTTGTTTAGATAATGATTAATTGTAATGGAATCAGGAGTGGTATGAGTTGCTTTGAACTCCTCATCATCCACCAAAATTTTTACAGTAGAAAGCAAACCAACTTTAAATCCTGCTTTTTTAAATAATTGATATAATAAAGAAGCAATTGTTGTCTTTCCGTTCGTTCCTGTTATTCCCACCAGCTTTAATTTTTCAGATGGGTTTTCAAAATAATTAGCTGCCATAAATGCAAGCGCCTTATTAGTATCATTTACCTGGATATAAGTCACCTCATTGCGGAATTTTTCCGGAAAAGTATCGCAAATTATAGCTTTAGCACCTAAATCAATGGCTTTTTGAATGTAATCATGTCCATCTGAAACAGAACCCCGAATGGCAACAAACACATCATTGGCTTCGATTTTTCTGGAATCGAAATCCAATTTACCTATAGCGATATCAGTCGAACCATGAACGGCTTCAATTGCTACTTTATATAATATGTCTTTTAATAATCTATTCATTTTTTTATTTTTTCCCTGACTTTAAAATCAGGTAAGACTACAATAATTCTAATGTTATAGTTGTATTTTTAATAATATTCTGTCCCGCCTGAAGCGATTGTTTTTTTACTTTTCCAATTCCTTTTGTCCTGACATTCATTCCTAAATTTTCCAATAAAGCAATGGCATCCATTCCCGGCATCCCTTTAACATTAGGAATCAGTTGTTGTGATTTTTGAAGCTTAGCAAAATATTCATTATAGTTTTTCTCCTGTTTTGGAACTTTTCTGTCCAGTTTTTTGATTTCATTTGTCGATGGAACTTCCGTGAAAATCTTTTGGGCAATTCTCTTAAAAACCGGACCAGCAACACCAGCTCCGTAAAAATCACCTTTTGCTGTACTTGGTTTATGAACCACTACTATACAGGAATATTTTGGTTTATCTGCCGGAAAATACCCCACAAAAGAAGAAGCATAATGCATTGGAGTACCGTCTCTTTTTCCATAATTCACCTGAGCTGTTCCTGTTTTACCAGCCATAGAAAAATCCTTAGAATACAATTTAGATGCCGTCCCTCTTTTAACAACATTCTTTAAAACTTCTTTCAGTTTCAAAAGTGTCTCTTCAGAACAAATCTTAGGATTGATAACTTCTGGCTCCATTTTCTTAATGGTTCGGTTCCATTCTTTTATTTCAGAAACAAATTGTGGTTTTACCATCACTCCATTATTTGCAACGGCATTGTAATACGCTAAAGTCTGCATTGGCGTAACCGAAACACCATACCCAAAAGCCATCCATGGCAATGAAATATTAGACCAGTTTTTATCTGTAGGCTGCGGAATAAAAGGACGTCCTTCTCCTTTAAAATCCATGTGGAGCTTTTTATTTAAACCATAAGAATTAACACGGTTTACAAATTTTGACGGATTGTTTTTGTAATTATCATACACCGCCTGAACCAAAACGGTATTGGACGACAATTCAAAACCTCTCGCTAAAGATATTTTACCATAACCTCCTGTATGTGAATCACGTACAGATTTACCTGAATATTTTATAATTCCGCCATGAGTATCATAAACCGTACTGGTATCAGCTACTTTGTCTTCTAAAATAGTCATCAAATCAACTAATTTAAAAGTAGAACCTGGTTCATGAGATTCAGCTACCGCATAATTAGTGGTTTCATAATAAGTTCCATCGCTAGCTCTTCCTAGATTAGCAATCGCTTTCACCTGACCGGTATGTGTTTCCATTACCACAACGCAGCCGTGATCAGCCTCATAATCTTCCAGCTGCTTCAACAAAGCGTGATGTGCAATGTCCTGAATGTAAACATCAATTGTCGAAATCACATCGTATCCGTCCTGAGGATCTACCTCATTTAAATCGCGAATAGGTTTCCACTGTCCTTTAGCAATTTTCTGTTTTAAAATTTTTCCGTCTTTACCATTTAGATAATCCTTATATGCCCATTCAATTCCTTTTCCATCCGAATGCCCTTGCTGATATTGTCTCTCATAACCTATAGTACGCTCAGCGATTTTTCCTATCGGATGTTCACGAACTGTTTTTTGTTCAATGATAATTCCGCCTTTATAAGCCCCCAGATTAAACAAAGGAAAACCCTTTATTTTTATATAATCGGTATAACTCAGATCACGTGCTATTAAAAAATAACGGTTATTATTGGCTCTCGCTTTTCTTAATTCGTTTTTATAATAGGTCGCTGGTTTATTTAAAATAGTAGCCAAGGAATCCGCTAATGCATTAACATTTTTTTCAAAATTTTCTTTTTTTGGAGCCAAAGCATCAAAACGGATACTGTATTTTGGAATTGAAGTCGCTAGCAAACTACCATCAGAAGAATAAATATTTCCTTTATTAGCCGGAATAACAAAATTCCTAACCGTTCTTTCCTTAGCTAGTTCCCGATAATAATCACCTTCAACCCATTGAATATTGGTCAGCTTAACAGCGATTGCTATTGCCATTAAAAAAATAGCAAAAGCAACCAGATAAATTCGATACGATATGTACTTATCTTCTACTGCCATATTTTTTTCAAAAGACTTTTTTCTTCTTCTTTTTTAACTTTTATTTTTACAGGAGGTACTGTGGACGGAAAAATTTCTTTTTCTACCATTTTTTGTGAAACTGTTGATTCCATTCTTAATTTCATCAAGTCAGAACGTCTGTCTACAAACTCTGAACGCAATTCTTTCACCTCAGCAGTGAGTTCTGCAATCTTAAATACTTTTTGCTCGTAGCGCTGTGTATTAGCAATCATTATAATTGCCAGAACAATCAAAAAAACAATAAAACGCCAGTTTTTAACCGCATCTTCATCGATTAGAAATCTTGCTTTTAACAGATTGTAAATACTCATTTTCATAAATTATTAAATCTTTTCGGCAATTCTTAACTTAGCACTTCTGGCTCTGTTATTAACTTTTATTTCCTCTTCATCAGGAACAATCAGTTTTCCAATTAATTTAAAGGGCACCGAATAGTTTCCAAAAAAGTCTCGTTCCGGTTCTCCTTCAAACATTCCGTTTTTCATAAAACGCTTTACCAGTCGATCTTCCAGAGAGTGATATGAGATTACACTTAATCGTCCTCCCGGATTTAATACTTCAAGTGATTGTTCTAAAAATTCTTTTAAAACATCCATCTCCTGATTTACCTCAATTCGTATAGCCTGGTAGATTTGTGCCAATACTTTATTACGAACTCGTTCCGGTAAATATTTAACCAAAACTTCTTTTAATTCGTCGGTCGTTTTTACAGGCTTGCGCATTCTTGCCTCTATGATTGTTCTTGAAAGAACAGGTGCATTTTTCAGTTCACCATAATCTAAGAACACTCTTCTCAGATTAGCATCATCATATTCATTAACTACTTTATAAGCATTCAAATCATTTTTCTGACTCATTCTCATATCTAATTCGGCATCAAAACGGATCGAAAAACCTCTTTCCGGTACATCGAACTGATGAGAAGAAACTCCTAAATCTGCTAAAATTCCATCTACATTTCTTGCTCCGTAAAAACGTAAAAATCGTTTTATATTTCTGAAATTTTCATTGATCAGAACAAATCGTTCATCCGGAAGCGCATTTGCCAAAGCATCTTCATCCTGATCGAAAGCAAATAATTTTCCGTTAGGTCCTAGACGCTTTAAAATTTCTTTTGAATGTCCGCCACCACCAAAAGTAACATCCACATATATTCCGTCAGGCTTAATATTTAAACCATCAACTGTTTCTTTAAGCAAAACCGGATTATGATATTCCATTGTCGTTGTCATTTATATTACCCATTACCTCTTCTGCTAAATCTGCAAAATCAACTCCGTCATCAATCGATTGTTCGTATAAATCTTTATCCCAAATCTCTACAATATTTACTGCGGATGAAAAAACAACATCTTTAGCAATACTGGCAAAATTCACCAAATCCTTAGGAACCAGTAAACGACCTAAAGCATCAATTTCAACCACCTTAACACCGGCAGTAAACTTGCGAATAAAATCATTGTTCTTCTTAACAAACCGATTGAGTTTATTGATTTTTTGCATCATCAAATTCCACTCTTCCATTGGATACAACTCTAAACACGGCTGAAACAACGAACGCTTCAAGACAAAACCGTCCTGAAGTGAAGCAGCCAATTGCTTTTTTAAAGGCGCAGGCAATAAAACCCTCCCTTTAGCATCGACTTTACATTCATATGTCCCTATAATTGTATTCAAAAGAATCGCTTTAAATGATATAGAGCAAAAATATAAAAAATTTTACCACCTTTTACCACTTTTTACCACTTTGTTGATAAGTTTCACCACATTAGAACAAAAACCCTTAATTTTTGGACAATCAATGTATTAGCCTCCTCATCTTTTCTTACAGACAATAAGTTTTAATAACCAAAAACGCAGCTAAAAAAGCATCATTTTTGCGAACTTACAATTCAAAAAATTTCACAAAAAAAGAGTAGATAATCAATAACATAACTAAAATTATTATTCAGAAACTGAAGTAAATCTTTAAGAAGAGCTTCAAAAAAAGTTTTCAAAAACTCTTTTTTACTGATTATATCCTATATTTGTCGAAATTGAAATTCGCATTCCAAGAGCATGGACAAAAACTATAAAAAAGAAGGCAGATACAGCTATTACGAAGCAGGAGAAGGAAATCCTATTGTAATTTTGCATGGCCTGATGGGCGGCTTAAGCAACTTTGACGGAGTAGCCCGTTATTTTTCTGACAAAGGATATAAAATTGTTATTCCGGACTTACCCATATACACACAAAGTCTTTTAAAAACCAATGTAAAAAGCTTTGCCAAATATGTAAAAGACTTTATCACTTTTAAAGGTTTTGACAGAGTCATTCTTTTAGGAAACTCTCTGGGCGGACATATAGCTTTGTACCATACTAAAATGTACCCTGAAAAAGTAGCCGGACTTGTAATCACTGGAAGTTCAGGGCTTTACGAAAGCGCCATGGGAGATAGTTATCCAAAAAGAGGGGATTACGAATACATCCGAAAAAAAGCTGAAGATGTATTTTACGATCCCAAAATTGCTACACCTGAATTGATTGACGAAGTGTATGCCACCGTAAACGATCGTATTAAATTAATAAAAACTTTAACCATTGCTAAGAGTGCTATTCGTCACAACATGGCTAAAGATTTACCAAAAATGCATGTGCAAACCTGTATTATCTGGGGAAAAAACGACAAGGTTACTCCACCGGAAGTAGCAACTGAATTTAACAAATTGCTACCCAATTCAACCTTATACTGGATCGACAAATGCGGACATGCAGCCATGATGGAGCATCCGGATGAGTTTAACAATTTACTGGAAGACTGGCTTAACAAAACTAATTTAAAAGCTGCTTCATCAGTATAAAAAAGCTTTTTTACCTAAAAAATATGAAGATTAATACCGCCGAATTCGTAATTAGCAACTCAGATGTAAGCAAATGTCCCAAAGACTTTTTGCCCGAATATGCTTTTATAGGCAGATCAAATGTGGGAAAGTCATCATTAATTAACATGCTGACCAACCATAAAAAGCTGGCAAAAACATCAGGAAGACCTGGAAAAACACAATTAATCAATCATTTCCTAATCAACAATAATTGGTTTCTGGTAGATTTACCGGGTTATGGTTACGCTAAAGTTTCCAAAAAGACAAAATCTGTTTTTCAGCAGTTCATCACCGATTATTTTGAAAAAAGAGAACAACTTGCCTGTGCTTTTGTTCTGATTGATATTCGCCATGAGGCCCAAGCCATCGATATTGAATTCATGAGCTATATGGGCGAAAGCGAAATTCCTTTTTGTATTATTTTTACCAAAGCTGATAAAATCAGTAAAGTAAAAATTGACTCGCATGTTGCGGCTTACAAGAAACAGATGTTTGCCAACAACTGGGCCGAAATGCCTCCTTATTTTGTAACTTCTTCAACTGAAGGAACAGGAAAAGAAGAAGTTTTAAGCTATATTGACGAAGTAAATCAGGAGATCTTTAAGAACAACAGCGGCGGATTTTAAACATTCCCAACTTATCAATAAAAAATCCCAAATTTCAATTGTAAATATTGAAATTTGGGATTTTTTTATAGTTTTTACTTATTTAGTCAACTCTAATTTCTCCGCAAAATATTCACAGAAATCTTTCATCGTTGCTGACATTTTCTCATCACCTGTTGCCCGGTGAAAGGTATCCGACATAGCTACTAATGTCTGATGAAAGAAAATTTTCATTTCATCAACAGGCATATCCTTTGTCCACAAATCAATACGCATGCTCTCTTTAGCTTTACTGTCCCAAACAGACAACATAATTGCTTTAGATTCCTCCAATTCTATTCCGCCGTCTTTTGCAGTCCAGAACAATTTTTCCGGAATACGGTTTTCATCTAATTCTACAAGAAAATTTATTTCTGATTTATTTTTATCTGACATCACTTTTTAGGTTTATAATTTGACTTTTCGAATATTTCTTTTGCATTAGTCTGCATTAACTGAGGCAAAGATACTTCATTATTTTTCATATAAGAACGAACAATTTGCCATCCTGTCCAGGCACCCACATTACCCGGCGACTCATTATCTATTTCTAAATAAAATTTAGAAAAAGGAGCCGGATTCACAAAACGTGGCAACAACTTAGGATCATCATCATACAACAGTTGATTCTCAATAAAATAACGCCACATATAACTTTCATTTTCCTGACACCATTGCAATTGATCTGCGGTATATCCTATTTTATCTTCGTCATTATATTTCGGCAGCATCACATCTTTTAGGTACAATATTTTTCCGGCCCGAATCATAGCTGTCATAAAATTTTTCTCTGTATCAGTTTTTATCACTCTTTTCGATAAAGCTTCTACTACATCAGGCATCATTTGATTAGGTTCAAAATTCTGTTTAATATAATCTGGAAACTGATAAAACTTATGCTCTTTACCTAAATACATTTCGAGCGAAATAATCAATAAACTATCTGCATAAATCACTTTATTGTTATAATCCATTTCAGAGATAACAGTATAAACAGCAGGTGTTTTTGTTTTTGGAAAATAATATTTTACATGTTTAAAAACAGTATTAAGTTCTGCTTTATAAGTATCAAAATCAGAAAACTTTTTTTGGACCTCAGCATAAAGTTCTCTCCAAAGCGGATTTTGCATTTTCTCTAACCAAACTGCATCTTCATTTCCTACCGGGAAAAAAAACGGAAATTGTTTTTTAATTTTCGGTAAATCATTAGGTTTGGTTTCGAAAAATATTTTATCAAAACGAATCACTTTTAAATCTACAGGTACAGCCTCTATTTGTTTTTCTTTCTTAGTTGTCGTATTACAGGAGAAAAAAAAGAATAACAGAACTACGGAAAATACACAAGTTTTCATTTTATTTTATTTAAATTTGCATGATTATATCAGGATAACCAGTATGTTACTGAATTTTGTTCGCAAAGATACATTCCTGAATACTAAAATTTGAACTATTTATGACTAAAAAAAGCACTATCATAGTTGAACAGGTAAACACTCAGATTGTCAATTGGTTAAAATCTTATGCCGAAACTGCAAAAGTGAATGGTTTTGTAGTAGGAATTTCAGGAGGCGTAGATTCAGCAGTAACCTCAACATTATGTGCTCAGACCGGACTTAAAGTGTTATGCGTTGAAATGCCAATCCATCAGCATGAAAGTCATGTGAGCCGGGGCAAAGAACATATTGAACAACTTAAAAAACGTTTTCCAAATGTAAGTAGTGTACAAAGCGATTTAACATCGGTATTTGAAACTCTGAAAAAAGAAGTTCCTGCAAATTTTGAAGAAAATAAACTGAACCTGACATTAGCCAATACAAGAGCGCGACTAAGAATGACTACGTTATACTATTATGCCGGAGTTCATGGACTGTTAGTAGCAGGAACAGGAAACAAAGTAGAAGATTTTGGAGTAGGTTTCTTTACTAAATATGGTGATGGCGGTGTTGATTTAAGTCCAATAGCCGATTTAATGAAATCAGATGTCTTTGCATTAGCCGATTATTTAAAAGTCCCTAATTCAATATTAATTGCCCAGCCATCCGATGGTTTATTTGGCGATGAAAAAACAGATGAGCAACAATTAGGCGCCACTTATGACGAATTAGAATGGGCAATGACTGAAGATGAGAACAATAGTCCTCAAACCAACTACACTACCAGACAAAAAGAAGTCTTTGAAATTTATAAAAGACTGAACAAAATTAACCAACACAAGATGAATCCGATACCAGTTTGTGTCATTAATCGGATTTAATACGATTTTATCCATAAAAAAATTGTATTTCCAATTTTTTTACTAATTTTATATATATAATTCACACAAGAACAACCCTAAAAAAAATAAAATCATGATTAAAGTTTGTCTAGCTGATAACTTTCCAGTAGTACATTTTGGAGTAAAATCGTACTTCAAAGACCATTCAGACATATCGATTGTTGCCAATGTGGGCAGTTTTTCGATGATTCAGGATATTCTACAAACAAAAGAAGTTGATGTTCTGGTCTTAGACCTTGAACTTGAAGGTCTTTCGAGTATTTTTGAAGTAAAAGCACTTTTAAAAAATTTCCCTAAAACTAAAATTATCATTTTTAGTGGACTATCTGAACAAATCTACGCTCCCAATGCTATTAAAGCTGGAGTTTCAGGATATGTTCATAAAAAAGAAAAATTAGAGACTTTAGGTCAGTCTATAATCAAAGTAGATCAGGGTAAAATTATCATGAACGAAACAGTTAAGAAAAACCTGGCTTTAATTGCAAAACAAAGTAAAAGTGAACGTTTATACCGTAAACTTTCTAATCGTGAAGTAGAAGTATTACGCTACTTAAGCGGTGGAAAGAAAAACCATGAGATTGCTGAAATCTTAGGCCTTAACGAAAAAACAATCAGTACTTACAAATTGCGTTTATTAACTAAATTAAATGTTACCAATTTAGTTGATTTAGTAAACAAAGCTAAAAGTTTAGAGATCGTTTAATTAAAATCGGGACATGACCCTACCAAGTTTTTTTGAAAAAGCCCGAGTAAGTTCATTGTAATCTCTAATCATCATCAAAGACTCCATATTATCTGCATCAGGTGATATGGAGTTTTTTAATTCTTCAATTATCCTACCAACCAGATACCATCTCAAAGTCAAAATTGTTTCGGAAACATTTTGGCCTATTGTGTCCTGCTTTGTTTTTGGAAAAATATTCTGCCCTTCCCAATTGTGCATGACTAATCGTTCATCTTCCATTAAAATATCCGTCACTTCCTGAGCATATTCAGCAGGCAGATGCATCAAATAATGCTCTAAACTAAAACTATCGTGCTGAAGGTAATAATTAATCAAATCATTAAAAATATCCCGAAATAAAGGATTTGCCAATTCGACTTCATCTTCCTGAAGACTGAGGTAAATACGCTGAAAAACTTTATATGATTTCATTTCTGAAACATATACTATCTCACCATCTTCATTGGTTTTCATCAGAACATCTTCAAACTCCTCTTCTTTATTTCCATACAAAAGTAAAATTTCAATTATTTTGCGTTCTAAACGATACAAAACATCTACTTTTTCTGTGGTCTCGCCAGGATATCCCATTTCCCCAGGATAATCCTCCGGAGGTCCAAATCTGGGATCTTCAGGATCTCCGCCTGAATATCCTGTATTTTGTGGATTTTGATTTCTATGGACTTCAAAAGGTTTTTGCTCCTTTTGCTTTTTAGCAATTTCAGCAACATCTTTTTGAATCAATTGCGCTAAAGTACTCACCAAAACCTGCTCTGAAATATCCATAATCCGGGAGCATTCCTGAATATAAACTTCTCGCTGAATACGATCCGGAATTTTAGAAATACTTTGCACCATATCCCTAATCAAATCAGCTTTCTTGATGGGATCATTTTTAGCTTCATCCATCAAAAGAGAAGCTTTGAATTGTATAAAATCTTTAGCGTTATTTTCTAAATAAGCGACTAAATCATCGTGAGAAGTTTTTTTAGCAAAACTATCAGGATCATCACCTTCCGGAAAAGTACACACTTTAACATTCATACCTTCCTCCAGAATCAAATCGATTCCCCGAACAGAGGCCCGAAGTCCGGCAGCATCACCATCAAAAAGCACCGTAATATTTCTGGTCAGTCGGTTGATGAGCCTGATTTGATCGGGAGTTAAAGCTGTTCCTGAGGAAGCCACGACATTTTCAATTCCGGCCTGATTAAACTGAATCACATCCGTATAACCTTCAACCAAAAAACAATTATTCAGCTTAGCAATAGACTGCTTAGCCTGAAAAATTCCGTATAAAACTTTACTCTTATGATAAATTTCACTCTCTGGTGAGTTCAGGTATTTTGCTGCTTTTTTATCATTTATCAGAATACGCCCTCCAAAACCTAAAATACGCCCGGACATACTTTGAATCGGGAACATCACACGACCTTTAAATCGGTCAAAAGGGCGATCTTCTCTGGGAATTGTCAAACCGGTACTTTCCAGAAATTCTAACTTGTAACCTTTCCCTAAAGCCTCTTTAGTCAAAGCATCCCAGGTTTCCGGCGAATATCCTAAACTAAACTTCTTAATCGTTTCGGTAGTAAA
Source organism: Flavobacterium sp. ARAG 55.4 (assembly GCF_051846875.1). Lineage (NCBI taxonomy): Bacteria > Pseudomonadati > Bacteroidota > Flavobacteriia > Flavobacteriales > Flavobacteriaceae > Flavobacterium > Flavobacterium sp. ARAG 55.4. Next base: position 279,668 of record NZ_JBPYCT010000001.1, on the reverse strand, counting down.
TCCTCGTTCTTTAAAATAAGACAGTCCAATAGCCTGCCCTTCTTCAGTATTTAAAAGTGTTTTATGGAAATAATCTTTGGCAAATTCCGAAACCAGATACATACTTTCACGGGCATCCATGTTGGCTTTTTCAGCATCCGTTTGCTCGGTTTCTTCAATTTCGATATTGTATTTTTTAGCCAGGTACCGAATCGCTTCCGGATACGTAAAATGCGAATGTTCCATCAGGAATGCCACGGAATTTCCGCCTTTTCCAGAACTAAAATCTTTCCAGATTCCTTTAGCAGGCGACACCATAAAGGATGGTGAACGCTCATCAGAAAACGGACTCAAGCCTTTGAAATTACTTCCTGCGCGCTTTAATTGCACAAAATCGCCAATAACTTCCTCTACACGGGCAGTTTCGAAAACAGTATCTATGGTCGCTTTTGAAATCAATTTTTAAGGTATAAAGTTAGAAAGTATCAAAGATACAATATCAATTCCAATGTCAAAAATCAATCAAATAGCAATGATAATTTTAATTAGAATACATCTTGTTAAAATTGTTATTGTAATTTATTTTATTGTCTATTTTTTCCGTTCGATAACGTAATTAACCATAATGATTAATGCTGTTTTAAAATCAGAATCGGGGTAATCCTCTAACAAATGAAGCGCTTCCTGCTGAAATTCGACCATTTTATTTTCAGCATAAGTCAAACCATTATTATCTTTCACAAAAGCAATCACTTCTTTAACGCGTTTCTTGTCTTTGTTATGATTTTTTATGGAATTTATGAGCCAGGATTTTTCTTTTTTTGAACAGGTATTCAAAACATGAATCAAAGGCAACGTCATTTTTTGTTCTTTGATGTCGATTCCTGTTGGTTTTCCAATAGCCTCTTCGGTATAATCGAATAAATCATCTTTTATTTGAAAAGCCATCCCAATGAGTTCTCCAAATTTTCGCATATTCTCCACTTGAATAGCATCTTCCGAAACCGATTTGGCACCCAAAGCACAACAGGCAGCAATAAGTGTGGCTGTTTTTTTTCGAATGATTTCGTAGTAAATTGCTTCGGTGATATCGAGTCTTCGGGCTTTTTCGATTTGGAGTAACTCCCCTTCACTCATTTCGCGTACAGCGACAGAAATAATCTGGAGCAAATCAAAATCGCCATTGTCTATAGAAAGTAATAATCCTTTTGACAATAAATAATCACCAACAAGAACCGCTATTTTATTTTTCCAAAGGGCATTGATAGAGAAAAATCCGCGACGACGGTTACTATCATCCACTACATCATCATGCACTAAAGTTGCCGTATGAATTAATTCAATTACCGATGCTCCACGATATGTTCTTTCATTAACAGTTCCTTCTGAAACCATTTTGGCTACCAGAAAAACAAACATCGGACGCATTTGCTTCCCTTTCCTGTTTACTATGTAATAGGTAATCCTGTTCAACAACGCCACTTGTGAAGACATTGATTCGTAGAACTTTTTTTCAAAAAGTTCCATTTCTTTTAATATGGGCTGTTTTATTTGAGAAGTAACATTCATTCGAGTCCAAATATACTGTTTTCCGAATAAAAAAACAGGAATTTTCACAACTGAAAGTCGTTTTTTATGCTTCTTTATTAGCTAATTGACCACAGGCAGCATCAATATCCTTACCGCGGCTTCTTCTTACCTTTACCACAACTCCAATAGACTCAAGCCCTTTTATATAAGCATTTATCGATTCTTCTGAAGCTTGTTGAAATTCACCATCATCAATCGGGTTGTATTCAATCAGGTTCACTTTACAAGGCACATATTTACAAAATTTCACTAATGCATCTACCGAAGCTTTATTGTCATTGATACCTTTCCAGACTACATATTCATAGGAAACTTTACTTTTAGTTTTTCGATACCAATATTCCAATGCTTCCCGTAAATCAGCCAAAGGAAAATTTTTGCTAAAAGGCATAATCCGGGCTCTGATTTCATCAATGGCAGAATGGAGAGAAACTGCTAACTTGAATTTTACCTCATCATCGGCCATTTTCTTAATCATCTTAGGAATCCCTGAAGTAGAAACAATAATCCGTTTTGGAGACATTCCTAATCCTTCTTCTGAAGTAATCATATCAATGGCTTTAATCACATTATTATAGTTCATAAGCGGTTCCCCCATTCCCATAAACACAATATTAGACAAAGGATGATTATAATACAGGCGACTTTCTCTGTCAATAGCCAGTACCTGATCGTAAATTTCGGCAGGTTCTAAGTTTCGCATTCTTTTTAATCGAGCCGTAGCGCAAAAATTACAATCCAAGCTACAGCCTACCTGACTGGAAACACAAGCAGTGGTACGGGTTTCAGTAGGAATTAAAACCGATTCTACCACCAAACCGTCATGCAAACGCACAGCATTCTTAACAGTTCCATCCTCTGAACGCTGCATTGCATCAACCTTAATATGGTTAATAACAAAATTATCTTCCAGCATGGCACGCGTTCCTTTGGACAGATTCGTCATGTCCTCAAAACTGTGCGCTCCTTTACTCCACAACCATTCATAAACCTGATTCCCACGAAATGCTTTATCGCGATTATTAACAAAAAAATCGCGTAATTCTTCTTTAGATAAGGCTCGTATGTCTTTTTTCTCGATTTGCATGCTGCAAATTTAATGACTATTTGTTGATTTGTTGTTTTGATAATTTGATAACTTTGTTCGAAATTGAAAAAAAATCAAAAATGCATTTCATCTCCCCCGAATTAGAAGACTACATCGAACAGCATTCTGAAAAAGAACCCGAATTATTAGCAGCATTAAATAAAGAAACCTATCAAAAAATTCTTTTACCCCGAATGCTAAGCGGTCATTTTCAAGGACGTGTTCTGAGCATGTTGTCTAAACTAATCCGTCCTGTAAATATTCTTGAAATAGGCACCTACACCGGGTATTCGGCATTGTGTTTATGTGAAGGAATGCAGGAAAACGGTCAACTTCATACGATTGACATCAAAGAAGAGTTAGTAGATTTTCAAAGAAAACATTTTGATAAATCTCTCTGGGGAAAACAAATTGTGCAGCATCTTGGTGAAGCTATTGACATCATTCCAACACTTGATTTAAAATTTGATTTGGTTTTTATTGACGCAGATAAGGAAAATTATCTGAATTATTTTGAATTAATAATTCCAAAAATGAATAAAGGCGGAATCATATTATCAGACAATGTACTCTGGAGCGGAAAAGTTTTAGAACCTTTAAATCCAAAAGATATTAGCACAAAAGTCTTATTAGAATACAACCGATTATTAAAGGAAGATCCAAGAGTTGAAACCGTTTTACTTCCCATACGTGACGGATTAACCGTCAGCAGAGTACTTTAATTTTATTATCTAAAGAAAAAGCGCAGATTTTTTTAGAATCTGCGCTTTTTCTTTATCGTTTCTATCCTACTAAAGCGGGAAATATTTTATTTGTGTAAACTGATAAATTTTAAAAACAAATAATCCTGTCATCGCTCCAAAAACATAACCACATAAAATATCCAGAGGATAATGCAATCCTAAATAAATACGACTGTAAGCAAAAACCAAAGGCCATAAAAACAGCAAGTAGGTGTATTTAAAATACTGCTTAAGTAAATGGTATATAAACATAGCAGCTGCCATCGTATTTGAAGCATGTCCGGAGAAAAAACTAAATGACTTGGAACTTTTTACAACCCGGATTACCGAAAGAATTTCAGGATTATTACATGGTCGTAATCGCTGGAAAGTGTACTTTACAAGGTTTGTAAACTGGTCAGTGATTAAAATAAGTACAGCAATAAATAAAACAACACAAAGAGTTTGCTTAACACCTATTTTTTTATAGATAAGATAAAACAAGAACAAGAAAAACGGAATCCAGTTAAACTGTTTGGTTATAAAAAGCCATAGCCCGTCATAAGATTCAGAACCTAATCCGTTTAAATAAACAAATAGCTTAACATCTAAGGAGAGAAGTTGTTCCAGCATTATCGACTACGTTTTACCGGACCTGCGATATCTTCAATATCTTCTTTCATTTTAGCTGCCTGAGCAACTGAATCTCCTAACAGGTCGTCTTTAACTTTATTTATCTGAGAATTAAAACCACCAGTCATTTCAGTTAATGATTTAGAATCTAAACCATTTTCTTCTGCTCCTTTTTGAATTTCACTCTTGATATCATTAGTAGCATTCTTTAACTGCGCCATAGCTTTTCCCATAGTTCTTGCAACTTCCGGTATTTTATCAGAACCAAAAAGCAACAGGACTATAAACATGATAAAGACTAATTCTCCTCCTCCTATACCAAACATATTCTATAATTTTAGCGCAAATATACCAAATTTCAAAAAAAGCTTCTTCTAATTTTTTCATAAAAAAGCTAATAACTCAGCAATGCTTTTTCAATTATCCTATTTCAAAAACAATTAGTTGGAATGTGTAATTCGCTTATATTCTTTATTTTTATTTATAAAAAAGTCCATCAGCTTAAACTCCTCTCCAGGCTGCATCAATTCACGGGATTTAGAATCATTTTCGCAATAAATCAAAAACAGTTTGATCTCATCATCTTTTAGATGCAATGTATTAGAAAAAAAAGAATAATTTAATTTTTGCAAAGCAAATTCAGAGAAACTGGTGTCTTTATAAAAATCATTTTTCTTGGGATTTTCTTTTCTTAAAACCCCAACAACATCTTTATAAATCCTGACAAAATCCATTCCGTTTTCAATTCCTCCTACAGGTGGCATTGTTTTATTTTTCGGAGAAGATTTCTCATCATCAAAAAACTTCATGTCTACATATTTTTGAGAATTCCCTCCTAAAGGATTTAATTCTTTTTTAGCACGGATAAGTACTTCTGCTAATTCATTTGTAAAAACATCCAGCTGTACTATAAGCCTTGGAATAATAAATTCTTTCTCGGTAAGTACAATCTTTTTAGATTTAAATGCTAAACTAGAAAAAACCAAAGTATCATTAACCTTTGCCTGAATTGTAAAAGAACCATATTGATTAACCAATACTCCTGTATTTGAATTAGCATTGAAAACAATAACATTTTCCACAGGAACTAACTCATTACGAACTTGACCTTCTAATGGTTTTCTGTCAGTCTGACTAAAAGAAATCTGAGCTAAAAGAAGAAAAAACAAGGCGCTTACTTTAGTTTTCATACACAATTATTTTGTTATAATTTTGAGCCAAAGTTAGAATATAAAACTTTGACAGAGTTTTGTTTTTAGATTTTAACGCTGAGACAAAATCATTATTTTCAATACAATACAACTGAAAATCCCTTATATAATCTCTCTTAATTTTTAAAGTCTCAATATAAAAATTTTCTTCAAAAAGATACTCCAATTTTGCCATTAATTGTTCTTTTTCGGATACCGCTAATTCCTTTTTCAATTGAGCAGTTCTTCCGGAGATCCAGTTTAACGGCCGGTCTAACAAACCCGATCTGGCCGTATACAATCTTCTTTCGGCAACAGTATATTTTTTTTGATCAGAGGGGATAATACCCAGACTTTCGGCAGTAATTTTAGATTCTTCTTTAATGACAACTTCTGTTAGTGGTATCCTTTCTGTTTGCAACTGTACGAGTAAAATCGTCTTTTCTAAATCAGACTTAACAATCACTTTTTGTAAAGTTACAAGATTTACTGCAGAAAATACAATGAGATCGCCTTCTTTTAGAAAAAGAGTAAAATTTCCGTTTTTATCGCTGGAAGTTGCTTTCTGAGTTGTTTTATTTACAATATTTACACGCTCAACCGCAGCAGAATCGACCTGGACAATTCCGTGAATTTCTTCCCTGTCAGAGTTTTGACAAAAAACTATCTGACAGAAAAAAAGTAAAAATAAAAAGTAAGTATTATTCGCTTTCACAGGCTAAAATCTGTTTGTATTTTCAGCTAACTCTCCTAATAATTCAATTGCTGTTATATTTTCTACTCTAATATTTTGCAAATTTCTCATTCTCCACCATACAATATTCAAAGTCTTTTTATAATCCAAAGGTAAATGCAAAGTATTAATAAAATGAACTCTATCAAGCATTTTTTCTAACACTGCCATATAAGGCTCCTTCTTCTCCACTTCCATTTCATTTTTCTAAAACCCGCAAGGGTAAAAATAAACCAGACCTATCCCAATTTGATACTAAAAGCTGGTAAATATTTGTTAATAAATAAAACAATAACGAAGCCTGTTTTATATCTTTATCTAAAAAAAACAATGAAAAACCTGCTTTTAGCAAGCACTTCTACCTTGCACGGAAGTGATTATCTGGAATATCTTCTTCCTGAATTAAAACATCATTTTAAAAATTGTAAAACAATACTTTTTATTCCCTATGCAAGGCCCAGCGGTATTTCATATGAAAAATATACCGAAAAGACAGCTTTGGCTTTCGCCAAAATCAACCTCCTGATACGCGGAATTCATGAATATGAAAACCCAGTGGAAGCCATTCAAAATGCTGAAGGCATTTTTACCGGAGGAGGCAATACCTTTTTACTGGTCAGCGAATTGTACAAAAATAAAATCATGATTCCGCTGAAGGAAACTCTGCAAAAAGGAATCCCTTATTTAGGCACCAGTGCCGGAAGTAATATTAGCGGTTTAACAATGCAGACTACTAATGATATGCCCATCGTCTATCCTCCAAGTTTTCAGACCTTAGGTCTGATTCCGTTTAATTTGAATGTGCATTTCCTGGAAGCTGATACACAATCAAAACACATGGGAGAATCCCGGGAAACCAGAATCAATGAATTCCATCAGTTTAACAATTTTCCCGTTTTAGGATTAAAAGAAGGAAGCTGGCTTGAAATAAAGAACAATAAAATAGTTTTAAAAGGAGATTTATCGGCAAAATTATTCCAAAAAAACAAAACACCAATTGATATTGCAGCAGAATCAGAATTGAGTTTTATCCAATAAAAAAACCGAAACTTTTAAGGTTTCGGTTTTAAAGAGCGAAAGACGAGGCTCGAACTCGCGACAACCAGCTTGGAAGGCTGGAGCTCTACCAACTGAGCTACTTTCGCATTAATTATGCTGCAAATATAAAGAATAAGTTAAGTTTAAAACAAATTTTTTGAGCATAATTTTTATTTAAAAACTCATTTAAACCCTAACATTTTTAAAACTAAATTGTTACCTCAGTACTTTTTTTTAGTTTTTATATTCCGGGCAAAACCATTATCATTATTTAAGACACCAAACGCGATAACTGCTTATACGATTTTGACGGATAGTAAATAAACAAACAGGTTTTATTTTGAATAGTCTCTATCAACTTATTAGTAACTTCTACCGGTACAGCCGGGCATCCAAGACTTCTTCCCAACCTTTTATTGTTTTGAATAAAAGAATTCGAAACATAATTAGCTCCGTGAACCACAACCGCACGGTTTCTAGCATTGTCGTTTATACCTTTCTCAATTCCGTCTAACCTTAAGGATTTACCATGTTTACCGTTATATACTTCAGCAGTGAGATAAAAACCTAAACTGCTTTTATAAGATTCTGCTGCGTTAGAAAAACTACTGGCATACTCCTGACCTGTATTTCTGCCGTGGGCAACAAGAGAATGTAACAAAATCGTACGGGTATCTAAATCAATCACCCATAGTCTTTTAGTATTTGCCGACAGGCTAAAATCAATCAGCGTAATTATATTCTTAGTAACTTTTCCCTGATCTTTTAGCTTATTAAACCCTACTAAAGCTTCTTTAAAGCTTTCTAAATTAGGCAAGCTAAAATTCGCAGAATTTAAGTCACTATAGATTTCCTCAACATTTGACAATTCTGTATTGACCTTCAATACATTAGTTTTTAAAATTTTGGAATTTGTGTTTGATCTGGAAAAAAACACATTTGTAGACATTAATAAAAAAACAAAAATAAAAGAGATTGTAAGCTTCTTGTAAATCATTGATTATTATTTAATTATACGGAATAAATTGACGCCAAAAGTAAAAAAAATTAACTCTAAAAAAAAACCAAAACAGTCACTATAAGAGGATTTTAACTTATTAGTAGCTATTTAAGCACAAAACCAGCTGTTAAAGAATTGTTAATTTAACCTTATTTTATTACTTTTGCCTTACATCTTATCCATGCATGAAGCCTTTCCGTTTATTAACATATTGCTTTTTCACGCTGCTAAACCTTAGTATTTATGCTCAAAAGAAAACCATTTTAGCAAAATCCAAAGAAGGGAGCATTGCAATAGACGGAAAACCTGACGAGCAGGACTGGGAAAACAATACTGAAACAGCCTCACAATTTATTATGTTTTTTCCGGATAACGGAAAGCCTATCGAAAAAGAAAAAAAAACAGAGGTAAAAATTCTGTATGACAATGAAGCTATCTATATTTCAGCTATTTTAAATGACAATGAAGCGGATAAAATTCAACGGGAACTAACAGAAAGAGATGTTTTTGGTGTAGCTGATCATTTTGCAGTTTACATTAATGGTTTTAATGACGGACAACAGGATTATCGATTTTATGTAAGTGCTTCCGGAACGCAAATGGACTGCCTGGCTACCGAAAGCAATGAGGATTTTAGCTGGGATGCTATTTGGCAAAGTAATGTAAAAATAACCCCTTCGGGCTGGACAGTGGAAATGAAAATTCCGTATGCCGCTATACGCTTTCCAAAAAACAAAAAACAAAAATGGGGCATTAATTTCATGCGGGAAATTAAGCGAAGAAACCAGAAATTTACCTGGAATCACATTAATACTAAAATTAGTGCCGTCCTGACACAATCGGGAGAAGTGGAAGGAATTGAAAACATACATCCGCCCACCCGCCTTTTTCTGATTCCTTACACATCTGCTTATTACCAGAAAGACAACACGAATAATGACAAAACCTTTAAAGCGGGACTGGATATAAAATACGGAATTAATGATGCTTTTACTTTAGACGCCATTCTGGTTCCGGATTTTGGACAAACTAAATTTGATAATGCAATCCTGAATCTAGAACCATTCGAACAACAACTCAATGAAAACAGGCCTTTTTTTACCGAAGGAACTAACTTATTCAATATAGGAAATCTGTTTTATTCCCGAAGAATTGGCGGAAGTCCAACACAAAATCCATTTTTAAATGAAAATGAAGAAATAACTAATTATCCTGCCAGTGTAGATTTAATAAATGCTGTTAAAATATCCGGAAGAACTAAAAATGGTTTGGGAATTGGTTTTTTAAATGCCGTCACCGAAAAAACATTTGCAACAATAAAAAACACAGCTACTAACAAGTCCAGAAAAGAAGTGATTGAGCCACTGACAAATTACAACATCTTAGTATTCGATCAGCGGTTCAGGAAAAATTCCTCTATTTCACTTATTAATACAAATACTTCCAGAAACGGCAGTTTCAGAGATGGAAATGTTACCGGATTAATATTCGATTTAAACACAAAAGCAAACTCTTATAATCTTTCAGGAGATTTCAAATACAGTACTATTAATGACATTCAGGATTACAACGGTTTTAAAACCTATCTTACATTTGCAAAGACAAGCGGCAAATACAGGTACATTCTAACCGGAAAATACATTTCTGAAGATTATGATGTAAATGACTTAGGAATTATTTTTTACACTAATTATCATAACGCTTACGCCAATGCGAGTTACAGAATACTAAACCCAACCCGATTTTTTAACACCTTTGCTATTGAACAGGAAGTCAATGCAGAGATACAAAATACTACAGGAAAACTACAGGAATTCTGGTACAAAACATTAGTCAAAACCACAACATTAAACAATCATTATTTTGAAACTGCCGTTTTTATAACTCCATTTGAGAATTTTGATTTCTATGAAGCCAGGCATACAGGCAGCTACGTCTACATACCCAAAAGAATCTACAGTTATATGGGTGTAGAATCTAACAGAAACAATAATTTAACGATTGATGTTACCTTATCAGGAACAAAATATTATGAAAAAGGAAGGTTTACTTATGGAATTTATGCCGGACCCAAATACCGTTTTAACGACAAATTCTCTTTATCTTATCATTTAGACTACAATCATGAAGATAATGATATTGGCTGGGTAGCTACAGATGATTCAAATATTATTCTGGCCAGAAGAAATACAGAAACACTTCAAAATGATTTTGCCGGAAAGTATTCCATCAACAACAAAATGACTATCAACCTCATTGCGCGCTATTACTGGTCTTATTCTGACAATAAAGAGTTCTTCAGTTTACAAAAAAACGGTTATTTAGCACCAAATAATGGCTTTGACAGTAATAAAAACAGGAATTTTAATTCTTGGAACATCGATTTATCTTATTCCTGGTGGTTTGCTCCTGGAAGTCAGTTGACGGTATTGTACAGGAACTATGCGCAGGAAGAAACAAATACCGTGGAAAGAAATTTAAACAGAAACATTAAAACCATTTTTAATGCTAATATGACAAATATTTTTTCAGTAAGCCTGCGTTACTTTTTGGATTACAATAGTATAAAAAACAAATTCTAGCATACATTTATTTCAACAAAGAAAGCGTTTCACAACAAAATCTTCATTTTTATCGTTGCATAATTTATAAACAGATAATAGTCGTTTAATTCGTAGAGAAGATTTTAGAAAAAATTTATCTTTGTTGAAAATTAAAAACTAATGAGCAAAAAAGTAATCTTAATGATTTTAGATGGTTGGGGAAAATCACCTGACCCTAAAGTATCTGCAATTGATAATGCAAATGTTCCTTTTATAAACAATCTTTATAAAAAATATCCCAGCGCACAACTTAGAACTGATGGTTTACATGTAGGTTTACCGGAAGGACAAATGGGAAACAGCGAGGTAGGACACATGAATCTTGGTGCCGGAAGGATTGTTTATCAGGATTTAGCTAAAATTAATTTGGCCGTAGCCAATAAAACTCTGGCTCAGGAACAGGTATTAAAAGATGCTTTTCAATACGCAAAAGATAACAATAAAAAAGTTCATTTCTTAGGATTAGTTTCCGATGGAGGTGTTCACTCACATACTTCTCACTTACGTGGATTAATAGACGCCAGTCAGGATTACGGATTAAATCAGGTGTATGTTCACGCTTTTACTGACGGAAGAGACGTTGATCCTAAATCAGGAAAACAATATATTCAGGATTTAGAAAATTATATTGCTGATACACCTGTAAAAATTGCCTCAGTGATTGGTCGTTATTATGCAATGGATCGTGATAAACGCTGGGAAAGAGTAAAACTTGCCTATGATCTGGTTGTAAATGGTGAAGGTGCAAGAGCAATTGACCCTGTAGCTGCAATTTCGGCAAGCTACCAAAACGATATAACTGATGAATTTATCAAACCTGTTGTTATTGTTAACGAAAAAGATCAGGCGTTAGCAACCATTCAGGAAGATGACGTGGTGATATTCTTTAATTTCAGAACAGACAGAGGCCGCGAATTGACTGAAGCGCTGTCGCAACAGGATTTCCACGAACAAAACATGCATAAATTGAATTTGTACTATGTTACATTAACCAATTATGATGAAACGTATCAAAATGTCAAAGTAGTTTACAATAAAGATAATATCACGGAAACATTAGGAGAGGTTTTAGAAAAAGCGGGTAAAAAACAAATTCGTATTGCTGAGACAGAAAAATATCCACACGTAACTTTCTTTTTCTCCGGAGGAAGAGAAACTCCTTTTATAGGGGAATCCCGCATCCTTAGAAATTCACCTAAAGTTGCCACTTATGATTTGAAACCGGAAATGAGTGCTTATGAATTAGCCGATGCACTTTGTCCTGAACTGGAGAAAGGAGAGGTAGATTTTGTATGTCTTAATTTTGCCAATGGAGACATGGTAGGACATACCGGAATAATGGAAGCAGCAATTCAAGCCTGTGAAGCTGTAGATAAATGTGTTGAAAAAGTTATCACTACTGCCCTTGCAAATGGATATTCTACTCTTGTAATTGCTGACCACGGTAACTGTGAAACCATGATTAATCCTGACGGAAGTCCTAATACAGCACACACAACTAATCCTGTCCCTTTTATATTAGTTGATAATGACCAAATTAAGGTTCATGACGGAGTATTAGGTGATATTGCACCAACCATTTTAGACTTAATGAAAGTAGTACAACCTGCTGTTATGTCCAGTCATTCTTTATTGGTGAAATAATTTCAGTAAAATAATTCAAAAAAAAGCTGTTTCAAAAATCTGAAACAGCTTTTTTGTTATAGTAATTGCTCCGCAAAATAAATTATAAGACCTACAATCCCACCTACAACGGTTCCGTTTATCCGGATAAACTGAAGGTCTTTTCCAACCTCTAACTCTAATTTATCAGCTATTTCTTTTTTATCCCAGCTTTGTACAGAAGTTGCAATTAAATCCCCAATGGCTTTTTTATTTCGAATCAAAACACTCAACAAATCAATCTTTATAAAGTTATTAATCTTAGTAGTCATCACTACATCATTTTGAATATTCGAACCAAAATTCCGAATCATTCTGGTTAAATTTAATTTAATTTCAGAACCCTCTCCTTTCTCTAAATCAGTAAGAACAGCATTTTTTAATTCCTGCCAAATCGAACCAATGTATTCCTGAACTTCATCCTTCTGCGTAAATTCAAGAATTACAGTAGTGATTTTTTGCTGCATTTCTGGAGATTTTTTTAACTCTTCAATAAAATTAAGCACGTACAAATTAATTTTTTTCCGAATAGAACTCTCCGGTTGTTTTGCCATATCGAGAAATTCATAAAGTCCGTTAAAAACGCCATCGGCAATTTTTTTATCAGCAACACCCAGCGTATACCAGGGCGTAGCATTTTTAACTTTTTCCCGGATTTCCATTCTGTTTGCTTCTAATTCCGCTGACAGAATACTAAGTACATTGGTTATCAATTGGGCTTGTTTATCATCTTTTGACAAAGATTCCAAACCTATTGCAATCCACTCACCAAAATTCAATTGCTTCAATTTAATGTGAAATTGTTGCTGAATGAACTCTTTTACATTTGTATCATCTATTGTTTTTAAAACTCCGGGAATCACATTCTCTACGACTAATGAGGAAATAATGGCAGCGTTTTTCTCCTCTTTCAACCAATTAGTTGCTTTTGCTGCAAAATCAAATTCGTCCAGTTTAACTTCGAGTTTTTCCTTAATTAAAAATTCGTCTGAAACAAAAGTCCCCAAGTTCCGCCCTATAGCATCTTTATTATCAGGTATTAAAGCAGTATGCGGAATCGGAATTCCTAAAGGGTGTTTAAACAAAGCCACAACAGCAAACCAGTCGGCAATTCCGCCCACCATTGCTGCTTCACTAAAAGCTTTTAACCAGCCTATTTTATAATAAAATCCTAAGAAAAAACAAATCACAGCTGACCCCAGAACACAAAGAGCAACACTCTTCATTTTAATTAAATCTTCTTTCTTAATATGATTGTTATCCATTCTATTTTAATTTTTTACAATCTCTAATTTACTAATTTCTTTCCAGACACTTTTCTTTTTCAAATCAAATTATCAATCATTGAGTTACAAAAACGCTATGAAATTTTTCCAACATTAGAATAACATTAGAATTAGCTGCTTTTTGATATAATTAAATGTTAAAATCCCAAAATTAAAAGTAACACTATTAAATTTGTATAAAAAAAATTGTCAATGAATAATCTGTTGGATAATTTCAAAATAATAGTTAACGAAAAACTATACCTTAAAGACCCTGAAACTTCCGAGTTGGGAAAGAAAATAATCCAAAACAGCATCTTATTGATTGATGAAATTGGATTAGAACACTTTACTTTTAAAAAACTTGGAGAAAGAATCAGGTCTAATGAAAGTTCTGTTTACCGTTATTTTGAAAACAAACACAAACTGGCTATTTATTTATCTGCATGGTATTGGGGATGGATGGAATACAAACTTATCTTTGCTACCAACAACATCCGGAACCCAGATGAAAAATTAGCTAAAGCTATCACCGTAATAACAGAAAAAATTGAAGATGACGATAGTACCAAACATATTAACGAATCTGTTTTAAATAAAATTATCATAGCTGAATTCAATAAAACACTTTATACTAAAGATGTCGATGAAGAAAATAAAGACGGCTATTTTTTTGTTTATAAAAAAATAATCAATCAGTTAGCCAGCATTATTCAGGAAGCTAATCCTGATTATCCTTACCCAAAAAGTCTGGCATCAACAATAGTAGAAGGAAGCTTACACCAGCATTTTCTGAATGATCATTTAAACACTATAACAGACTGTAATGAATCAACAAGTGTAACTTCATTTTACTTTGATCTGGCAAACCGAATATTAAAAAATAAAATATAATTCCTATTATGACACCATTAAAACGATTTTACAATTTACTTCAATTGGATAAAAAAGATGTAGCACAGATTTTTTTCTATGCCATCTTTGCCGGATTAATCAGTTTGTCTTTGCCTTTAGGTATTCAGGCAATTATTAATTTTATACAATCGGGGCATGCCAGTGTTTCCTGGATAGTTTTAATCATTATAGTAATTATTGGGGTCGCGCTTGTAGGGATTTTATCCTTAATGCAACTTCGTATTACTGAAAATCTACAACAGAAAATATTTATCCGGGCATCGTTTGAATTTGCAAGCAGATTACCTAAAATAAAATTTGAAGCACTTTACAATTCTTATCCGCCGGAAATTGCCAATCGATTTTTTGATACATTAACCATTCAGAAAGGAACTTCTAAATTGTTAATTGACTTTTCTGCTGCTTTACTGCAAATCGCTTTTGGTCTTATCCTCTTATCTTTATACCATCCGTTTTTCATTATTTTTGGAATCCTGTTGTTCTTTTTATTGTATTTTATATTTAAATTTTCTTATAAATCAGGAATGGAAACAAGCTTGAAAGAATCAAAGTTCAAATATAAAGTTGCAGGCTGGTTACAGGAAATTGCCCGTAATAATTTTAGTTTCAGAAATGACCTGAATTACAACTATGCGCTACAAAAAAATGATTCTATTGTTTCTCATTATATTGACTACCGTGAAAAACATTTTGATGTTATTAAAAAACAATTTATCCAGTTAATTGGCTTTAAAGTTTTGATTACAGCAACTTTATTATCTGTTGGAGGTTATTTAGTACTATCTCAACAAATGAATATTGGCCAGTTTGTTGCTGCCGAAATCATTATTTTATTAGTGATAAATTCTGTAGAAAAAATCATTCTGGGATTAGAAACTTTCTATGATGTATTAACTGCTGTCGAAAAAATAGGTCAGGTTGCCGATATGGAGCTTGAAGAAGAAACAACCGATACGTTTGACAACTGTTATACTAATATCAGTTTAGAAACTGAAAATCTGATGTTTAGATTTCCGGATTCAAAACAAAAAACCCTGAGCATGATTAATTTAAAAATTGATCAGGGTGAACGCATATTTCTGGACGGAAAAAACGGCTCGGGAAAAACCACATTAATTCGTGTGTTATCCGGATTGTTGCAACATAGTGCCGGTTCTTTTTACATAAACGATGATACATTTAAGAAAATCAACCTCAAACAATATCGTTCACAAATAGGATCCATCATTTATGGAGAAACCCCTTTTGAAGGAAGTATTTTAGATAACATTACCTTTAACAACAAATCTGTAAGTCAGGAAAATTTAAAATGGGCTATTTCTGGATTACAACTTAATAGTTTGATTAAATCATTGCCGGAAGGACTGGAAACCATTATTTTTCCTGAAGCGAGACAACTGACCTCGTCTAATGTACAAAAGATTTTATTAGCCAGAAGTATCATCAACAAGCCTAAAATCCTTTTTTATGAAGATCCAACTGATACTATGGATGAAAATGTTGCAAATGAAATTATTGATTTTTTAACCGCAAAAGAGCATAACTGGACAATAATTGTTTCTTCTAAAAACCCCTATTGGAAAACAAAGAGCAATCGCATCATTACAATGGAAGACGGTAAAATAATGGCAGACTTAAAAAAATAAAAAAATGCTGAATATTTCAAATAACAACAAGCCTAAACAATCCTTAGCGCAGTTTAAAACGGTTAGAACGCTTGAAAGCAAAGTGCATTATAAAATTCTGAATAAGATTATCGTTGGTATTTCGATAATTGGAATTGCAACGTTATTTTTACCCTGGACCCAAAACATTTCGGGATCTGGTGCGGTAACAACCTTAAAACCCAATCAACGCCCGCAATCTATACAAAGCGTTATTTCCGGACGTATTGAAAAATGGTATGTGCAAGAAGGAGATTTTGTTCGAAAAGGAGATACAATCTTATTTATCTCAGAGATAAAAGAAGATTACATGGATCCTAATTTAGTTCAAAACACTAAAAACCAGGTAGAAGCTAAAAAAAGTGCTGTTAACTCTTATGAATCTAAAGTAGTCAGCTTAGAGAATCAGTTAACAGCAATTGAAGCTGAAAAAAATCTGAAACTGGAGCAGGCACACAATAAAATTAAACAGGCTCATCTTAAAATTAAAAGTGACAGTATTGATTTAGTTGCAGCACACACCCAACTTAAGATTGCTACAACACAATTCAATCGTGCTATAAAACTAAATAGTGAAGGATTAAAACCCTTGACTGATGTAGAAGAAAAAAAACTGAAACTTCAGGAAACAGAAGCTAAAATCATTAATCAGGAAAATAAACTATTAACCAGTAAAAATGATTTAATTAATGCAAAAGTTGAAATAAGCAGAATCAAAGCAGAATATTCTGAGAAGGTTTCTAAATCTCAAAGTGATAAATTTACTGCTTTGAGTAATCAATATGATGCAAAAGCTCAGGTAAACAAATTGGAAAACCAACATGCTAATTACAGCATCCGTAACAAAATGTATTATATCCGGGCAGCTCAAAGTGGTTATATCAACAGAGCGTTACAATCAGGAATAGGCGAAACTGTTAAAGAAGGAACTGCTATAGCAACCATTATGCCTGCCGCTTATGAAATTGCTGTTGAAACGTATGTAGACCCTATAGATTTGCCTTTAATTCATAAAGGTGAAAAAGTGCGGGTTTGGTTTGATGGATGGCCGACTATTGTCTTTACCGGATGGCCTGATATTTCTTATGGTACTTTTGGAGGAACAATTGTGGCCATAGAAAATTTCATCAGTCCTAACGGAAAATACAGAGTCCTGATTGCTCCTGACAAAGAAGAAGCCAAATGGCCTAAAGAATTAAGTATTGGCTCTGGCGCTCAAACGCTGGCTTTATTAGATACAGTTCCTATCTGGTTCGAAATCTGGCGAATTTTAAATGGATTCCCGCCTAATTATTATAAACAAGAAACACCAACAAACAAAGAAAAGAAATAATGAAAAAACTTTTCTACATATTCGTATTTTTCCCTTTAACATCGCTTATTGCACAGGACTCAGTTCCTAAAGAACTGAGTTATAATGAATTTCTGGGGTATGTAAAAAAATACCATCCTCTGGTCAAAAATGCCCGGCTGACACTCAACAAAGCGCAAGCCGACTTGATGATGGCAAGAGGAGCTTTTGATCCAAAAATCGAGGTAGATTATGCTAAAAAACAGTTTAAAGACAAAGAATATTACTCCCTTCTGAACAGCAGTTTTAAAATTCCAACTTGGTATGGAATTGAAATCAAAGCGGGATTTGAAAACAACGAAGGTTATTATTTAAATCCGGAACATACAACTCCTGTAGATGGATTAGCTTCTCTGGGAATAAGTATTCCTGTGGGACAAGGTTTGTGGATTAACAAAAGAATGGCTGACTTAAGTAAGGCAAAGACTCAAATAAGATTAAGCGAGGCAGAGGTCAAACTACAGGCCATTGCTGTGTTATATGATGCTTCATTAGCTTATTTTAACTGGAAAAAAAACTATGAAGAAGTACAATTATATCAAAATTATATTCAGAACGCAAAATCAAGGTATAAAGGAATTCAGGCCTTAATTGAACAGGGAGACAAACCTGCAATTGATAGTATTGAAGCGGGAATTACCGTTAAAAACAGGCTTTTAAGTCTGGAAGATTCCAATCTGAAACTGGCTAAAGCTAAACTGGAATTATCCAATTATCTGTGGCTGGATAATGCTGTTCCTATGGAAATTTCAGATGAATTAATCCCTGAAACGCAACTGGAAAGTACAATTCAGGAAACTCTAAAAACCAACAGTTTACTTACAGAGTCAAATACATTAGATAATCATCCAAAAATCAATGCCCTACAAAGTAAAATTGACATTTTAAATATAGAGCGCAAATTAAATGCTAATGATTTACTGCCTAAAATCAATTTAGGCTATTCTTATCTGTCTGATGCTAATTATCTTAAAGATTTTGACAGAGAAAATTACAAAGTAGGTGTTGATTTTTCTTTTCCTCTATTTTTAAGAAAAGAACGCGGTAAATTAAAATTAACCAAATATAAAATTCAGGAAGCTGAATATATTATAGATGTGGAAAGACAACAACTTTCAAATAAAATTCAGGCACAAAAAACAGAAATTCAATCGCTTAACAGACAATTGGAAATTATCAAAAGATTAGCTCAGGATAATAAAACCATGCTGGATTCAGAGGAACGGTTATTTACTTTTGGAGAAA
The DNA here is from genome assembly GCF_051846875.1 of Flavobacterium sp. ARAG 55.4. Lineage (NCBI taxonomy): Bacteria > Pseudomonadati > Bacteroidota > Flavobacteriia > Flavobacteriales > Flavobacteriaceae > Flavobacterium > Flavobacterium sp. ARAG 55.4. The sequence continues at coordinate 260,991 of NZ_JBPYCT010000001.1, read as the reverse complement.
GTTCCTTGTTTTTAATCAACACCCGCGAAAACAATCTGGTTAGTGCTAAACTGGCTCAGATAAGTTTATCCAACCGGTTTTATATTTCAAATTCCGAACTTTTTAAAATTATGGCGAATCCGGATTAAATAATTTTTAAAATTGTACTTTTGCCGACTGAAAATCCGAAATTATGATTATAGTAAAATCACGTGAAGAAATAGAATTAATGCGCGAAAGTGCCTTAATCGTATCAAAAACATTAGGAATGCTGGCTTCTGAAGTAAAAGAAGGGGTAACTACTCTGCATCTTGACAAACTGGCTGAAGAATTCATTCGTGACCACGGAGCTGTGCCTAGTTTTCTGGGGTTGTATGGTTTTCCAAACTCGCTTTGCATGAGTCCAAATGCTCAGGTAGTACACGGAATTCCTAACAATACTCCTCTGGTAAGCGGTGATATTATTTCTATTGATTGTGGTGCCTATAAAAATGGTTTTCACGGTGATCATGCCTACACTTTTGAAGTGGGTGAAGTAGCTCCGGAAACTAAAAAATTATTGCAGGTAACTAAGGAGTCCCTGTATGTGGGAATCCGTGAGTTTAAAGCCGGAAACCGTGTTGAAGATGTGGGAAATGCAATCCAGAAATACACTGAAGGCCACGGCTACGGAGTAGTTCGTGAATTAGTAGGCCACGGTCTTGGACAAAAAATGCACGAAGATCCGGAAATGCCGAATTATGGTAAAAAAGGACGCGGAAAACTTTTTGTAGAAGGAATGGTAGTTGCACTGGAACCGATGATTAATCAGGGAACACGTAATATCAAACAACTAAAAGACGGCTGGACAATTCTTACTGCCGATGGAAAACCTTCGGCTCATTTTGAACATGACGTCGCTTTGATAGATGGAAAACCGGAATTGCTTTCTACTTTTGCATATATTTATAAAGCTTTAGGAATTGAAAGCAATGAAGAAGATGAGTTTAGAAAAATCCCATTGGTATTATAATGAAAAAACTTTTCAAACTCGTCCTTAATACCATTCCCCGTCCATTATTAATTCGCCTGAGTTATGTGGCCCGTCCTGTTATTGCTTATTCGTTAAAAGGAAATAATTTTACAGATCCTATTGACGGGAAAAGTTTCAAATCGATGTTGCCTTACGGTTATGAAGAACAACGCAATAATGTTCTTTCACCGAGCACACTTTCACTGGAAAGACATCGTTTGCTTTGGTTGTATCTGAATGAACAAACTGATTTTTTTACAGCTCCTAAAAAAGTACTCCACTTTGCACCGGAACAGGCTTTTTATAAACGATTTCGAAACCAGAAAAACCTGGATTATACTACAACTGATTTATTTTCACCTCTGGCAGATGTAAAAGCTGACATTTGCAATCTACCATTTGAAGACAATCAATATGATGTAATCCTTTGCAATCATGTTTTGGAACATATTCCTGATGATACTAAAGCCATGCAGGAATTGTATCGGGTTTTAAAACCAGGCGGAATGGCTATTTTACAAATCCCGCAAGATTTAAATCGTGAAGTTACATTTGCTGACGACTCAATTACCGATCAAAAAGAACGTGCTAAAATTTTTGGTCAATACGATCATGTACGCATTTATGGCAGGGATTATTTTGACAAATTGAGAAGTATTGGTTTTAATGTTATTGAAGAAGATTATACCAGCAAAATCAGTTCTGAATTAGTAGAAAAATATTGTCTGGCTAAAGGAGAAATAATACCTGTTTGTTTCAAATAAAACTATAAAAGACTACTCCGCTTAGATAATAAATTATGGCTTAATTTGTTATATTTACACCATAGCAATTAAAATTATGTCTAAATCTTTTATTTTAGGAACTTTTTTTATTTTCCTTTTTACTTTAGCTACGGCTCAGGTTCAAAAAGAAATGACTCCGCCATATAATATTAAAACCGTTACTTTTGTAAAGAACAATGAGAATGTAGTTCCGGTTTTTGAATTAGGCAGTTCATTCGAATTTCAATTTGATGATCTTTTTGGTAATGAAGCTAACTATTATTATGAAATCATTCATTGTGACTACAATTGGATTCCTTCCAACATTCCTAAAAACGAATACTTACGGGGCTTTGACAACCAAAGAATTCAAAATTATTCCAATTCTTTTAATACCTTACAACTTTATTCACATTACAGTTTAAGCATCCCTAATCAGTTTACACAACAATTGCGTTTAAGCGGAAATTATATTCTTAAAATTCTAAATGATGACAAAGAAGTTGTTTTTTCCAGAAAATTCAGGCTTTATGAAGATATTGCATCAGTCCCTTTACAAATAAAAAGAGCACGAAACATTAGTGTTGTCGAATACAAGCACAATTTAGATTTTGCCATAAAATCACAAAATCTTACTTTTCAAAATCCTCTGAAAAATATAAACGTAGTTTTAATTCAAAATGGAAATTTCAATACCGAAATAAAAAACATCAAACCACAATATACTATTGGAAATGATTTAATATACAAATATGATATTGAAACCCAGTTTTGGGCAGGAAACGAATTCTTATATTTTGAAAATAAAGATATTAGAGTAGCTAACAATAATGTGGCCCGGGTAGATGCCAGTACTGATATTTACAATTGCTTACTTTATACTAATAATGCCCGAAGAAATTCCCCTTATACCTTATTCCAGGATATCAATGGAAATTTTATGATAAAAAACACAAACGCAACAAACAATGATATTGAAGCTGATTATGCCTGGGTTTATTTTAGTCTTTCAGCACCTGCATACAGACTGGACAAAGGAATTTATGTGAGCGGAATGTTTAATAACTATAGTTTATCGCCAGAAAATAAGATGGATTATAATGAGAAAAAGGGAATTTATGAAAAAGCAATTCTGATTAAACAAGGGTTTACAAACTATAATTATGTAATTGCAGACAATAAAGGTGGCATTGATAATGAAAATGCGATAGACGGAAATTTCTATCAAACAGAGAATGAATACACTGTTTTAGTATACTACAAAGAGAATACCGGGCGGTATGACAGAATCATCGGCAAGGGTACTGCTAACTCCCTGAACATCATTAATTAAAAAAAGTTTTAAAAATGAGGAATACGAAATGAAAATTTTGTAATTTTGTCCTTATTAAACATAGATTTAATATTTTACTATGGTTTCTCAGATAACAAGAGGCATAAAAATAACCGTTTTGACTAGTTTTGAAGGCACTTACTTCAAAAACTACAAGATTCATTTTGCCTTTAGTTACCATATCACGATTGAAAACCACAGTAAAGATTCTGTACAACTTACCTCCCGTCATTGGGAAATATTTGATTCTCTGAACAATATTGAAGTGGTAGATGGTGAAGGAATCATTGGTAAAAAACCTGTTTTAAAACCGGGTGAAAATCATACTTACAGTTCAGGTTGTTTACTTTCCTCTCCTTATGGAGCTATGAAAGGACATTTCAACATGATAAATTTTACCAATACCAAAACTTTTAAGGTAATCATTCCTACTTTCAGACTGTGCGCTCCATTTGCGCTTAATTAATTACTGCTTACTTCAATTACCTCATCTTTTGTTATTGCATAAACAATATCATTTTCTGTGGGCATTAAATAACAATTCCCTGTAAATTCTCCAAATGCCGGAAAGATTAGTTGCTTCTGTTTTCTAAAAAAACAAGATACATTTAAAAATTGCCTGCCCAAACCTCTTAATTTAACTCCCGGATGGATGTGCCCGCAAAAATTAAAAAACGCTTCACTTTCTGTAGGATGGTGTGTTAACAGAAAATCATCAATTACCAACTCATTATAAATTTCGATATCCAAATCAGAATAATGATGCTTGCCTATGATATCATGATTACCCTCAATCAGGATGACTTGTTGAGAGATCTTTTTTTTCCAAGCTACAAATAACGCCCATTCATTGTTGATTTTGCTATGAAATAAATCACCCAGAAAAATGATAATTTCTGAATCAAACAATTCTAAAACGGCATTTAAACGTGTAAAATTTTCCTGACTTGCATCTTTAGGAATCCCAATTCCGTATTTTCTAAAGTGTGCTACTTTGCCAAAATGTACATCTGAAATCAAAAGTATTTTTTTCTCTTTCCAAAAAACAGCACCTGATGGATGCAAAATAAATTCCTGATTATTAATTATTATCTTCATAAACAATTATTTCATATAACTGGCTGTCATTTTTTTAATTCTTTCCAGTAGCGTTTCGCTGGATAATTTTTCCCGTAGCCGGTCTGTAATTATCGGAAAGCTAAAGGGTGTTGGCTTTTTACATTGTTTCCATACAATCTTTTGCTGGTTGATTCTTTCTAAAGCCTGGATCAAACGCCCTTCTTCCAGCTGATGTTCAAAAGTTTCGGTAAAAGCCTGCTGAAGCAATAAATTATCCGGTTCATAATCCCGGAACACTTCAAACAATAACTGCGAACCACTTTGCAAATGTTTCGCTTTAACGGGTTTTCCGGGCATTCCGGTAAAAACTAATCCGGCAATTACTGCAATATCTCTGAATTTTCTTCTTGCCATTTCGGTTGAATTCAGACTTTTTTGTAAATCCTGATGTACATATGCTGTGGAAAATAAATTATTATCAAAAACTGCTTCCATATCAATTTCCTGATCCGATAGCAATTCGAAACCATAATCATTATATGCTAAAGAGAAGGTTATGGAAAACAACAGACTAATCCGGTATGCCAGCATACTCGCCAAAGCTTCATGCACAAATCTTCCTTCAAAAGGATAAAAAACGGCATGAAATCCTTCTCTGGTTTTAAACGTTTCTATTAAAAATTCATCGGCATCAGGAACAATACTTTCCTTACGTTGCCTTTCAAAAATGGGCTTTAAAGCTTTGAGTTCCGGCGTGAGTTTAGCGGTATTGGCAGCATATAATTCCACCCGCAATAATTCACTCATTTGTACTGACAACGCCATTCTTCCTCCCATCCAGCTAACCGTTCGTGATGCCTTTTTAGGATCTGCTTTTCGTACCAGTACCTGCATATTTTTAATTCGGAATAATTCCAGTTTTTTTCCGGCAAAAGTAAAAACATCTCCCGGTTGCAATTTAGACGCAAACCATTCTTCAATAGAACCAATGTAACCACCGCTCAGAAACTTCACATGCAATGCCGAATCTCCCACAATTGTTCCAATTTGCATCCGATGGTGCATAGCAATAAACCGGTTATTGATTTTGAAACGTCCATCTTCTTCAATCTCTACCTTTTTAAATTCATCATAAATATGAAGACTCTGACTTCCATTGGTAATAAAATTCAGTATCCAGTTCCAGTTTTCTTTGGTAATATTCTGATAACAAAAAGTCTTTTTTACTTCTTCAAAAATAATGTCCGGAAAAAAACCATCCGAAACCGCTAAGGTATTCAGGTATTGCACCAGTACATCCCAACTATTTAAATATGGAATTCTGTCTTCTACAATAGTTTTGTCCACTGCTTTTTTCAGAGCCGAAGCTTCAATTAATTCGATAGCATGGGTAGCAAGAAAATAGATTACACTTTCTTTTCCGGGCTGGTGTCCGCTTCGTCCTGCTCTTTGCAAAAAACGCGCCACTCCTTTTGGACCTCCTATCTGAATAATTGTTTCAACAGGCGCAAAATCGACCCCTAAATCCAGACTCGAAGTACAAACCACAACTTTTAGTTCTTCATTTCTAATAGCATTTTCAACCCACAAGCGGGTTTCTCTGCTGATACTTCCGTGATGCATGGCCATTTCGCCGGCAAATTCCGGATATTTTTCCAGAATAGCCTGAAACCATATTTCACAGGCAGAACGCACATTAGTAAAAATTAAAGTCGTTTTGCTATTTCTGATGATCTTCGCCACCTCATCAATCAAATGTAACCCCATGTGTCCGCGCCACGGATAACTGTCCATTTTTTCAGGTAATATCGAAAGCACTTTTATTTTTTTGTTAATATGAGCCTTTATCAAAACCGAATTCTGATACGCTTTTGAATCAGGCCCCAATAACACCTGTTGCGCTAATTCCAGATTTCCTATGGTTGCAGAAATTCCCCAGATTCGCATTCCGGCTGCAACCGTTTTTAAACGAGACAACGCCAGTTCCATTTGAACACCGCGTTTTGTTCCTAACAATTCGTGCCACTCATCAACTACAATAGCAGAGCAATTCGCAAAAGTTTTAGCAAATTCTTTAGATGCCAAAAGCAATTGTAAACTTTCAGGTGTTGTAATTAATAAATCGGGCATTTTTTTACTTTGTTTGGTTCTTTCGCTTTGCGAAGTATCTCCGGATCGAATCCCAACTGTCAGTGGCAAATCCAAATCTTCAACAATGCGGTCAGCAGCTTGTTTAATTTCAACAGAAAGTGCCCGTAATGGCGTAATCCAAATGGCTTTTAATCCGGGTTTGTGCCTGGTTTTATAATTGGGATTCTTTTTCATGTAATCCAGAACTATCGGAAACCATAAGGCATAGGTTTTTCCGCTTCCTGTAGGAGCGTTCAGTAAACCATTTTTTCCCTGTAAAAAGGCAGTCCAGGTTTGAGTCTGAAAAGGAAAAGCCTTCCAACCCTGTTTTTTAAACCAATTCTCTGCAATAGTATATAGTTCTTCTCTGTTCATGAGGAAGTTTTCACTTTAAGGAATCATATTTTTTAAATCTTCAATGGAATTTGCGTCTTCAATTTTTTTGTCATGCCGCCATCTCAGAATCCTTGGAAAACGCGTTGCAACGCCACTTTTATGCCTTTTTGAAAGTGCAATCCCTTCAAATCCAATTTCGAAAACCAATTGTGGCGTAACACTCCGGACAGGACCAAATCGCTCCAACGTATTATTCTTTATAAAATTATCTACTTTTCGAAATTCAGCATCGGTTAAACCGGAATATGCTTTTGCAAAAGTTACTAATTCTTTTTCGCCTTGTTCATTATTTTGCCAAAGGGCGAAAGTATAATCCGTAAAAAGATTCGAACGACGACCATGCCCCCGCATGGCATAGGTCAAAACCGCATCAATTACCAAAGGTTCTACTTTCCATTTCCACCAGTCTCCTTTTTTCCTTCCTACCTGATACGAAGAGTCGTTTCGTTTCAGCATCAAACCTTCACTTTTCATTTCGCGAGCCCGCATTCTTTCGGTAGTTACCTCTTCCCAGGAACAAAACAAAACTCTTTCTGAGAGTTGAAAATTGGGCAGCTTATCTTTTACAATATCATACAGTTGTTCCAGTAATAATCGTCTTTCTGAATAAGGCAAATTTCGAATATCCTGTCCTTTCCATTCTAAAATATCGTAGGCTTTTAGAATTACAGGTACTTTTTGCAACAATGTTTTACTTACGGTTTTACGACCAATACGGGTTTGCAAATCATTAAAAGTCCCTATTTCTCCTTCCGGAAATGCTAAAATTTCAGCATCAATAACAGTTCCGTTTGGGATTATTCCAATAAAAGACTGAAACTCCGGATATTTATCTGTGACTAACTCCTCTCCTCTTGACCAGACATACATTTCATTTTCCCGAATAATAGTTTGCGACCGGATCCCGTCCCATTTATGTTCTATCGACCAGTCTTCAGGATTTCCCAGACTTTCTATGTTATCTTCAATGGGATAGGCAAGATAAAAAGGATAAGGTTTTGACAAATAATCACTGCTTTTTTCATCCAGAATCAATTCCTGAAAAGTGATCGCATTGGGATCCCAATTCCCCATTAATTTATAAGCCAGAGCATCTTCATCAACATTTTCTGCACGGGACAAAGCTCTGGTCATTAATTTTTGGCTTACGCCAATTCGCAAACTTCCGGTAATTAATTTGGTAAAAACAAAGCGCTCATAATAATTCAAAGCCAGCCAGTTCTGCTGTAAATATTCTTTTTTTTCTGCATCTGATTTCTTTTTTAATGCAATGATTTCCTGTAGAAATTCGGTCAGACTTTTATCCGAATGTTCTTTTGTGGTGGGAATAATCAAAGCGATAGTTTCTGCCAGATCGCCCACAATATGATAACTTTCTTCAAAAAGCCATAACGGAATATTCGCCAGTTCGTTTGCCCAGGTACGCAATAAAGTCGTGTTCACAGGTCTGGGCGGACGCCGATGGGACAAAATTGCAATGGTCCACACCTTATCTTCCGGAGATGCATTTTTAAAATAGGCTGTCAGTGCATCTACTTTTACATTGGTTTTATTAGAACTGTCAAGGGTTTTGATAAGTTGGGCAAAATTTTTCATCTAAAGTTCTTTTTCCGTTTCCACATCTTTTTCCGTTTCTTCGCTTTCTCCTTCATATTGTGTTTTCTCTGTTCGGGCATCATAACCCAATTCTCTTAGATATTTCGAAAAAATATCGGTGTAACCGTGCGTACATATTATTTTCTCAGCACCGGTCGCTTTGATGCTGTCCAATAAAGAAAACCAGTCACAATGGTCGCTTAATACAAAACCTTTGTCAATAGCCCGTCTGCGTCTGGCTCCGCGAAAAGCCATCCAGCCGCTTGCAGAACCCGTCACAAAAGGCGTCATTTTTCTAATCCATACACTTCCGTGAGCACTTGGCGGAGCCAGAACAATATTTCCTGCAAAATCTTCTTTTTTGGTTTCACGGGTTATTAATGTTGTAGGTGGAAAATCCACCATCGGACGCAAAACATTCGTCATGTTTTCAATTGCTCCGTGCGTGTAGATTTTACCGATGTCAGTATCTAAATATTTTAAAAGCCGTTGTGCTTTCCCTAAAGAATACCCAAAAAGAACAGATGTTTTTCCCTCAGCTTTATTTTCTGCCCACCAATTATTGATTTCAGTAATCACTTCGGCTTGCGGAGTCCAGTTGAATGCCGGCAGCCCAAAAGTGCATTCGGTGATAAAAGTGTGGCATTTTACAACTTCATAAGGAACAGCAATTCCGTCATCTTCCATTTTATAATCTCCTGTAAAAACCCAGACTTCTCCTTTATGTTCCACTCGAATTTGTGAGCTTCCTATAATATGCCCGGCCGGGTGCAGTGAAAATTTCACGTTATTGATCACAAATGTTTCTCCCCACTCTTTTCCAGTTACATTTATTTCGCCCAAACGATGCTTAATAACAGGAACATTAGTATGATGTGTAATATAATTTTGATGCCCCCAGCGTGCATGATCAGAATGTCCGTGGGTTATAATAGCGTTCTTTACCGGTCGCCAGGGATCGAGATATACATCGGCCTGTTGACAATAAATTCCTTTATCATTAAAAGCTAAAAGTGGAATTTTCATAATCGTTCTTTTATATAGAAAACAGTGCTTTCATTGGTACCAAATTTAATTCTTAACCAGCTTAACTACCTTATAATTTCATTCGATTAATTTATTAAATTCCAACATTTTAATATTGTATTGGGAGAGAAATAAAAATAAGCTTTGTATTTTTGATAAAATCAATAATTTATAATTTAAATAGTACAATATGCTAAAAGGATTTTTCAAAGTACCCAAAGCTGTCAACGAACCCGTAAAAGGATATGCTCCTGATTCTCCCGAAAAAGAAGCCGTTTTATCTGCTTACAAAAAAATGTGGAATGCTAAAATTGACGTTCCGCTATATATTGGAAAAGAAGAAATCAGAACCGGAAACACTCAAAATATTACTCCTCCGCACGATCACAAACATATAGTAGGTAGTTATCATATTGCCGAAAAAAAACATATTGAAAGCGCCATTGCAAATGCTTTAGCATCAAGAACAGCCTGGGCTAACATGGCCTGGGAACAACGTGCCGCTATTTTCCTGAAAGCAGCCGAATTAATTGCCGGACCTTACAGAGCCCGAATTAATGCCGCAACGATGATTGGTCAGTCTAAAAATATTCATCAGGCAGAAATTGATGCTTCCTGTGAATTAATCGATTTTCTACGTTTCAATGTCGAATTTATGACACAAATTTATGCAGATCAACCTACTTCTGACTCTGCTATCTGGAACAGACTCGAATACCGCCCGCTGGAAGGTTTTATTTATGCCATCACCCCTTTTAACTTTACGGCTATTGCTGCTAATTTGCCTGCAAGTGCTGCTATGATGGGAAATGTGGTAGTCTGGAAACCGAGTGACAGTCAGGTTTTTTCGGCAAAAATTATTATCGAAGTTTTCAAAGAAGCAGGTCTTCCTGATGGTGTTATCAATGTCGTTTTTGGAGATGCTGCCATGATTACCGATACTATTTTAGCAAGCCGAGATTTTGCAGGATTGCATTTTACCGGTTCCACTCATGTTTTTAAAGATCTTTGGGCAAAAATTGGAAGCAACATTCATCATTACAAAACCTATCCAAGAATAGTAGGTGAAACAGGTGGAAAAGATTTTATTATGGTTCATCCAAGTGCCAATGTAAAACAAGCTGTTACCGGAATGGTACGTGGTGCATTTGAATTCCAAGGGCAAAAATGTTCCGCAGCATCCAGAGTTTATGTCCCAAAAAGTTTATGGCCAGCTATTAAAGACCAACTTACAACGGATATTAAATCTCTAAAAATGGGGTCTCCTGAAGATTTTGGGAATTTTATCACAGCTGTAATCCACGAAGGCTCTTTTGATAAATTAGCCGGGTATATTGACAGAGCTAAAAATGATGCCGATGCCAAAATTATCATCGGAGGGAATTATAACAAATCTGTTGGTTATTTTATTGAGCCAACCGTTATTCTGACCACAAATCCGAAATACATTACGATGGAAACCGAATTATTTGGTCCTGTTTTAACTATTTATATTTATGAAGATTCTGATTGGGCAGATACTTTAAAACTTATCGACGAAACATCTGATTATGCACTTACAGGAGCTATTTTTAGTCAGGATCGTTATGCAATCGAGGAAGCAACTGTAAAATTACAAAACGCATCAGGAAATTTATATATCAATGACAAACCTACCGGAGCCGTTGTAGGTCAACAACCTTTTGGGGGTGCCAGAGCATCGGGAACGAATGATAAAGCAGGTTCTGTTTTAAACTTACTGCGTTGGGTTTCACCAAGAACAATTAAAGAAGTTTTTGTCTCTCCGGAAGATTACAGATATCCGTTTTTAGGAGAATAGATTCTGATTTTAGATTTTAGAAATCAGATTTTAGATTTAAAAAAACTACCCAAATTCAAATTAGTTGAATTTGGGTAGTTTTTATTTTTTTATTCTGTAGAAATCTAAAAAGGCAAACTATTAAAAACCATAATCTGAAATTGTGCTCTGCTGTTATTGGTCATCATTTGCGACATAATTCCAGCTTCGACTTTTATACTTTTGTTAAAACAATACCCGATTCCGCCATAGAGGCGATTTCTATCAAACTGATTCTGTTCTGTATTCAGAAAGATTTCATTGTATGCAGAAGCATAAACAGCATTTTTCTCCATTACTTTTTTATTGATGGGGACATTCAAAGAAATAAAATAACGCAACCGCAATTTGAAATCATCTTTTACAAATCGTTCTTCAATCCTATAACGATGCTGAATATTGATTCTGCCAAATTGTTGTTTTGTGATAAACTGTTGAAAAATGCGATGCTCATCGGTTTCCAGTTTATCATCCGTTCCTGCCACATAAGGCTCGGAATGAATATAAGCATATCCCAACAACAGATTATTATTGTTTTCGGATAAATCATACCCTATCCCTGTTCGCAATAATAATTGTTCCAAATCTCCGGCAAAATTATAATTACGGTATTGCACTTCGTTATGCCAGTTCCAGCGATTATTAATTTTTTGATTTCCAAAATACAGAAACCAGTTTCCTGTATCCGTTTTTTGTGCGTTTAGATTAGCAGCTACAAGTAATACTAACAAAAAACAGCCTGATCGTAATTTGTTTACCATTATAATTCTGAAAAATTTAAAAGTTAAAAAGTTATTTTGTTCACAAATTTTAAACCACAAACTTCAACGGTAAATGCACCACTTTCTTTGTTTCAAAAAATTCATCTTTAAAATGATCTGCTAAATCGTATTGTGTGGCTTTTGGAAAATCTTTTAATTCTTCAGATAAATCTCCCCCTTTTAAGTACAGAATTCCATTTTTTAATTCGTGCTTCTGTTGCTTCTTGATTTTGGTTTTTACCCAGGAGACAAAATCCGGCATATTAGTTACAGCACGACTCACGATAAAATCAAAATCACCTTTTACATTTTCGGCACGAATTTGTTCTGCTTTTACATTTTTAAGTCCTAAAGCATCAGCCACTCCCTGAACTACTTTTATTTTTTTAGCAATTACATCAATCAGGTAAAAACGGGTATCGGGAAACAGAATAGCCAATGGAATTCCCGGAAATCCGCCACCGGTTCCCACATCCAGAACATAACTGCCAGGTTCAAATTTCATGATTTTAGCAATTCCTAAAGAATGCAGCACGTGTTTAGTATATAAGGAATCAATATCTTTTCGGGAGATTACATTTATTTTTTCATTCCAATCGTGGTATAAAAAATCCAGTTTTTGAAATTGTTCTTTTTGAATATCGGTCAAATCCGGAAAATAGCGCAATATTTCGTCCATCGTTTTATTTTTTTTAACAAAAGTACTATTTTTAAGTTTGAAATATTTAACTCAATTTTGCAGAGTTAAAATTTATAAATAATTATCTTTGAACGCTATTTTTGAATTATATGAATACAACCGCACCTACATTTGCTAAGCAAGACAAACTAAAGTTTTTTAGAACGCTTAACTCGCGGGTAAACAATTACTTCAAAGAAAATAACATTTCAAAAGCAGGTAATTGGAAACTCCATTTAAAAGCGATTATCCTTTTTACCGTTTTCCTTGTTCCTTATTTTTTAATTCTTACCCTTAATATGCCTTTTTGGGCACACCTGCTTTTAACTATTGTTATGGGAATTGGGATGGCCGGATTGGGTATGAATGTCATGCATGATGGCAATCATGGTTCTTATTCGAATAAAAACTGGGTAAACAAAATTATGGGCGGAACCATTTATGTGTTAGCCGGAAATGTCTACAACTGGCAGGTACAACATAATGTACTGCACCACACCTATACCAATATTCCCGGGCATGATGAAGACTTAGACGCAGGAAGAATCATTCGTTTTACTAAAAGTGCTAAATGGCATCGTTTTCATCGTTTTCAACATTATTATTCTGTTTTTCTATATGGATTATTGACTTTTAATTGGGCAATTACAACCGATTTTAAGCAAATGAGAAACTATCTGAAAAGAAAATTATCTTATGGTGAACCTAAAAGTCCTAAAATTTTATGGACTACTTTAATCATCACTAAGATTATTTATGTTGCTATCTGGATTGTTTTACCAATCGTAATTGGAATTGTCTGGTGGAAAGTATTAATTGGATTCTTTATCATGCATTATACTGCAGGATTGATTTTAAGTATTGTTTTCCAATTGGCTCACGTAGTAGAAGAAACCGAAAATCCTTCACCCAATGAATTAGGGGAAATGGAAAACACCTGGGCTATTCACCAATTATTTACCACAACTAATTTTGCTCCTAAAAACCGATTAGTAAACTGGTACACCGGAGGTCTAAATCATCAGATAGAACATCATATTTTTCCAAATATCAGTCACATTCATTATGGCAAAATTGCAAAAATTGTTCGTGAAACCGCACAGGAATGCAACCTGCCTTATTATGAATACAAAACCATGCGAGATGCAATTATTGCACATTTCAGGCATTTAAAAGAATTAGGAATGAAACCAGAAATGGCTTAAAAAAATAAATGAAGTACCTGGTACTTTTGAACAATAATTAATTAAAATAAATAATTAACCACCCTGTTTCCAATAAAAAAACTCAGGGCTATCAACACTTTATTAATGAGTAATCCACTTTCAGACAGAATTAACAATCTTGCTACATCACAAACATTAGCAATGGCGGCTTTGGCCAGAGAATTAAAAGCGCAGGGTAAAGACATCATCAGTTTAAGTTTAGGAGAACCTGACTTTAACACGCCTGACTTCATTAAAGAAGCCGCTAAAAAAGCGATTGACGAAAACTACAGCACCTATTCGCCGGTTGACGGATATGCTGAATTGAAAGATGCTATCTGCAGAAAATTCAAGAGAGACAATGACTTAGACTACAAACCAGCAAATATTGTAGTTTCTACAGGAGCTAAACAGTCTTTATACAACATTGCACAGGTAATGTTAAACGACGGTGACGAAGTAATCTTACCAGCACCTTACTGGGTTTCTTACTTCGAAATTGTAAAATTATCAGGTGGAGTTCCTGTAGAAGTTCCCACTTCTGTAGAAACTGATTTCAAAATCACACCGGAACAATTAGAAGCGGCTATCACACCAAAAACTAAAATGATGTGGTTCTCTTCTCCTTGTAACCCTTCTGGATCTGTTTACAACAGAGAAGAATTAACAGCTTTAGCTAAAGTTTTAGAAAAATACCCAAACATCTATGTAGTAGCTGACGAAATCTATGAGCACATCAATTTCTCAGGAACTTTTTGCAGTATTGCATCTGTTCCGGGAATGTTTGACAGAACCATCACTGTAAACGGAGTTGCAAAAGCTTTTGCTATGACCGGATACAGAATTGGATACATTGGAGCACCGGAATTTATTGCTAAAGCCTGTACTAAAATTCAGGGACAGGTAACTTCAGGAGCAAACTCTGTGGCACAACGTGCTACTATTACTGCAGTAGATGCTGATCCATCAGTATTAAACCACATGGTTCAGGCTTTCCACAGCCGTAGAGATTTAGTTGTTGGCTTATTAAAAGAAATCCCAGGAATTAAAATCAACGTTCCGGAAGGAGCTTTCTATGTATTCCCTGACGTTTCTTCTTTCTTCGGAAAAACTTTAAAAGGAACTGAAATCAAAGATGCTAACGATGTTTCGATGTATCTTTTAGCAGAAGCTAATGTAGCAACAGTAACCGGTGATGCTTTTGGAAACCCGGACTGTATTCGTTTTTCTTATGCAACCAGCGACGAATTGTTGAAAGAAGCATTAAAAAGAATTAAAGATGCTTTAGCTGGATAGTCTAAAGTTCGATTTTCATATAATCAGCCTCAAGGAAACTTGAGGCTTTTTTTGGCACTAATTTTGTGATAAATGCGCCAAATCAACCAACCCTATAAACCAATTATGAATAAAAAATTTACTTCAGGTTTTCTTAGAAAATCAGTTATTCTGCTCTTATTAATTTTCGGAATTAGTTCACACATGCAGGCGCAACGAATAGTAGAAAAACTAAATCGAGGTCTTGTTGCCACGCGTGTCAACCCCAATCAGGTATATATTAACTGGCGAATGCTGGGAACCGAACCTACAGATGTAAGCTACAATTTGTATTGCAATGGCAAAAAAGTGGCAGAAAGTCCTTTTACTACAAAAACCAATTTCACTCACGAAACAACCACAGATGACAACTATTATATCCGTGCGATTGTGGATGGTAAAGAAGAAGCTGCTTCAGAAACCGCGAATGTATAGGCTAATCCCTATTTAGATATACCGATGCAAATTCCCGCTGGCGGAACCAGTCCTGACGGACGTGCTTACACTTACAACGTAAATGATTGCAGTGTGGGCGATGTGGATGGAGACGGACAATATGAAATTTTTGTAAAATGGGATCCTTCCAATGCGCATGACAACTCGCACAAAGGCTATACCGGAAATGTATTTATTGATTGCTATCGTCTGGACGGAACTTTGCTCTGGAGAATTGATTTAGGAAAAAATATTCGTGCCGGAGCACATTATACCCAATTTATGGTATATGATTTAGATTCGGACGGAAAAGCTGAAATGGCCTGTAAAACTGCCGATGGAACTATCGACGGAACTGGAACAATAATAGGATCAGCTACTGCAGATTATAGAAATGAAAACGGATTTATCTTATCAGGCCCTGAGTTCTTAACGGTTTTTAATGGATTAACTGGTAAAGCAATGGCAACTACTGATTATTTACCTGCCCGTGGCGGAAACGGTATTGGCTGGGGTGATGATCATGGCAATCGTGTAGATCGTTTTATTGCAGCCGTTGCTTATCTGGATGGAGAAAAACCTAGTCTGGTTATGGGACGCGGTTATTACACCAGACTTGTTCGTGTGGCATGGGACTGGAGAGATAACAAACTTTCTAAACGATGGATTTATGACAGTGACGATGCTGAAAACAAAGCTGCCCGCGGACAGGGAAACCATCAGATGACTGTGGGTGATGTTGACGGAGACGGGAAAGACGAAGTCTGTAATGGCAGTAATGCGATTGATGATGACGGAACAACATTATATTCCAATGGTCTGGGGCATGGGGATTCTCTGCACATGACTGATATGGATCCCGATCGTCCCGGACAGGAAGTATGGCAATGTCATGAAAGTCCCAGAAGTTACGGTCAATACGGACTTGAATTCAGAGATGCCAAAACCGGAGAACCATTATGGGGTGTAAATGGTCAGGGAATCGATGTAGGTCGTGGTCTGGCTGCTGATATTGACCCTCGCCATAAAGGCTATGAATACTGGGGTTCAGTAGGAAATTTATACAATTGCAAAGGAAACGAAATAGGAACTGCTAAACCTTCGATGAATTTTGCCATCTGGTGGGATGGCGATTTAAGCAGAGAATTATTAAACTCCAACAGAATTGACAAATGGGATTACACCAATGCTAAAAGCGATAATTTACTAACTGCTACAGGTTACAAATCAAACAACGGAACAAAAGCAACACCTTGTTTAAGCGCGGATCTTTTTGGAGACTGGCGTGAAGAAGTAATTTTACGCAAAGAGGATAATACTGCTATTAGAATTTATACTACTAACATCCCTACTGATCATAAATTATATACATTGATGCACGACACCCAATACAGAGTAGCGATAGCCTGGCAAAATTCATCTTACAATCAGCCACCTCACCCTGGTTTCTATTTAGGTACAGATATGACACCACAAACTAAACCAAATGTAGTTGTGCCAAAAACAACTAAATAATTTTCTAATAAAACGATGAAAGACAAAGCCTCAGGTAAAACTTGGGGCTTTTTTGTGGCGTGTCCCTAAAGGGTCGGGCTATTCGCTGCAATCTTTATGTTTTTAAAGGAAAAACATAAAGGATTTCCACTACTATCCCTCACGCAAATCCCAATCCAAACTAGATAATTTTTTATTCTGCTTCACAAAGAATTATGTCATTGTATTCTATTGCTAACCGGGCCATCAAAAACTCAATATTCGTTTTATTT
Organism: Flavobacterium sp. ARAG 55.4; assembly: GCF_051846875.1. NCBI lineage: Bacteria > Pseudomonadati > Bacteroidota > Flavobacteriia > Flavobacteriales > Flavobacteriaceae > Flavobacterium > Flavobacterium sp. ARAG 55.4. The sequence continues at coordinate 243,699 of NZ_JBPYCT010000001.1, read as the reverse complement.
TTTGATTTCAAAATACTACTGTTTTTTTCATCCTCCACGCAATAATATTGAAATCCTTTGATGTGCTCTTTAGGAATACGTAACTTTTTTGTATAATATTCTTCATCAAAAAGATATTCTATTTGATTTAACAAACTAGATTTTTTTTCGATTTCAATCATATGCTTAATTGATTTAGTCCGACCATTTATAGCATTTATAATTGGGTCAAGTTCTAAACCTCCACCCAAAAGTCCCAGTAAGTGTATGGGTTTAAAATCACCTGCCGTGTACAATTTTCTTTCCATCTGAGTAAAATGTTTTACTTTTTTAGGAATAATTCCCATCGAAACGGCATTTATTTCCGGATGTTTGTTAACTACCACTTCATCAAGCTGATTGATTTTATCAAACATTTTGATGGTTAAAAATTCTGATTTCAAATCTTCTTCTTCAATAAGCTTACGATGGATTTCTAAATTAGAAGAAGAAAAAACTAATAAATCTTCGACTTTTGCCAAAATATAAAATTCACCATTACTGTCGCTTACAGTAGCTTTTTCATTAACGATATTCACAATCGTGACTCCATCAATATTTCCGGAATTTGCCACTATTTTTCCATGAATTAGTTTCCCTTCAACAGATTGTCCAAAACTCCATTGAAATAAAAAAAACAGCAGTAATGGTAAAAATCCTTTCATAAGCAGGAAAATAAAATTATTTCTCTCCTATAAAAGTATTACAAAAGCTACATACCTCATTGTTAAAAAGTTGGTAAATTTTTCAGTGAGAAAACACATTAGCATTCGCAATTCTGAAATTTTATAAAAACGTCCCGAAATAGTATAAGATTAAAAAGACTTACTATCCCCATCTTTGTAATATATAAATCATTAAAAATCAATATCATGACAAATACAGATGAAAACAGAACAGAAATAGTAAGCACATTAGACGGACTAATTGCCATTTTGGAAGATGGTAAACTAGGATATACCAATGCTGCGGAACATGCAGAAGAACCACTGATTAAATCGAATTTTACAAATTATGCCCGCGAACGTGCTTTGTTCATTGTTGAACTTCAGGATGAAATCAACAGATTAGGAAAAACAACAGATACTGCAGGAGGCGGACCATTAGGTGCTATACACCGTGCATGGATTGACATTAAATCAACATTTACAAGTAATGATACCGAAGCAATTATAAATGCCTGCATTACCGGTGAAGAAGCGGCTGTCGAAAAATACGAAATGGCTTTAGAAAATGAACATCTTAGTCCTAATCAGGTAGCACTCATCAGCAAACAACTCAATAGTATCAGAGCTGTTTTAATGAAGTTAAAATTAAACTCCTAATTAGCACTCTACAAATACAATAACCTCAGGACTTTCTGGGGTTATTTTTTATAAAAACAGACCATCTTTCACTTTTTAAAATTTAGACATGAAAACTTCTTTATTGCAAAATATTTTCAGAATACTGCTAGGCTCTCTTATGGTACTGGCCGGTGTAGGTCATCTCACTTTTCAACGTCAGGAATTTACGGCACAGGTACCTATGTGGCTGCCCAGAGATCCAGCTTTTATAGATTTTGTAGTAGTTTTTTCGGGGGTTGTAGAGATTGCTCTGGGTCTGGCAATGATTTTTCTGTCTAAATATCGTATTCAAATCGGAATTGCTTTAGCCGTATTTTATGTGTTGGTATTTCCGGGAAATATATCACAGTATACCAATGGCATTAGTGCTTTTGGTCTCGACACTAATCAAAAACGATTCATACGTTTGCTGTTTCAGCCCGTATTAATTGTATGGGCACTCTGGTCTACCAATGCGTTATACTATATAATTAACAGAAATAAGAAACCATAAGAGCAGCTATGCAGCTTATATCGTCCTGTACATTTTTCGATATCTGGAAGGTGACATTTGGACAAATTTCTGAAACTGACGATTAAAAAAACTCAGATTATTATAGCCTACCTGATACCCTATTTCCGATGCGGTTAAATCCGTATTGATCAACATTTTAGTCGCCAAACTAATTTTGTACTCATTGATAAATTCAAAAAAAGACTTGCGAAAGGTTTTCCTGAAAAAGCGACAAAAAGAATCCTTATTCATCGCTATTTTTTGAGCAATATCCTCTAAGGTAATCTGCTGATTGTAATATTCTTTGACATAATTGTAAATCAAATTGACACGCTCGCTTTCCTTCACCGTCAAATTGCTCGTAAAACCTTCTCCTGCCAAACAATTATGATGAGCTTTGGTCAATTCTTGTAAGATTTGCAAAAAAGACAAAAGCCGCTCAAAAGGAGGCAAATCGATTAATTCCAACATTTTTTTTTCGACCAACAGCGCATGATCTTTAGGGAAATGAATTCCACGCGAGGCCAGTTGCATCATTTGCCTGATGTATTGAAACTCTTCTTTTTCTAACCAACCGCTCAGCAAATCTTCATCCCATTGGATAATAATACAGCGCACTTCTTCCTTTTGTTCACCAACCGTTTTCCAGCAATGCGGCAAATTAGAACCCACTAAAACCAAATCGCCGTACTCAAAATTAGCCATATTATCCCCCACATACCGAATCCCACTGCTACCCAAAATATAAGTCAGTTCATACTGCGGATGAAAATGCCAGGAAGCGATAAATTCTTTTCCTTCAAAAATACTGGTTCTGAACGAACTCCCCGGCGACGGGCTAATACTTCGGTATTCTGCTTTCATAGACTCTAAACGGATGTAAAACGGTAAAAATAACACTATTTTGCATCAATATAGTGTCTGAAATTGCTTTTATAATGCAAATAGTGTTTATTTAAGATTTGTAATATTGCAGATACTAAAATCATTACAGCATGAACTCATCGATCGCCATTAGAGACGTAAAACTATACAAAGCGACTTCCACGCTTAAAAAACCAATTGCCGATGCTACCCATACGCTAACCGAAATCTCCTTTATTGTGATGAGAATCCAATTAGAAAACGGCATCATTGGAGAATCCTATTTATTGTCTTTTCAATATTCTCCCAATGCCATTGTAGGTGCTTTAAAAGATATTATTCCGGTTATAAAAGGTTATAATGTCAATGAAACTGCGGCTGTTTACCAAAAACTAGACGAATTAGCGGAATATTTTGGAAACCAAGGCGTATTGCGTTGGGCACAAGCCGCTATCAACATCGCCATGTGGGATGCCTGGGGAAAAACTTTGGGACAACCCATCCATAAAATCTTAGGCACACACAAAGAAAAAGTTTCCATTTACGGAAGTGGCGGTTGGATTTCCTATTCTATTGACGAATTGATTGAAGAAGTAACCAATTATGCCGACCGTGGTTTCAAAGCGGTAAAAATAAAAGTAGGTTCTCCAAAAGTGAGCACCGATGTCGAGCGTTTGCGTTTAGTGCGTGAAGCCGTGGGCGACAAAGTCGATATTATGATGGATGCCAATCAGGGAATGGATTTGCCATCGGCAATGAAACTGGCGCGCGAAGCCAGGGATTTAAACATCAACTGGTTTGAAGAACCCATCCATCACCAGAATTTCCAGGGTTATGAAATCCTGAAAAACCACACCGGAATTTCACTGGCTATGGGAGAAAGAGAATTTGACACTTTGCCGCTTAGAGAATTAGCCACCCGAAATGCCTTAGACATTTGGCAACCCGATATTTTGAGAATTGGTGGTGTCGAAGCCTGGCGCGAAAGTGCGGCTTTGGCTAAAAGTTTTCACCTGCCTGTGCTCCCACATTATTACAAAGATTATGATGTTCCGTTGTTGTGTACCATTTCAAATGGCGTGGGCGTGGAATCTTTTGACTGGGTCGATCCATTAATTGACAACCCAATGGTTATTCAGGATGGTTTTGCAAAACCGCACGATTTACCGGGCTGGGGGTTTCGTTTTATCGATGACCGAATGACTGAAATTAAGTTGTAAACCAGATCCAATAGGTAATTCAATTACCGCAACAACGAGCCTCATTGTAATGAATGAGGCTTTTTTTTGTCTCAATGACAAAATAAAAAAGTCAATATTCAGTCCAAAAATACGCGACATAGCCTGTTTTAACGGAGTTATACACCGGTAAAACAGGCTAAGTACTCCCCAAAATGGGTATAATACCACCTACAAAACAGGTGTACTATACCCTGAAAACAGGTGTACACCACCTATAAAACGGGAGTACTTATACCTATTTACAGGTGTAATAGGGCATTTTTAACGGAGCAATGGGTGCTTAAAAGGAGGTTTAACTGGAATTTACTTCTCTAAAAGAATTAAAAGGAAATAATTAGAGAGCAGAACTTTTGTAAGATATTTTCATATATTTGAAAACTATATAAGTCTGACAATAATCAGACTTACATACAAGTTAGGCAAGATTATAAGAAATCTCATAATCAGAATTCATGCAAGATAAAGATATTAAAAAATTAAAGAGAGTATTAGATTACAAAGGTCGTCAAGACTTATCTGCTTTATTAAGTAATTCCATATCATATCTTGATGAATCAAGTACATTTGGAAGTAGATGGTATTCAAGATTAAGCACATTTGAGATAAAGTCTCATCCAAAAATTCAAGCGGAAATTGATAAACTTTCACCAGCTGATAAACAAGAAATATTTAATGCAGTATTACAAATTTATCCTTTAAAAGATAATGAACCAGAAATAACCCAAGTTACATATTTTCCAGATTTTGAAATAGAAACTACTGACTTGGTTGAAACTAAAGAGTTAGATAGAATTTCTTTTGAATACATACACGAGCAGATAAAAAAGTGTAATTCCAAAATAGCTGAAAAAGATTATGACGGTTCCATAACAAATGCCAGAACTTTAATTGAATCAATTTGCCTATTCATTGTCGAAACTAAAACACAAGAAAAATATGAATATGATGGTAACTTAATTAAATTATACAAAGTAGTTTCAGCAATATTAAAAATATCTCCAGGAGATTCTGAAAATGAATATCTAAAACAAATTTTATCAGGGATTTTTAGCATCATAAACGGTGTTTCCGGACTTCGGAATTCTTATAGTGATTCACATGGAAATGGACCATTGAAATCTGAATATAAAATTGAGGAAAGGCATGCTATATTAAGTGTTAATTTAGCGAAAACAATTTCAGAATATTTATTTTTAAGCTTTGAAAAATCACAATGACAACATTACTTAACAACTCGCAACGCCGTTAATTGAAATTTGAAAAACCCAAATACTAGGCTTAATTTACTTTCAGATCCACTGTAAATAAAACGTTTTGAAATATTAAACAAACAATTATAATTAAATAACTATTATGAAAAAAACAATTACATTTTTCACTATTTTTTTGTCAATTATTACTATGTATGCACAAGAGGACATCAACTTATTGACTTACGAAAACACTCAAGACATTAACTTTTTCAGCTCAATTAAAAGTGGTTCTCAAGTAAAAGAATATTTAACAACCAGTAAGAATAGTGTCAAAATAGGTGATACTTTAGTACTAGGAGTACCTACATCTCAAGAGATGAATACTAGAACTTACTCAGGTAGTTATGGAACCAAAGCAAGAGGAGGTGTGGGACAATCAAGAAGTACTTCTAAAAAAACTTACGAATTTGTACAAATGGGCAGACCTGCTGGATTTGGAAGTATTATGACAGCCATGGGCGGAGATGCACAGAATATGGCAGACAATAGTTTAAAGAATACTACCGTTGTTGTCAAGGAAATAAAAACATATCATAGGGGTAGTAAAAACAAACCTTTGTACGTTATTATGGTTTTGGGAGAAATAAATGGTAGAGCTTTTGGAATAAATAAATATTTAAGCGTAATGGATACCGAGTTAGCGATTGAGTCTGGTGAAATTTTATTAAAAAATAGAAAAATGACTAGAGATGAAGCTATTGCAAAATTAAAAGAATCAAAAGAATTGATGGAAATTGACATGATGAGTAAAGACGAATTTGAAAAATTAAAAACAGAACTTACTCCAATCATTATGATTAAAAACTAAGAATAATACTTATTAGAATATAAGTAACTACGATTCCCTATGGCAGTCTAAGTTTAGTACTTGTGACCATAAAGATTAAATTATAGAACAATACTTTTACTTATAAATAGTTTAAAATTTGAAGTCGCAATACTCCAAATTTTAAACTATTTTTGTTTTCGCAATAAAATCATAAAAATGGCAAAAATCCTCCTTCTCGGCTCAGGCGAACTTGGTAAAGAATTTGTAATCGCAGCACAACGCATCGGGCAAACTGTGATTGCAGTTGACAGCTATGAAAATGCTCCGGCTATGCAAGTGGCTCACGATTTTGAAGTGATTAATATGCTGGATGGCGACGCTTTAGATAAGATTGTAGCCAAACACAATCCTGACTTCATCGTTCCTGAAATAGAAGCCATTAGAACCGAGCGTTTTTACGATTACGAAAAACAAGGCATTACCGTTGTTCCATCGGCTAAGGCGGCCAACTTTACAATGAATCGCAAAGCCATTCGTGACTTAGCTTCTAAAGAATTAGGATTAAAAACTGCCGAATACCGTTACGCTACAACAGCCGAGGAATTACGAAAAGGCGTTCTTGAAGTAGGCATTCCTTGTGTCGTAAAACCATTAATGTCTTCGTCAGGAAAAGGACAATCTACGATAAAAACCGAAGCTGATATTGAAAAAGCATGGGAATATGCTGTAGCAGGTTCGCGTGGTGATGTGGTGGAAGTAATTGTGGAAGCTTTTGTAAAATTCAATTCGGAGATTACTTTATTGACCGTAACTCAAAACAACAATCGTACTTTATTCTGTGCGCCAATTGGTCACCGTCAGGAACGTGGCGATTATCAGGAAAGCTGGCAACCTGCCCGAATTTCCGATAAAGATTTGTACGAAGCGCAGGACATGGCCGAAAAAGTAACCGAAGCCTTAGGTGGAGCAGGACTTTTTGGCGTTGAATTTTTCATAGCCGATGATGGTGTTTATTTCTCTGAACTCTCGCCTCGTCCGCATGATACCGGAATGGTAACACTGGCAGGAACACAGAATTTCAACGAATTCGAATTGCATCTAAGAGCGGTTTTGAGTTTACCCATTTTCGAAATTACCTTAGAAAAAACAGGAGCAAGTGCGGTTATTTTAGCATCTGAAAATAGTTCGAATCCAACATATACTGGAATTGAAAAAATTGCTGCATTGCCTAAAACTGATTTTAGAATCTTTGGTAAACCATCGTCAAGAATGTACCGAAGAATGGGAGTTGCATTAGTTAATGATACTTTAGAAACACCAATTGAAGAAGTTGTAGAAAAGGCCGTAAAAGCGGCGAGTTTAGTGAATGTAAAGTAATTTTCTTTTTTGCTTAATCAAAATTAACTAATCCAATATCTCATCTATAACGGTTCTCGATACATTTTTTATTTCATTGCATTACGTAAAAAACATTACCAATCGCGTTTTTAATAAAAGTAAAATTATGGTTTACCAATTTTCTTTTTTGCTTGATCAAAAAAGAAACAAAAAAATCAAGTCTTACACTTCCTCGTCGGTCAAATTAGTTTTCAAATGCTAAAAGAAAAGAACTCGCTGCGCTCAAACAACTTTTCTTTTTACGCATTCTTCAAACATTTGACGCTCGACTGCGGAAGCTAAGGACAATGAATTCGTTAAATAAAAGTAATTTGCGCAATTTGCGGTTAAAAATCTATATTAAAAAAAATAACTCCTAATCTTTTTTCAATAATCGGAAAGCGGTGGGTGTTACACTCGTGTGTTTTTTAAACAAGCGACTAAAATAAGAATAATCGTCATAGCCCAACTCGGTTGCTATTTCATTGACGGTCCAGTTTTTATCCAGCAGCATGCGTTTGGCTTCCAGCACTACCCGATCCACAATTACTTCGGTGGTTGTTTTTTTTAGGATTTCATTACAAATTCGATTCAGATGTTTCAGCGTAATATGAAGCTCCGATGCGTAATAAGCCGCCGATTTTTCTTCTTTGAATTTTTGCTCTAAAAGTTGTTCCAGATTTTTAATTTTCACATTATAAGAATGCGCTTCATGAACATGAATCTGACTGTACTTCCGTGCCAACTCAATGTGAATACTGTCCAAGAGATTCATAATCTTATCCCGCTTCAATAACTGATTGCTTTGACTTTCGGCAATTAAGTTTTCAAAATAAGGCAAAACCTGATTGATTTCTGCTTCCTCTAAAACAATTTCAGGACTATTTTGTACCGAAAAATAAAAAGGATAATCCTCGATTTTTTTATTACCAAAATATAAATTATACATTTCAGCCGTATAGAAAACAATAAAACCTTCTATATCTTCAGACAAAATCCAATGGTGCATTTGCCCGGGCTGTAACACAAAAACACTACCCGGACGAATATCAAAGCGATCAAAATCGACTTCGTGCATTCCGGAACCATTGATAAAAAAAACCAACAGATAAAAATTATGGCGGTGCGGTTTCTCTATAAAACTATGGCTGACCAAATGATTTTTAAACGTATTAATATACAAATCACTGCTAACTGAATTGCAGTTGAACTGTTCGATACTATAAACGGGATATTTTTTCATTCTGACAAATGTCTTTTTTGTGCTACAATAAGCGAATATAGAAAATAGCCGGCAGATAGCTAATAAATACCTTTGTAAAAAAACAGAAATTATGTCAAATACACTTATCCATATTCTGAAAAATGATTGTCCGCATTGTCATCAGGGGAAAATTTTTAAAGAAAAAAGTATTTTTTTCCGGTTTGGTTTTCCAAAAATGAATGAATACTGCCCACATTGTCATTATAAATTCAAAAAAGAACCAGGTTATTTTTTTGGTGCCATGTATGTGAGTTACGGGCTGACGGTAGCTCAGGGAATTACGACTTATGTGATTGCCAGTTTCTTTTTTAAAGAAACCTTCGACCTGAGAATCATTCCTGCTATCATGGCAGTTATAGTCGCTTTAGCACCTTTAAACATTCGGCTATCCCGCTTGTTATGGATTTATATGTTTAAAAATTATTCGAATTAAGCAAAGCAACACCTATTGTCCCTATAAACTCTGGAATAAAAAAGACCACTTCCTTATCGGAGAGATAAGGAAGCGGTCCAAACAAACTAAACTAACCACCAATTAAGTTTTCTTTTTATTTATAAGCCTCGTTTTGAGTAATTACATTAGGATTCTGATTAATTACTAAAAACGGAACCGGTAACAGCAAATCATCTGCTGTTTCAATAGTTATATTTTTACTGCTGTTTTCAATCACTGTAATTGCTCTTCCGGTTCTGATCAAATCAAACCAACGATGAAATTCGGATGCAAATTCTACCTGTCTTTCATGTTCTAATGCCAGTTCGATTGTATTGTACTGAGCCGGATAACCCGCAGTACCATAAGCTGCTAAACCTACACGGTTACGAACTTCATTCAGATATTTAGGATCAGAAGTTGCTTCTGTAAGCATTAACAGCACATCAGCATATCTGAGAATCATAAAATTATTATCCGAAGCCTCTCTTAAACCGCTCACCGGGGCTGCAGTATCTTTCCATTTGATTGGAAATTTTACATCTACAGTTGCTCCGCTGGCTGTCTGATAGCCATTTTGGATAGAAATATCACGTCTGGGATCTCCAGCTTCATAAGCATTCCACAAATCATCGGTAATCTGATTGAATCCGCCACCCCAGGACGTAACAACCCGGTTATCAACCGGAGTGAACATTGCCCAGTATAAACTGTACGGATTAGAAATACCGCCTTTGTATTGAATTTCAAAAATAGACGATGCTCCGTTTTTTTTAGTTAAATTCCATAAATCTGCATAAGGAACCAGGCTGAACCTGCCATATACTTTCATTAACGCCTCAATCGCTTTAGGTTTATTTCCCATAGTTAAATACACTTTCCCCAAGAGTGTATTTGCTGCTTCCTGACTGGCAGCACCTACAAAACGCTGACTGGTTTTCACCGGTAATTTTGCGGCAGCAAATTCAAGATCTTCAATAATCTGTGCATAAACCTGTTCTTTAGGCGTACGTCCCTGAGCATATGAATCAGCCACACTTAAAGGAGTGGTAACCAGAGGCACGTCGCCCCAGGCACGAACCATATCAAAGTAATACAAGGCACGTAAAAACTTAGCTTCACCAATTAATGCCTCCTTAGTAGTAAAATCCAGCTTTTCGGCACTGACAATGATGTTATTTACAATATAAATAGCTTTGTAGTAATTGTTCCAGAAATTAAAAACCAATTCATTATCAATCGCCATGGTATGCAATTCAAAGCCTTCATAATCCTGAATTCTTCCGGCGGCATTGTCACTATAGGCGTTATCAGACATTAGCTCCCCATAAAAAGATGGCAGACTCTCAGGACCGTACAATGTATAAAGTGAATTATAAGCTGACCATAATGCCGTTTGAATATCCTCTTGAGATTTATAAAATTCTACTTCATTAGCATTTGAAATAGGAGCTTTGTCTAAAAAGTCGCCACTGCATCCTAACAGGAATAGGTTGCAAAAAAGTGTTATATATAATATCTTTTTCATTTTTCTTATGTTTTAATGATTTGTATCGTTTTTTTAGAAACTAATATTTACTCCCGCAGTAGCTGTAAACGGATTAGGATATGCTCCGTAATCAAAACCTACCATGACACCGGACTGATACGTACTGCCTTCAGGATCAAAACCTAAATAATCAGAGAAGACATGTACATTTTCCATATTCAGATATAATTTTACATTACTCAGTTTCATTTTTTCCACAAAAGTTTTAGGCAGATTATATCCTAAACGAATATTCTGAATACGAACAAAGGAACCGTCTTCCACCCAATAACTGGATCCAAAATCACGAACAGTTGTTGGCAGCATACGTGGTTTAGGAATCATTCCGTTACCCGGTTCTGCTTCCGATTTCCAGTAATTATTCACAACGGAATACATATTTCGGTTACCGCCTCCTACTCCTGATTTCAAATAACGGGCATTATGATTAAGAATTTCACCTCCCTGAGAACCTCTTAATAAAACGGAAAGCTCAAATCCTGCATAAGAAAAATTATTAGTCAGACCCCATTGAAAATCAGCCTGATTGTTTCCAAGATAGGTACGGTCATTAGAATCAATTTCACCATCATTGTTAACATCTCTTACTCTTGGATCACCCGCTTCACTTCCCGGCCATACGGGATAAGCATTATTGTCTAATTCAGCCTGTGACATGATAACACCATCAATAACATACCCATAATACATTCCAATAGGTTTTCCTACAGCTGTACGCGAAGTCATACTACTTACATTAATATCTATTGGAGCATCATTAACCCCCAGTTTCAATACTTTATTGCGATTTGCAAAAATATTAAGATCAGTACTCCATTTAAACTCACTGTCAATATTTTGTGTGCTGAGATTTAATTCAAATCCTCTGTTCTCCAGTTCTCCGATGTTTGTTAAAGTGGTTGAGAATCCTGAAAGAATAGGAATAGGAACATTCAGCAATAAATCTTTTGTTTTCGAATAATAAATATCTCCGGTAAATTTTACACGCCCATTAAAAACACTAAAATCAATTCCAAAATTAGTCTGACCTGTTTTTTCCCATTTCAGATTTTTATCAGCAAAATTAGTGGTATAAATTCCCTGGTTTACAGTACCTGAGCTCACATACGGACTGTACCCCAACACCCCGATTGATCCGTAATTTGGAATCTGGTTGTTACCTGTAGCTCCATAACTCAATCTGGCTTTCAGGTTACTAATCCAGGAAACCTCTTTAAGGAAATCTTCTTCAGAAACACGCCATGCCAGCGACCCTGATGGAAAATATCCCCATCTGTTATTATTACCAAAACGGGACGAACCATCCGCTCTGATAGCTGCCGAAGCCAGATATTTTCCTTTGTAAGAATAATTGGCACGAGCCAGATAAGATACCAGCGACCATTCTTCAGAAAAAGTGTTACCTGCATTGACAACTCCTGCATTTAAAGTATGGACTAAATCATTAGGAAAGTTTCCGGCAGTCATACTACTCAGATCAGTAGTCTGTTCCTGAGCAGAATAACCCGCCAGTATATTTAAATTATGATCTTCATTGAAGGTTTTATTATACGTTAATGTAGTTTCTGAAATCCAGTTGTTGGATTGTAAGGTTTTAAAATCAGCCTGCGCCGGAACCCATCCGGAATATCCCCAGTTTTGTCCTGCATTCCAGTAAAAATTATGAACGGTATTTTCAATATTAGAACTTGCAGAAGTTTTAATCGTTAAATCTTTTATAATATCCCACTCCAGATAAGAAGTAACGGTTGCTATATTAGTTACTTTTTTAGCTGTTGCTTCTCTTGTCAAAGCATACGGATGCCAGAGCTGGAAGCCATATTTTGTAAAAGTATTCCAAATAGAAGCTGGATCTTTAAAACCAAGACTTCCTGTTTCAACATACAATGGAAAAAAAGGATTACTTTGCAAAGCCAGACTCACTACATCACTTTTCCCTCCGGTTCCGTAAGGAGCTTCATTGGCGCGACTCAGTCCTATATTTACTCCCATACGTACTTTATCATTGAACTTATGTTTAATATTAGATCTCAAATTGATTCGGTCATAGGTATTCCTGTCCACTACCCCTTCTGAATCTAAATAACCCAGTGACACCATAAATTGTGTTTTCTCACTACCACCGGATGCCGAGAGTTGAAAGTTTTTATTATGTGCGGTTCTGAAAGCCACATCCTGCCAGTCAGTTCCCTTGCCAATACGGGCAATCCATTCCGGATCAGAGAATTCTACTGGAACAAGAGTATTATTCCCTCTTACCGCAGTGGGGTTTGCTGCAACAATAGTAGCCCATGAATTATTTCTGGCGGCAGTATTAAAAGCAATAAACTCTGAAGCATTCATCATGTCGGTTTTACGGTTTACATGTGAAAAACCGGTTTCAAAAGTGGCATCAATTTTAGTTTTTCCCGCTTTTCCCTGTTTAGTAGTAATAATTACCACACCATTAGCTCCTCTGGAACCATAAATAGCCGCAGAAGAGGCGTCTTTTAAGATATCAATTGATTCAATGTCGTTTGGATTAATAAAGTTCAGTGGATTTCGGTTAAAACTCAAATTACTCCCTGAACTAATTCCGGTATCCGTTGAATTTGTGGTATTATCTTCCAGCGGAATCCCATCAATTACATAAAGCGGTGTAGTTCCTGCGTTGATTGAAGAAGCACCACGAACTTTAACCGTAGGAGCCATACCGGGTGCACCCTGAGATTGCGTGATTTGCACTCCTGTTGCCTGTCCCGCCAGCGATTGCAGCACATTACTATTAGACCTTCCTTCCAGTTTATCGGAACCAACAGAAACCACTGATCCGGTCAAATCTTTTTTCTTCACGGAACCGTAACCAACCACTACTACTTCTTCTAAGGTTGCAGAATCTTCTTCTAATTTAATTACCAGATTAGTTTCTCCGTTTGTTTGAATTTCTTTTGTTTTAAAACCAATATAAGAAACAACCAATATGGCTTTACTGCTTTTTACTTTTATTGAAAAATTACCATCAAAATCCGTTTGAATTCCGTTTTTAGTTCCTTTTTCAACGATATTTACTCCGGGTACAGGCTGGCCTGAATTATCAGTAACCTTCCCGCTTATTACTTGTTGCTGTACATAATTATTTGTAGTTACAGGCTTTTCTTTAATTAAAATGGTATGATCATCAGTAAGTTCAAAATGGAGATTATTAACTGAAAGACATTGCCCTAATAATGTAGATACTGCAATTTTGCCTTTTTTCAGTGCTATCTCCGGCATGTCTTTAAAAACTTTTCTGGGATAGATAAAGTTTAAATCCGTCTGTTGTTTTATAATTTTAAAAACCTCATAAATGGTTACAGACTGGTCTTTATCTATGGTTACATTTACTTGTGCAAATGTGCTGTGTACATTCAGACAAAAAACATTGGTACACCATAAAAAGATAAATGCTCTCATAACAGTTTTAATCAGCTTTTCTCTGCCGAGATCAAAAACATTCAATACTTTAATTTTCATAATTTTCTGGTTTGCTTGGTTATACAATGGATTAACAGATTAAATGGGCGGAATAAAGAAAGCATAATGAGCTTTACTTTGTGGTTTATTCCAGAACTACTTGTTTGTCTTTTATTTCATAGTTTTTAATAATTTTAAAATATTTAATACTCTTCAGAATTTCATCTAATGTTTGGGTTTTTCTTAAAACACCATCAAAAATTTCATTTTCAATTGCTTTATTTTTAAATATAAAATCGACATCATACCAGCGCGATAATACCTTCACCATATCTTTAAGAGTTATTTTTTCGAAAGTAAAAACCCCTTCTTTCCATGATATTTCACTGTAGACCTCTATTTTTTTTACAACCGGATTGTTTGTTATCGTATTTAAACTTAATTGTTGATTGGGCGTTAATTTTAGTTTTTTATTTCCAATATTTACCGCTACTTTCCCCTCGACTAGAGTGGTATAACTATGAGCATCATCTTTATACGCTTTGATGTTAAATTCGGTACCTATTACATCAACCTGCTGTTTGTTACTTAATACTTTAAAATGAGCTCCTTTATGCTTTACAGCAGGCGATACGGCAAAATAAGCTTCCCCGTACACTAATTCTACTTCTCTTGTTTGTCCCTCAATAAATGCTACCGGAAATTTTAATTTAGTTTCCGAATTCAGCCAGACCTGAGTACCGTCGGATAATTTAATAAAGAACTTTCCTCCTCTGGGAATAGTCAGATAATTATAAACTACTTCAGCTGTGTTTTTTTCATCAGCTTCATAAACGATTCCGGCACCATTACTTTTAGCATTCTGGGTTTGAAGTGATGTTCCGTTTACTAAAGCAATCTGAGAACCGTTAGCCAGTGTAAGTGTTGCTTTATCCGTACCGGGTTCCAGGCTTTTTGGGTGCTGTTTTATCACTACCGGAATAGCAGAGTCCGGCTTGTTGAAAATATCATCCCTAAAGAAATAGCTCATCGTTAAAAGTCCCACAAAAATTGCTGCTGCAGCATATTTGATAAAATAGAACTTGTTTTTTGATGTCTTTGGCTGTTTTTGCGGAGTTGCTAATATGGTGTTCTGAATGCGAATAGCGTCCTGCTCTGTCATCATGGGTTTCTCGTCTAAAATTGCGAGTACTTCTTCTACAGTTGGAAGTCCGGTTGAATCCGTTAAATCCTGCACATACTGTACTACTTCATCAACCTCTTTTTCAGAACATTGATTCAGAATGAACTTTTTTAATATTTTTTGGATATGAGTATCGTGTTGCATAATATACGTTCTTATATATAATACAGATGAGAAAACGAAAAGTACTATCGGGTATTATTATTTTTTTTGAAAAATAATAAATTTACCTCCAAAAAGAAACAAATACAAACAAAAAGAAAGTGAAAAGAAAGTGAAAAAGAAGAAAATCTGAAGGGATTTTTTACGAATTTATTCTAACCAACGGGCAGAAATAAGGCTTATAAGAAGTGCAACATCACCGTGAGTTTCTAAAAAATCTCTAATTTCGGCTAAGGCCTTACTCATTTGACCTTTTACTGTACTTACAGAAATATTCAATTCTTTACTGATCTCCTCATAACTCATTTCTTTATTACGGGACATTTCAAAAATAATTCGACGCTTAGGAGGCAATTGTTCAATAGCTTTGTTCTTTATGGCATCATAATCAGCATCTGCAATGGTATCTTCAACAGGATTGTATGATTTTTGGCTGTTGTAAAATACCTCTTCTTTAAATTTACGATTATTTGCTATTTTACTGATCAGATTAAAAGTTAAGTTGCGTGTAATAGTAAACACATAAGATTTAAACGATAAATCAGGATTAAGTCTGTCTCTATGCTGCCAGATGTTCAAAAATACATCCTGCACTATTTCTTCTGCAAAAATCTGGTTTTTAAGCATACTTAAACTATAAGCATAAACATCATTATGATAGTAATTAAAAAGCTCACTAAAAGCTTTTTCATTTCCTTCCATAAGATTTACAACCAGTAGTTTGTTATTAAGTTCTTTTGTTTCAGACATTACAAAAATTTGCTAAATATAGAAATTGCCGATTTATTACGAATCAGTCTGTTAAAATTAAAAATTCTTAGTGAGCGTAACGCTAAATGCTAATATACCAATTTAAACAACAAATTATTGAATTTAAGAATATATAAAAAATAACATTCTGAATGAAAAACTTTAAGCATACTCCAATTTAAAAAAGAACAAAAAAAATTAAAAATAAGTATATTGCGTAATCAAATTTTAAATAAAAAGAACGATGTCCCTGATCATAAATAACATAGAAAAAATTGTTTCACTAACCCCTGAAGAAAAAGAACTCTTCCTAAATAAAACAGAAATTCGACACTACAAAGCAAAAAGTATTTTATTGAATTCAGGCGAAGTTTGTAAATATTCTTATTTTGTGAATTCCGGGATTTTGAGAAGTTTTAACATTAACGACAACATTGTAGAATATGTTTTAAGTTTTGCCTGTGAAGGCTGGTGGATGGGTGACATGTACAGTTTAATTTCGCAAAAACCTGGAAATCTATTTATTGAAGTAATAGAAGACGCAGAAGTGGTATTACTTTCTAAAGAAAACCAGGAACTGCTTTATAGTGAAATTCCAAAACTGGAACGTTTTTTCAGAATTCTGACCGAAAATTCATTAGTGGCCAATCAGGAACGATTAATGGATAATTTAAGTTTGTCGGCCGAAGACCGTTTTGATAAATTCAATAAAAGATATGCTTCTCTGGCTCATAAAATACCTCAAAAACAAATTGCTTCCTATATAGGAGTAACACCGGAATTTTTCAGCAAAATGAAATCACGTTTATTGCGAAAATAAACAGCCGCTTGAACAATCTGGTTCCTTACCAGTTTGCAAAAGAAACGCCTATCCCTATTGTTGTCTGGCTTACATTATAATCAATTAAAGTTTCTCCATAACCGTGAAAAACCTGAGCATGCCCCCTTAAATGTCCATGAATAGGAAATACATAATTCAGCTGAATATTCCCTTTTTCAAAAGTACTGAAAGAATGGTTTATGATAGTATAAAATTCATGTTTACCAAAGTGGGTGCCTAATTCTAATTCTGCATCTCCCACATATCTGGTAATTCCCGGATTTTCGTCTTCGGTATCCGGCATACGATACCAGGGTCTGAAATTCACAGTCCAGTTGTTGAATTCGTAACCAATATTTAAAATAATTCTATTCCAGCTTCTCGAAGTAGGAATATCTTTTCCATTAGACTGATGGTTGAGTATAATTCCAAAAGTCCTTATTTTTCCCTGAAACAAATCAATATTCACCGGAAAATTTAAAATTATTTCCGGCTCATAATTTAGTTCTCTAAAAGCTCTGGACAACTTTTTATTATAAACCTGCCAATGCGCTTTTTGAGTATATCCAGCCCATAAATCTCCTGTACCAAAGAATAGTCCCTGAAATAATTTAGTTTTAAAACTGATTTGGAATTTAGTTTCAATATTATTGAAAATGTTTTTTTCATCCGTGGCAAATTCGCCGCTTTCATCAAAAGGCGCTTCATTTCTTTTGCTCGACCAACGTGCTGCAGCAAAATAAATAGGACGATAGGAAACTAATCTAAAAGTTCCTTTTTTATCAATACTATCCAATTCCCATTGTTGGGATATATTTTTTCTAATAATTAATTTGTTATAATCCACCTGAGAAAAAGCACTTGAAGAGATTAAAAACAAAAATACCAGCACTTTATATAACTTGATCATTCCGGGAATTTTAGATTATTTTCTAATCACAAAAGTACTTACTGTTTGCACCATTCATGTTGCAGCTATTTCTAATATATTTATATAATTATCATACTGAATAACTATACACCCCAAAAAAAACAGTAAATTCATGTTTTCTTTTTCTTAATCTAGGTTAAGTGCAAAATGCTTATGACAGGGGTATCTTTGTAATATAATAATCAATAAAACAAAAAATATCATGGCAACTACAGTTTTTCACAAAGCAGATACAAGAGGACACGCAGATCACGGATGGTTAAATGCATACCACAGTTTTAGTTTTGCAAGCTGGTACAATCCGGACAGAGTACAATTTGGAGCACTTCGTGTTTTAAATGATGACACTGTTGCGGCAGGAATGGGTTTTGGAACACATCCGCATGACAATATGGAAATCATTACCATTCCGCTGGAAGGAGATTTAGCTCATAAAGACAGTATGGGAAATGAATCTACTATCAAAAACGGAGATGTACAGGTAATGAGTGCCGGTTCAGGAATAAGACACAGTGAGTTTAATCCAAACGCTGACCAGAGAACAAAATTATTTCAAATATGGGTTTTCCCAAAACAAAGAGATGTTACTCCAAGATACCAGCAAATCACACTGGACAAATCTCTAGAAAAAAATGATTTTGCTCAGATTTTATCCCCTGATGCTGAGGACGCAGGAGTATGGATTCATCAGGACGCCTGGTTTTATTTAAGTGATTTTGATGCTGATTTTTCTAAAAAACTATCCCTTAAAAAAGAAGGCAACGGTTTTTACATTATGAATATAGAAGGAGAAATCGAAGTAAATGGCAATACATTAGAAACAAGAGATGCGATAGGAATCTGGGAAACTGCCGAAATTGAAATTAAAGCTAATAAAGCTTCTAAATTTTTAGTAATGGAAATCCCAATGAAACACTAAAAAAATAAAAATCATGGAAGAAACTATTGGATTAGAATACAACGAAAGAAAAGGTTATTTTTACGTAGCAGTAAACAATGCACAAGCTGCAAAAATGACTTTTGTTTTTGCCGGACCACACAAAATAATCATTGATCATACAGAGGTAAATCCGGAATACAATGGCAAAGGATTTGGAAAAAAAATGGTTGAAAAAGCCGTTTTATTTGCCAGAGAAAAAGAATTAAAAATTCTTCCTTTGTGTCCGTTTGCAAAAAAAGTTTTTGATAAAACTCCTGAATTTAGTGATGTTTTATAATTTATAAAAGGTTTTAGATTAGTAATTATATCATGAAAAACATATTAGAAAAAGACATCACGGCACACATTGGTACTCAAAAATATTTTTCCACGATTAGCTGGCGTAACGGCCAGTTTATCATGGATGAACCTGAAAACATTGGAGGAAAAGATTTAGGTCCCGATCCTTACACCGCTCTTTTAGCTTCATTGGCCAGCTGTACTATCGCCACTTTACGCATGTATATTGACCGTAAAGGCTGGGATATTCCCGAAATAAACATTACCGTAAATGCCGCTCAGGAACAAGAAGGAGAATTTGAAACCATTTTTTCCAGACAGATTACTTTTTCTAAGGAAGTAACTACAGCACAGAAAGAAAAATTGATTCTTATTGCCAATAAATGTCCTGTTTCTAAAATTTTAAAAGGAAAAATAACTATCAAAACCCAACTTTGATTATGAATCCGCAAGACATCACAAAAGAATATTCCAATGGTGAAGTTACAATTGTGTGGCAATCAGGAAAATGCGTTCATTCAGCAAATTGTGTCCGCAATAATCCTGATGTCTTTCAGCCAAAAGAAAAACCATGGATAAAACCGGAAGGTTCAACAACAGAAAAAATTATTGACACGGTAAAAAAATGTCCTTCGGGAGCGTTGACTTACTTTTTAAACAAATAATAATGACTAAAAAAATTATTGCTTTTGGAGCTTCATCCAGCACCAATTCTATCAACAAACAATTAGCTGCTTATGCGGCATCTCAATTTGAAAACGCAGATACAGAAGTCCTGGACTTAAACGATTATGAAATGCCTATTTTTTCTTTAGACAGAGAAGCAAATAGCGGGATTCCGGAATTAGCCCATCATTTTTTTGAAAAACTGGGAACTGCCGACCTGATTATTGTTTCGCTTGCTGAGCATAACGGAGCTTATTCTACGGCATTTAAAAATATTTTTGACTGGACTTCCCGAATAAATCCTAAGTTTTTTCAAGGGAAACAAACGCTTATTTTAGCTACTTCTCCGGGACCAAGAGGAGGTCTTACTGTTTTAGAAATTGCAAAAAACCGTTTTCCTTTTCAGGGTGCTGTAGTTAATGGCAGTTTTTCCCTACCTAGCTTCAATGAAAATTTCAATGCTAATGAAGGAATTACAAATGAACAACTTAAAAATGATTTGTTGGAAATTATAGAATCTATCGAACTTTAATCCCGTCAAACCCTATGAGAAAGCGTTACATACAGTGACGCTTTTTTATTTTGCTAAAAATTAAACCTTTACAAAGACTCTTTTTTTTACAATATGCTGTAAAACAGGATTCCGGACTAAGATATTCGCAAAACGGAAATTTAAAATTTAATTTTGCAAAATTTTAAGAACACAATATCTATTTTTGGTACAGTGTAAAAAAAATCATTTATGAAACTACTTATTGTTGAAGACGAACCTAACCTTCTATCTATTATACGAAAAGGACTTTCGGAGAAAAACAATGAAGTAAGCGTCGCTCTTGACGGAACCACAGCTCTGGAAATGATTTTAAATCATAATTTTGATGTAGTAATTTTAGATATCATGCTTCCGGATATTAACGGAATCGAAATTTGCAGACGCCTGAGAGCTGCTAAAAATTTTGTTCCTATTTTACTTTTAACTGCATTAGGAACCACTGAAAATATTGTTACCGGATTAAATTCCGGTGCTGATGATTATCTGGTAAAACCATTTAAATTTTCTGAATTAGAAGCCCGGATTTCTGCCTTAGCCCGAAGATCAAATCAGGAACATAAACCAAATGATCTGATTAAAATAGATGATTTGGAAATTGACTGCAGGGCAAAATCAGTAAAAAGAAACGGAGCACTTATTCAGCTAACCGCTAAAGAATTTAAATTATTACATTATTTAGCCCGCAATGCCGAAAACATCTTATCCCGGGAAAAAATTTTAGATAATGTTTGGGATATCAATTTTGACATGAATACAAATGTTGTTGATGTCTACATTAATTATCTGAGAAATAAAATCGATAAACCTTATCAAAATAAACTAATCCACACCATTAAAGGCTTAGGGTACATTCTAAAATCATAATTTATGCAAATCAGAAAAAAAATAACCATCACTTATATAGCATTATCGTGCTTTAGCACTTCGCTTTTGTGCCTCGTTATTTTTTCTCTGTTCAAGCAAAACAACGAATACTATTTTATAAAAAGACTTCAGGACAGAGCTAAAATTGCTTCCTCAGCTCATTCTCAAAAAACCGTAGAGAAGAAAAATTATTTTCAGGAATTCAAAAAAGGAGGATTAGAAGAGCTCATTGAAGAGAAAGATTATATTTTAAAAGTAAAAGGAAAAAACACCTTTGAATACAATACCGATTTAAACCTGCCGCCGGAATTTTACAATACGATAATGAAAAAGGGCTCCAGCTGGTTTGAAGAGGATTACCGCTATTATTACGGACAACTATTTGGGGAAGGAGAACACAAACACATAGTAATTGTTACAGCAAAAGACCGCCGTGGCAATACAAGTGCAATCTATATTTTACAAATTTTGCTTTTTGGAGGTGTTGGATTTTTTATACTGGCATACTTTTTTGGTCAATTTTTTGCACAAAGAGTTATCAACCCTATCGCCCGCATTACCAAAGAAGTACAAAGAATCAGCGCATCAAATCTTCACAACAGACTGGCTGATACAAACGGAAAAGACGAGATTTCTGATTTGACTGAAACTTTTAACGACATGCTGGATCGTTTAGAAACTTCATTTGAAATTCAGGCAAATTTTATTAATAATGCTTCGCACGAATTAAAAACGCCCATTACCACTATTATTGCCGAAACAGAAATCATGCTCCTGAAAGACCGGGACAAAGAAGAATACATCCATTCCTTAGAAAATATCAACAAACAGGCTTCCAAGCTGGGAAATCTTACCGAAAGCCTTTTAAAACTAACCCAAACAGGCTATGATGGTACTAAGCAGGTATTGGATATTGCGCGAATGGACGAAATCCTTTTAGAAGCAAAAGCTTCTATTGATACTCTTTTTCCGGATAACCGCGTTAACATAAAATTGAAATCCATTCCGGATGATGAATCCCTGTTAACCATTCCCTGCAACCGCCCATTGTTAGAACTGGCCTTGAATAATATTATTTCTAATGCTGTAAAATATTCTAATAACGATGAAGTCTTTGTAATTTTGTCTGTTGATAAATCAAAAATTAAGATCGCCATTACTGATATTGGAATTGGAATTCCGCCTGAAGATATTCCTTACTTATACGAACCTTTCTTCAGAGGAAAAATTGCTTCTAAATACAATGGATACGGACTGGGATTGCCTTTAGCCATGAAAATAATCCGAATGCATAACGGAGAACTTCAAATTCAGTCAGAAACCGGGAAAGGAACGGTTGTGAATATCACTTTTGAAAAAAAGTAACATTAGAATTTCTAATTTACATTCTTAGGGAATTTTAATTTTAACCAAAGTACATTCTAATAATCAACAACTTAATTTGTATGTATACCTAAATAATACATATGAAAAATTTATTAATACCTTCCACATTAGAATTAGATACTATAAATGCTGTCAAAGTTGCAATTCAGCAATCCAAAGGAAAACAATGTACCTTAACCTTAGCCTTAGTAAGCGAAATTCCTGACACCTATTCTACAGCAACTTTTTTGAGAAGTATGAAAAGTGAGCTTTCTGCATCCCAAAAAAATGTATTAGAATATTGCAGAGAACTGGTTACTATTTCACAAAACTGTACTCTTAAAATCCATTATCAGTACGGAATTTCGACTCCGCTAGTGAAAAATTTAATTGAACATCTGGGCATCGAATTAACTATTCTTACTCCATCATACAGAAACACTGAAAAAAGAATTCACAATCAGTTTGTACAAATCCTTTGCAATTGTAAAAATCCTATTTTACATCTCAGCTCAAATTTTGAAGAACAGCAGCTGTCCAAAGCTATGTATCTGGAACAAACAAAATCTAAAATACAACTTGAAGATTTACAGGAATTAATTCCTGATCACTTTAGTTTCAAGATTGTAAGCCAGGCTAAAATTTTTAATGATCAGAATACTGAAGATCTTGAATTATTGTTAAATGATGCAATAACTAAAAATAATATTGATCTCTTAATCGAAACCCGAAAACCAAAAAAGATTAAACTAAAAAAAGAGAACATACATACTACCGAAAATTTTGGGCTGCCTATTTTATCATTGTATGAAGAAATTGTCTAGTGTGTAAAAATTATTAATTATAAAAAGAAAAGCATGTTATTAAAAAAGAAAATCCCAATGAAATATGTACTGGGAAAAATTAGAGTAGAGCTTTTTCTGGTCATTTTATACGCAATAACATTTGAAGCATTTAATACTTATTATGACAATGAGGCTATCAATATTCCTATTGCCATTCCCACAATTGTAGGAACTATTATTTCGTTGTTACTTGCTTTCAAATCGAATCAGGCTTATGATCGCTGGTGGGAAGCCCGTATTGTATGGGGCGCCATTGTAAATGACTCCAGATCATTAATACGTCAGGTCAGTTCTTTTTACAAAGACCCTGATTTTTCAATTGAAGCAAATGATTTCAAGGAAAATTTTGCCAAAAGACAAATTGCCTGGTGCTACAGTCTTAATCAGTCGCTTAGAGAAAAAGATCCTTACAAATCAATTAAGAGAATCTTAAACGAGGAAGATTTTCAATATGTCAAGAGACATAAGCATGTGCCAAATGCTATATTAATGCTGCACTCAAAAGCGTTAAGAAATGCATATGAAAATGACAAAATAAATACTTATCAACAGGTAGAGATAGACAATACTCTTACCCGCCTATGTGATTATATGGGGAAATGCGAACGAATAAAAAACACCATTTTCCCAACTACTTACAGTATGTATATGAGATTCACCCTTTGCCTCTTTATTATTTTATTGCCTTTTTCCTTAACAGATTTATTGGGCTGGTTACAAATTCCACTAGTAACAACAATTGGGGCAGCATTTTTCCTTATCGAAAAAATGGCAATTCATTTACAGGATCCTTTTGAGAATAAACCAACAGATACTCCGATGACGGCTATTTGCGGTACTATTGAAAAGAACTTAGTTCAGATGATCCATGAATTTCGTGATGAATTTGAGTTTCCTCATAAAAAATCAGAAACAGAACTTCAGGATAACCGTGCGGTGAAAAACCCGTATTTTGTACTCTGACAATACTGTTATTGCAGTATTATTTTTTATTTCTTAATCTAGGTTAAGTGTTGTTTTCTTATCGTTACTGTAAATTTGTAGTATTAAAATAAAATAATAATTAAAAAAAATACAATTATGGCAACTATTAAATGGACAATTGACCCAACACATTCAGAAGTTGGATTTAAAGTAAAACACATGATGTTTACAAATGTTTCTGGAAAATTTGACACTTATGAAGCATCTGTTACTACTGAAGATGATAATTTAGAAAGTGCAGCTATCGAATTTTCGGCTGATATTAATTCTATCAATACCAATAACGCCGACAGAGACAATCATTTGAAAAGCGGTGACTTTTTTGATGCTGAAAACCATCCAAAGCTGACTTTCAAATCTACTTCAGTCACTAAAGACGGTGAAGATTATAAATTAACGGGTGATCTAAGCATAAGAGGTGTAAGCAAACCGGTTACACTTGCAACTGAATTTAGCGGATTCATGAAAGACCCTTGGGGAAATACAAAAGCAGGATTAAACATTTCAGGAAAAATAAACCGAAAAGACTGGGGATTAAACTGGAATTCGGCTCTTGAAACTGGTGGTGTCTTAGTTGGAGAAGAGGTACGCTTAAACATCGAAGTACAATTAATCCAGGAATAAAGATTATTAATCGCTGATTCTTTTAAATACAAACGGCTAAACTTTAAATTTGAAGTTTAGCCGTTTTTGTATCTTTTCTGTTAAATCCTAAAAAAACACTACTTTTGCATCCCGATTGAATAATTTTTCAATCTTTTAATAATGTCACCCTGAGCGCGCCGAAGGGTTAATCTTTAAATTAGAAAAATATGAAGGCATATGTATTTCCGGGTCAGGGAGCACAATTCACTGGAATGGGCAAAGACTTATATGAAAACTCACCATTAGCAAAAGAATTATTCGAAAAAGCCAATGAGATATTAGGTTTTCGCATCACAGATATTATGTTTGAAGGAACTGCAGAAGAATTAAAAGAAACTAAAGTTACCCAACCGGCAGTTTTTTTACACTCAGTTATTTTAGCTAAAACCCTGGAAGATTTCAAACCAGAAATGGTAGCGGGTCACTCTTTAGGGGAATTCTCTGCTTTAGTGGCTAATGGCGCTTTATCATTTGAAGACGGATTAAAATTAGTTTCCCAAAGAGCTTTAGCGATGCAAAAAGCCTGCGAAATAACTCCTTCCACAATGGCTGCTGTGTTAGGATTAGCTGATACTATTGTAGAAGAAGTTTGTGCTTCTATTGACGGAGTTGTGGTTGCTGCAAACTACAACTGTCCTGGACAATTAGTAATTTCGGGTGAATTTAAAGCAGTTGAATTAGCTTGCGAAAAAATGAAAGAAGCAGGTGCAAAACGTGCGTTGTTATTACCGGTAGGTGGTGCTTTTCACTCACCTATGATGGAACCGGCAAGAGAAGAACTGGCTGCAGCTATCGAAGCAACTACTTTCTCAACTCCAATTTGTCCTGTTTATCAAAATGTTTCGGCAAGCGCAGTCTCGTCCGCAGACGAGATTAAGAAAAACTTAATCATCCAATTGACCGCTCCTGTAAAATGGACGCAATCGGTACAACAAATGATTGCTGATGGTGCTACTTTATTTACCGAAGTTGGTCCAGGAAAAGTATTAACCGGATTAATTGGAAAGATCAATAAAGAAGCTGCTACTGCAAATGCATAAGTAGATTTAGAAAATAAACAATACAGAATCCTCATAAACCAAATGTTTGTGAGGATTTTTCTTTATTAAAAAATTTTGAAATACAAAATAGCCCCATAATTGCAGCCTGATTTTTAGCTATCTTTGTTCAAAGATTTTCTTTTTATGATTCCAAATTTACGAACAGTAAACGTTACCCGATACATTACACCACTTAGAGAAGGTGGCTCCTTACCTGCATTGGCGGAAGCCGATGACGATTTTAAATATGTCTTAAAATTCAGAGGAGCTGGTCATGGCGTAAAAGCTTTGATTGCCGAATTTTTGGGTGGTCAAATTGCAAAAATTTTAGGTTTACCAGTACCTGAATTAGTTTTTGCCGAATTAGATGAGGCTTTTGGGAGAACAGAAGCCGATGAAGAAATTCAGGATTTATTAAAGTTTAGCCAGGGTTTAAACTTAGGTTTACATTATTTATCCGGAGCCATCACTTATGATGCAGCAGCCAATGATTGTGAAGCTTTATTAGCTTCAAAAATTGTTTGGTTAGACGCTTTCATTACGAATGTTGACCGGACTTTTAAAAACACCAATCTATTAATCTGGAAAAAAGAACTTTGGTTGATTGACCACGGCGCTTCGTTTTATTTTCATCATTCCTGGACTAACTGGGAAAAAACAGCTGTAACGCCTTTTGCCTTAATTAAAGATCACGTTTTACTTCCTAAAGCATCTTATCTTGAAGAAGCACATGAAACATTTACTGCTAAACTAAACGATTCCATCCTTGAAGAAATTGTCAATCAAATTCCGGAAGATTGGTTGCAATGGGAAGATCAAACTATAAGTCCAGCCGAAATCAAAGCCATTTATTTTCAGTTTTTAAGCCTGCGCTTACAAAACGCCGAAATCTTTTTAAAACAAGCTCAGGATGCACGAAAAACACTTATATGATTATGCTGTCATTCGTGTGGTACCAAGAGTAGAACGCGAAGAATTCATTAATGTGGGATTAATGCTGTATTGCAAGCGTCAAAAGTATTTACGCATTCAGTATCAAATTCCTGCAGCTAAAATCAATGCTTTTTGCAAAGAATTTGATTTGGAGCAACTCAAAATTAATTTAGATTCTTTTGTGGCTATTTGCGAAGGCCAAAAAAACGCAGGTCCAATTGCTCTATTTGAAAAAGACGAACGCTTTAGATGGCTTACCGCAGTAAAAAGTTCAAGCATACAAACCTCAAGACCACATTCGGGTTTTAGTGATGATTTAGACAGCACTTTTGAAAAACTGTACCAAGAATTGGTTTTGTAATAAAAAATCCCAAATTAACCTAAGTTAATTTGGGATTTTTAAATTATTACTTTCTGTTTATACAGGCAATTTGTACGCTTGTCTCGCTACTAACAGCCATTTCCCTTTTTGCTTTTGCCAAACTAACATAATACCTATTTTGATATCTTTTTCAACACCACTATCCTTAGTATGTGCAGCCAAATTGTGTCTTACTATCGCAACATCTCCAATAACTTGAATACTTTGATTTTGAAATTCTATCGTTACAAAATCCGATTCACCATTCAGTAATTTTTCAATAAAAACGGTTTGATCCTGAAGTACGCCACTGGAATGACCATAGCTCAAATCCTTTGATGTTAATGCTTTCAAGTTCGCTTCAGTAGGATCTATCAAAGCTTTTCGAAGAGCTTCTACCTGATTTGCAACCGCAGTTTCTTCATTTGAAACAGTTTTTGTTTGCGCCCGATTTGAAAATGAAATTAATACTAAAACAAGCAGTAAGAAATACTTTTTCATAATTATTTATTTAAAAATTCTAAAATACTATCTGTAATAAACTGAATTTGTTCGTCTTCTAATTCTGTATGTATAGGAAGTGCAATAACTTCTTTAACCAACTCATTCGTTACCGGAAAATCCTCTTCGTTATAACGAACATCAGCATACGCTTTTTGCGAATGCAATGGAATTGGATAATAAATAGCACAAGGAATTCCTTTATCTAACAAATGCTGCATCAATGCATTTCTATCGGCATTGATAATGCGTAACACATATTGATGAAAAACATGATTGTTTTCTGTATGGTCAAATGAAGGTGTAATAATATTTACATGACCCGCTAAAGCCGTATTATACTTAGCCGCCGCTGTACGACGAGCTTCATTATAATCATTCAAAAATGGCAATTTAGCATTTAAAACCGCTGCCTGAATACTGTCTAATCGTGAATTTACACCTACCACATCATGATGATAACGCTCGTACATTCCGTGATTTACAATTCCTCTAATGGTATGTGCCAACGCATCATCATTGGTAAAAATAGCTCCGCCATCTCCATAACAACCTAAGTTTTTAGATGGAAAAAATGAAGTAGCACCTATATGACCTATCGTTCCTACTTTTGATTTTATTCCTTTCGAAATATAATCCGCTCCTATAGCCTGAGCATTATCTTCAATAACATATAAATCATGTTCCTTAGCCAAAACCATAATATCATCCATATTTGCCGCACGACCAAATAAATGTACCGGAACAATTGCTTTTGTTTTAGGTGTAATAGCTGCTTTAATTCTTTCCAAAGAAATATTCATAGAATCCACATCAACATCTACCAAAACAGGGGTTAATTGTAACAAAGCAATTACCTCGACAGTTGCAGCAAAAGTAAAATCGGCAGTAATTACCTCATCTCCTGGCTGTAACCCTAATCCCATCATCGCAATTTGCAATGCATCTGTACCATTCGCGCAAGGAATTACGTGTTTTACTCCTAAATAATCTTCTAAAGATTTTTGAAACTGATGCACCTGAGGTCCATTAATATAAGCAGTATTATCTAAAACTTCCTGAATAGAAGTATTTACTGTAGCAGCAATTTTATCATATTGACTTTTTAAGTCAACCATTTGAATTTTCTTCATTTCAAATTAATTAATAGTTAGAAAGCTGTTGTTTATACACTTATTCAACAACAATAAAACTTTCATAAAAGGGAAACAAAAATAGGTATTATTGATTTCAAACCAATGATTTTAAGCCAAAGAAATGTATTTTAGCCCCAAAAAATATCCGAATGCTTTTTCTATACAATTTCATCATTACAATTGCCGATTTATTCTTAAAAATCGTAGCACTTTTTAGTCCAAAAATGAAACTGTTTGTTTCAGGAAGAAAAACAGTTTTTGATACGCTTTCGCAAAAGATAGACACAAAAGACAAAACCATTTGGTTCCACGCCGCTTCTTTAGGCGAATACGAACAAGGGCTTCCTGTTATTGAAAAAATAAAAGAAAAATATCCTGCACATAAAATTGTACTAACTTTCTTTTCTCCATCAGGTTATGAAGTCAGAAAAAATAACGCCGTAGCAGATGCAACAGTGTATTTACCAATAGATACTAAAAAAAATGCACAAAAGTTTCTAAAACTAGTTCATCCTGAAATGACTTTCTTTATTAAATATGAATATTGGCCGAATTATCTGAACGAATTAAAGAAATCAAATACCCCTACATATTTAATCTCAGGTATTTTTAGAGAAAACCAAATGTTTTTTAAATGGTACGGACAATTTTACAGAAATGCATTAAATAGTTTCACTTTCTTTTTTGTCCAAAATGAAAAATCTAAAAAACTGCTACTTGAGTTAAACCATACAAATGTGGCGGTTTCCGGCGATACACGCTTTGACAGAGTAGTTAGCATTTTAGAAAAAGACAACACTTTAGATTTTATTGCTGAGTTTAAAAACAACACGACTACTATAGTAATAGGAAGTTCATGGCCAAAAGACGAAGACCTTTTAGTTAAATACATCAATTCTACTACACAAAAAGTAAAATTCATCATTGCGCCACATAATATAAAGAGCGAGCAAATCCAACAATTAAAAAACAACATAACTAGAAAGACCGTATTATTCTCTGAAAAAGAAAACAAACACTTAGCAGATTTTGATGTATTCATCATTGACACTATCGGGATACTGACAAAAATATACAGCTACGCTGACATTGCTTATGTAGGAGGTGGTTTTGGCAACCCTGGCATACATAACATATTAGAGCCGGCCACTTTTGGTGTACCCATAGTAATTGGACCTAACTATTCTCATTTTGCCGAAGCAATTGATCTGGTAAATCTTGAAGGTTGTGTTAGCATTTCAAACAGCAACGAATTAACCGAAACTTTCGATTGTTTGCTTACAAACGAAATTTATCGTAAGAAAAAAGGCGATATTTGCGAAAGCTTTGTAAAAAATAATAAAGGAGCGACATCTATAATTTTAGGGGAAATTTAATAGACACTGAAACCATTTCTAAACAAAAATTAGAAAATCAGTATTTTAAAAATATTCTTTTTATACTAAAAAATAAAAAAAGAAACCCATTATCCGAATCGCAAAAATCATGGATTAAAAAAATTTTATTCTTAAAAAACAAACCCTCCATTTTCGGAATCTCTAAATACAGCGTTTTAGCTGAATTAAAAAAACATAAACAACTCACAATCAAAACACTAAAAACAAGAGTCAAAAAAACATTATTCACAGCCATTTAAGAAAAATCTTTTGAATACAATTCAAATATCATATACAAAACTTACATTTTATTGCGCAAAATATAATCGAATAATATTTTAAAAAAAAAATGAAAAAATATTTTACATATCAAAAATTTTATATCTTTGCCTCGAATTAATAATTAACCTTTTATAATAAAGTAAGATGAAAAAAGTATTTTTAAGTTTAGCTGTAGTTGCTGTTTTAACTGTTGTATCTTGTAAAAAAGCTGAAGCTCCTGCTGAAGAAGTTGCTGCTGACACTACTGCTGTAGTTGTTGACACTGCTGCTGTTGCTGTTGATACTGCTGCTGTTGCTGTTGATACTGCTGCTGTTGAAGCTCCTGCTGCTGAGTAATTTTAAATTACAGTAAAAAATAAGCCGTTACAATGTAACGGCTTTTTTTATGCTTATTATTTTATCTTCACTCACAACATTCTTCCTGCTAATCTTCAAAAACAAAATCATTATTAGCAAAATCTAATATCTCTGCTTTCGAACCATATTTTATTATCTCATCAATTCCTTTCTGAACCATTAATTCAGTACTGTATTTCCTGCTTACAGCAATAACCCGGCCTTCTGACACAACACGAAAAAAAAACTTCCCTTTCGAAGTCTTAAATTTAACAAATGAACAAGTCTCAAACACTGATCGCAAATACTCCGCATCAGCCTCACAATCCATCCTTAATTCATACGCATTACTCGTGAAAATAGTTTTTCCTTTTCTTGAAGTAAATTCAAACTTATAATCTCCGCTAAATCTTTTACTAATAACAAAAGTGCCCATATTTTCTATTCAAACAAATTTCAAAAATCACCTCTATAACAAGCCTTAAATTACCAAATTAAACAACAAAAAACTGATTTTAATAGAAATAAAAAAAGCCCCAAACATTAGTTTGAAGCTTTTTGTACTCAGAGCGGGACTTGAACCCGCACGAACATTGCTGTTCACTGGATTTTAAGTCCAGCGTGTCTACCAATTTCACCATCCGAGCATTATCTGATGCTGAGCGAAAAACGGGGCTCGAACCCGCGACCTCGACCTTGGCAAGGTCGCGCTCTACCAGCTGAGCTATTTTCGCATTATCAATCCTTAAAAAGAACCGCTATACTTGTTGTGTATTGCGGATGCAAATTTAGAACTTTTTTCCGCCTAAACAAGACTTTTTCGAAAAAAAATTCAATATTTTCAGTAAGGTTTTGATTTACTTTACTTTAAAAGTAAAAATTATTTTCTGGTCAGCATTCTTTTAATTTCATTAAGCTTCATTAAAGCTTCCACGGGAGTAACCGAATTAATATCGATATTTAAAATCTCTTCTTTTATTTCTTCCAGCAAAGGATCATCCAGATTAAAGAAACTCATTTGCATTTCTTCCTTATCCGATTTGATGCCGTTTAAAGCATCACCAGAATGATCTTTTTCCAGCTTTTTCAAAATCTTTTGTGCTTTCAAAATTACAATCTGAGGCATTCCTGCCATTTTTGCTACATGAATACCAAAACTATGTGCACTCCCCCCTTTTACCAATTTCCGAATAAAAAGTACATTATCCTTTAACTCTTTAACCGATACATTATAATTTTGAATACGTTTCAGGGATTCTCCCATTTCATTTAACTCATGATAATGAGTAGCAAATAACGTTTTAGGTTTTGAAGGATGCTCATGCAAAAATTCAGCAATAGCCCAGGCAATCGAAATCCCGTCATAAGTACTGGTTCCTCTTCCTATTTCATCCAGCAAGACTAAACTTCTGTCAGAGATATTATTTAGAATTGAAGCCGTTTCGTTCATTTCAACCATGAAAGTGGATTCTCCCATCGAAATGTTATCACTCGCCCCTACTCTGGTAAAAATCTTATCCACTACGCCCATTTTTACACTATCGGCTGGAACAAAACTTCCCATCTGAGCCAACAGTACAATTAAAGCTGTTTGACGCAAAATAGCCGACTTACCCGACATATTAGGCCCTGTAATCATTATTAATTGCTGTGTTTCTCTGTCTAAGAATACATCATTAGCAACATAAGGAACCCCCACAGGCAATTGTTTTTCGATAACCGGGTGTCTTCCGTTCTTAATATCTAATTCAAAAGTTTCATCCAGTTCCGGACAAACATACTTATTTTCAATGGCTAATTGTGTAAAAGAACACAAACAATCCAGTTGCGCCACTAAATTTGCATTTAATTGCACGGGTTTAATATAGGTTGCTATCCAGGCTACTAATTGTTCGAATAATTCTGTTTCTATTTTATGAATCTTTTCTTCAGCACCCAGAATCTTAGCTTCATATTCTTTCAATTCTTCAGTTATATACCTTTCTGCATTAACCAGTGTTTGTTTGCGGATCCATTCTGCAGGAACCTTATCTTTGTGCGTATTTCTAACTTCAATATAATAGCCAAAAATATTATTAAAAGATATTTTTAAAGAAGAAATTCCGGTTCTTTCAGATTCTCTTGCCTCAATACCTTCTAAAAACTCCTTTCCGGAAGTAGAAATCGCCCTCAACTCATCTAATTCCTGACTTACCCCTTTTGCAATAGCATTTCCTTTAGCAATAGCTACCGGAGCATCCTGATTTAAAGTTATTTTGATTTTTTCACGCAACAAATCGCAACTGTGCAAATTATCACCTATTACTTTAACCGCTTCCTGAGGACTTGCCAGAGCTAATGTTTTTATTGGTATTATCGCATCTAAAGATTCTTTTAAATAAACCACTTCACGAGGAGAAACTTTTCCGGCTGCAATTTTAGAAATCAAACGCTCCAAATCAGAAATCTGCTTAATCTGGTATTGCATTTTTTGCAACACCTCCTGATTTTCTTTCAGATAAAAAACCACATCATGACGGCTTTGTACTTTTTTGATATCTTTTAGTGGCAGTGCCAGCCAGCGTTTTAATAAACGACCTCCCATTGGCGAAAGCGTTTTATCAATTACATCCAAAAGTGTTACGGCATTAGGATTATAACTGTGATACAATTCGAGATTTCTTATAGTAAATCGGTCCATCCACACATAAGCATCCTCAGCAATACGCTGAATAGCCGTTATATGCTGTACTTTGTTGTGCTGTGTTTCGGAGAGATAATACAAAATTGCCCCTGAAGCTATTATTCCTTCTTTCAGTTCTTCTACGCCAAAACCTTTTAAGGAAACTGTTTGAAAATGTCTGGTTAGCGTTTCAAAGGCATAATCTTCTTTATAAATCCAGTCTTCTAAATAAAAACAATGAAAATCTTCTCCAAAATGTCCTTTAAAATCATTTTTATTGTTTTTTTGAATCAAAACCTCCGAAGGACTGAAATTTTGTAATAACTTATCAATATACTCAGCATTTCCCTGAGCTGTTAAAAACTCACCTGTAGAAACATCCAAAAAAGAAATTCCAATGCATTTGCTGGTAAAATAAACCGAAGCCAGAAAATTATTCGTTTTAGAATGTAAAACTTCATCGTTCATAGAAACACCGGGCGTCACTAATTCAGTCACACCGCGTTTTACAATTGTTTTAGTCATTTTAGGATCTTCAAGCTGATCACAAATAGCCACACGAAGCCCTGCTTTGACTAGTTTTGGCAGATAAGTATTGATTGAATGATGTGGAAATCCTGCCAGTGCAGTCTCTGTTTCTGATCCTGCTCCTCTTTTAGTGAGTGTGATTCCCAGTATCTTTGAAGACCTGATAGCATCCTCTCCAAATGTCTCATAAAAATCACCCACCCTAAACAACAAACAAGCGTCAGGATACTTTCTTTTTATCTCATTATACTGCTTCATTAACGGGGTTTCCTTCGCCACTTTATCTTTAGATGCCAATTTTATAGTCTGTTTAGTTTATGTGAAAAATTTATGAAAGCGAATTTAAAAATTTTATAATGAATAACTACCACTTCAAAAATTAAAAATATTTTTAAGGATTTTTTATACCATTGGCATGATTTTTTCTTTAGCTTTGTTCTACAAACAAAATTCTAATAAAAATGAAAAAGATAATTTTACTTGCTGCACTAGTTGTTTTTGGAGTTACTACTTCTAAAGCACAGGAAACAACAAAAAAAATCAAAGCTACTGCTACTAAGATGGCAAAAGTAAACGGAGCGGGAATGGTTTTTGAAAATGAAACTATAGATTACGGAACTATTGCTCATAATGCAGACGGAAAACGCGAATTTGTTTTCACAAATAACGGAAACAAACCATTAATCATTACAAATGCTGTAGGTTCTTGTGGGTGTACAGTACCTTCAACTCCAAAAGAACCAATTGCTCCTGGAGCTAAAGGTGTAATTGGAGTAAAATATGCAACTGACAGAGTTGGAGCTTTTTCAAAAACGGTAACGGTATCTTCTAATGCTGCCGGACAACCTACAAAAACTTTAACAATCAAAGGAACAGTACTTCCTGATGATGCAAAAAAGAGCTAATTTTTAAATTATATAACTTTCAAAAAGCTTCCCTTTCCTAAAATCGGAAGCTTTTTTTATTTCATAAATTATTTTCTAAAATGAGAAAACTAGAAAACAGTGAATTAGAACGCAAATCCATCGAAGATTTTAAAAATTCAGAGAAAACACCTCTTATTTTGGTTCTGGACGATGTACGCAGTTTACACAATATTGGTTCGGTTTTTAGAACCGCAGATGCCTTTCTGATTGAAAAAATTTATTTGTGTGGAATCACCGCAACACCACCCAACAAAGAAATTCATAAAACTGCTTTAGGAGCCACCGAAACTGTAAGCTGGGAACATAACGAAAATGTAATTGACACTATAAGCACTTTAAAAAAGCAAGGAAT
This sequence comes from Flavobacterium sp. ARAG 55.4, assembly GCF_051846875.1. Taxonomy (NCBI): domain Bacteria; kingdom Pseudomonadati; phylum Bacteroidota; class Flavobacteriia; order Flavobacteriales; family Flavobacteriaceae; genus Flavobacterium; species Flavobacterium sp. ARAG 55.4. The sequence goes on along the minus strand of NZ_JBPYCT010000001.1, from coordinate 208,240 downwards.
AATCACACTGGCTATCGAACAAGTAGAAAGTGCTGTTTTTTTACAAAATTTTGAAGTCAAAGAAAATCAAAAATATGCGCTGGTTTTTGGAAACGAAGTTCATGGTGTAGCTCAGGAAGCTGTAGCTGCATGTGATGGCTGTATTGAAATTCCACAATTAGGAACCAAACATTCCTTAAATATTTCAGTGAGTGCCGGAATTGTAGTCTGGGATTTATTTCAAAAAATACATTGGTCAAAATAAGCCCATCTCAAAAAAAATAATACTTTTATAATATGAGAACCAAGCTTTTGCATATTATAATAATCATAGTATTATTGATTAAAACCACATGTTATTCAAGCATTATTGATCCGCCAACTATAACAGCAGACGGAAATAATATTTATTGCCCACAAACGTATACAAAGATTGCAGAAAATGTTATTATCTCTAATGATGATGAATCAGAAACAAGTACAGATGCAGTGTATATTCAAATAGCTTCCGGTTACGTAAACGGACAAGATATCTTAAAATTAAATGATGATTATATTGCTGCTCATCCTGCGATAACAAGTTTTTTTAATGTTACTGAAGGCAAGCTTAAAATTTACAGTACTGCCGGCACTTTAGTCCCTTACACTGAATTTATTAAAGCTATTGAAGCCGTGGAGTTTTTCAATTCATCTGCGAGTCCGTCCGGATCAAGGAGTTTTTCAATCAGCATAGGGATTGGAAATTTGAGTTATTTACCCCGAAACGGACATTATTACGAATACGTTCCTTCATATGGAGTCTCCTGGACAAGAGCAAAATACGAAGCTGGTATTCGCAAATATTATGGGCTACAAGGCTACTTAGCCACTTTGACAGCTGCGGATGAAGCCCAATTAGCCGGTGCACAGGCTCCAGGTGCAGGATGGATTGGAGGAAGCGATGCCCAAACGCAAGACGTATGGAAATGGGTTACAGGCCCCGAGGCCGGGACAACTTTCTGGATTGGAAAAACCAATGGATATGCAACCGCTCCTTATTATTATGCCAATTGGAACTCCCCTAATGAACCTAATAATGCTACAAATAGTAATAAACCAAATGGCGAAAACTATGCCCATATAACCGCTCCGGCTGTTGGAAGACTCGGAACCTGGAATGATTAACCTGATCAAGGCGATCCTCCAAACGTTATTAATTACCATCCCCGGGGATATATTGTTGAATATGGCGGAATGCCCGGAGATCCTGTATTAAAACTTTCAGCGAGCACAATTCTTACTATACCACAAATTACCAGTACTACACCAGCTGCAAGATGTGATAACGGATCACTAACTCTAAAAGCAACCGCTTCGGTCAGCACCATAAGCTGGTATGACGCTCCTGCCGGAGGAAATTTATTAGCAACAACTGATAGTTTTACCACCCCTTTTTTATCAGCCACCACCTCTTTCTATGTTCAGGTCACTGACTGTGAATCTACAAGATTAAAAGTTACAGCAACTATCAATACTATTCCAACCTTAAACATCCCTAACACAACAGTTCCTCTATGCGGAACAGGAACTAGTACTTTAACAGCATCTACTGATTTCGGAATTATAAACTGGTACGCGTCTTCTGCCGATACCACCATTTTAGGAAGCGGAGAACAATTCACAACTCCTGTACTTACTGAAAATACCACTTATTATGCCGAAGCAGTTAATAATGGATGCAGCAGCGGAATCAGAATTCCTGTGAATATTGTAGTATACCCTAAACCCGAAGTAACAGATGAAACTGTCATTTTATGCAAAGGATCTGAAACAGAACTAAATGTCGGATTAACAGATATGCAATATTTGTGGTCTACAGGTGACACATCGGAACAAATCACAGTCAACACTGCTGGTACTTACACTGTAGATATTACTAACCCCGACAATTGTACCAGTAGAAAAACAATCACCGTTTTGGAGCGCAATATCCCTGAAATCAACTATATTGATGTGAATGAAACCACAGTAGTGATCTATCCTAAAAAAGAAGAAAACTATTTTGAATACGCTGTTGACGGTATTAATTATCAAAATTCCAATGTCTTTTTTAATGTTTCAAGCGGTTTACATACGGCTTATATAAGAGAAATTAACTTTTGCGGAACAGCTGTTAAAGACTTTATAGTTATAAATGTTCCAAAATTTTTTACTCCGAACAACGATTCTTTCAATGATCGGTGGGAAATTAACGGACTGCATTTTTACCCCGGAGCTTCGGTAACAATTTTTGATCGCTATGGAAAGTTAATCCATATTTTAAACAGCAACAATCCCAGTTGGGATGGAACTTATCATAAAAAAATGCTTCCTGCTGCTGATTATTGGTATGTACTAAAAATTGATGATTCAGGAACTGAAAAACGGGGTCATTTTTCTTTAAAAAGATAATTTTATTCCTGAATTTTCTTTTGAATTTCGTCTAAAACAAAAAGATAATCCTCTTGATTATTGACAAAATCCCTGTTACTCATATCGATAATTAAAACATCTAAACCGGTTTGCAGATTCAGATAATCCAAATAAGCTTCATTAATTTTTTCTAAATATCCAACCGAAATTCCCTGCTCATAACTTCGTCCTCTTTTTTGAATATTTTTTAACAACTGCTCCGGTTTTTGCAATAAATAAACATACAAATCCGGCTTGGGCATTTCTTTATAAATAATCTCAAATAACTTTTTATACAATAAAAACTCCTGCTCTTCCAGAGTAACTTTTGCAAAAATCAATGATTTAAAAACATGATAATCGGCTACCAGAAAATTGTTTTCTAAATTCAAAAGTTTTAAATTTTCAGAAAGCTGTTCATATCGGTCAGCTAAAAAAGATAATTCTAATGAAAAAGCATACCGTTCCTGATCGGTATAAAATTTCTCTAAAAAAGAATTATCTGCAAACCGTTCAAATAATTTTATACCCTTAAAATCTTCAGCTATTTTATTAGCCAGTGTTGTTTTTCCCACTCCAATATTTCCTTCAAAAGCGATATATTTTATCTTTTGAAAAAAAATAGTATTCTGTAACGGGTTTTCTAAAGATTCTACTACAATACAGTCTCCCTGATCCGGACAATCGGTTATTAATTCAGCAATTGTTTTGTGAAAAACAGGATGCACCCAGTTGATTTTTAAATCCTGAAAAGGCAACAAAACAAATTTCCGGTTCTGCATTAACGGATGCGGTATACTAAGCACTTCCGTTTTGATAATTTCCTCATCAAAAGCAATCATGTCAATATCTATAACCCGGGATTGATAACCGCTTTCATTTTTGCGTATACGACCTAACTTTTGCTCAATCGATAATGCTTTCAGAAGAACTTCCTGAGCCGAAAACTGGCTGTGTAAAATTAAGGCACAATTATAGAAAGCATCGCTGTCAAAACCCCATGCCGCCGTTTCATAAACACGGGACAGCCTGATTATCGTTCCTATTTCCCGATGTATCAGGCAGATGCATTTTTTGATTGTTTTGAGTCGGTCGCCCTGATTACTCCCAATGGATAAGATAACCTGATGTTGTGCTTTCATATTAAGCACAAATTAACTAAAGAATTTTAGAAATAACAATATATTTGCATAAAGTGTCAGCATCCTATTTCAATACAACAATCAGGAATGAGAATGTTTTTCACTAATAAATCAAAACTATTATTATGAAGTTTTTAAGTAATGTTATTGCGACTGTTGTAGGGTTGTTTGTATTTTTAATGCTGTTTTTCTTCGGAATTATATTCATTGCCGCAATTTTTGGTGGAGAATCAGAAACAGAAAGCCTTAAAAATAATTCAGTAATTGAATTAAATCTTGAAGACATACATTATGACTATGCCGGAAAATACAAAGATCCGTGGATGAGTTTTTTCTCTGAAGAAAAAAATATTGGACTTTCAGATGTCATAGATGCTATCGATGTTGCTTCAATTGATGATAATATCAAAGGTATTTCCATCTTAAACAACAATTCCCAATTAGGAATGGCACAAACTAAGGACTTGAGAAATGCTTTAGAAAACTTCAAAAAATCAGGTAAATTTATCATGGCTTATGCTAATAGCTATTCACAAAAAGAATACTACCTGAACTCCGTGGCTAATAGTATTTACTTAAACCCTGTAGGCGAACTTGATTTTAAAGGGTTATCTTCTGAAATTATGTTTTTCAAAGATTTACAGGAAAAAACAGGTGTAAAAATGGAAGTACTCCGACATGGAAAATACAAAAGTGCTGTTGAACCTTTTTTAGAAGATAAAATGAGTGATGCAAACAGAGAACAAACAACAGTATTATTAAACAGCATCTGGAATTCTGTTGCTGCTGATATTTCAAAAAGCAGAAAACTCTCGATCAGCAAATTAAACGAAATAGCCGATGGACTGCTGGCCCGGACTCCTGAAATGGCTAAAAAAGAAAAACTTATCGACCATATTACCTATGAAGACATTTATCATAATGACATTAAAAAAGCACTAAAAGCAGATACTGAAAAAGATTACAATAAAATATCAATCACTGATTACACACGCAAAATGACTACAACCGCAGTTATTACGGAAAGCGATAACAAGATTGCTATTATTTATGCTCAGGGAGAAATTCAAAGTGGCGAAGGTGATGTAAATACTATTGGCGAAGGTTCTATGCGCCGTTCCCTGCAGGAAGCCCGAAAAGACAAAAAAGTAAAAGCAATTGTATTAAGAATTGATAGTCCCGGAGGAAATGCACTGACTTCCGATTTGATCTGGAGAGAAGTAGAATTAACTAAAAAAGTAAAACCTGTAGTGGTTTCTATGGGTAATTATGCTGCTTCGGGAGGCTATTATATTGCCTGTAATGCCAACACTATTTTTGCTCAGAATAACACCATAACAGGTTCAATCGGAGTTTTTGGAATTTTACCTAACTTTAATGAGCTATCTAAAAAAATCGGCATTAACACAGAACAGGTAAAAACACATGAAAATGCTGCAAGTTACAGCCCGTTTGTTCCTGTAGATGAAAAATTCAAAGCCGTTACCTTAGAAAGCATTGAACATATTTACAAAACCTTTGTACATCATGTTGCCGAAGGACGAAAAATGAATTTTTCAGCAGTTGATTCTATTGCTCAGGGAAGAGTATGGTCTGGTTCTGAAGCATTAAAAATTGGTTTAGTAGATAAAATCGGAGGTTTGAATGCTGCTGTTGCTGAAGCGGCACGTTTATCAAAAATTAAAAATTACAGCACTCAGAATTATCCTGAATATGAAAAAGATTTCGACGATGTACTTTCTCAATTTCCTTTTGCAAGCAGTAAAAAGAATATAATAAAAGAAGAAATTGGTACAGAAAATTACCAGTTATTACAGCAAGTTAAAAAATTCCAATCCCGAAAAGGAGTCCAGGCGATTATGCCTTTTGAAATTTCGATAAATTAAAAAAAAATCGGTTTGAGTTTAAACTCAAACCGATTTTTTTTAAATAGAATTTCTATCAATAAAGTTAAACGGATTTTTAATTTTTCCCGATTCTTTATTTAAAATCATACTGGCAGCAGTCGCTCCCATGACTTTAAAATCAGTTGAAATGACCGTGATTCCCAACAATTCTTTCAAAGGAGTATCATTATAGGATATCACACCTATTTCTCTACCTAATTCAAAATCTTTATCTCTTATTTGTTTAACCAGACTCACTAAATCTGATTCTTCGATTGTAATAAACAAATCTCCTTTTTTCAACACAATATCATCATAAACCTCTCTTAAAATCTCGTACTCTAATCCTGAATCAACACAAAACCTTTTAAACCCGTTGAGAATCCTTCTGGGATAAGGATAAACAGAACTTTCGGGATAAATTAATATTAGTTTATTATATCTTGAAATCTTTTCGATACCTTGTTTTAAAGCACCATAAATATCGTTTTCATAATCCTGACAAACTTCAATTATGGAATCTTCAATTCCTTTATTATTATCTAAGATGACTAATTTTTCTTTTGGAATTTTATTAATTGCCTGTAAAACGCTCTCTCCCGAACTAAAGTGGGTTAAATTATCCGTTTTAAAATGAGGCATAATTACATAATAATCATATACTCCTATGTATTTATCAATTAAATTAAGGAACAATGTCTGATCACAATGGTAAATGTGTAAATCTGTCTGAGAATTTCCTCCAATATTATTTATAAAGGAATTGTAAATTCTCATTTTATAAGAACTTAACTTATTGATTAAAAAAAGTACATTAACTTTTGCAATTAACTTGGTACGTGTTACATAATATCCCTTACCTCTGATAGGAGTTATTATCTTTCTTTTTTTCAGAATATTATATGCTTTTTCAACTGTGTCCCGTGAAAGATAAAATTCCTCACTAAGCATATTGATAGAAGGCAACTTTTGATCCATCTGTAATTTGCCTGTAGAAATACTATCAATTATCGAGTCTACTATCTGTTTGTATTTTGGGATTCTTGAGTTTTCACTTAAACTCATTGAAAATGAAACTCCCTCATCAATCATCTCTTTTGTCAAAAACTTTTCCATTTCCCTATAAATTAATTTTACTTTTCCATACGAACAATTCTCTTTTCAATTTAAAAAAAGAGAAATTAATATCTCCAAATAAACCCATGTAACCAATTACCAAATATAAAAATAATTTTACTATAAAAAATAAAAAGTCCAAAAATAAAACAAAATCACTATAATTTACGAAAAAATATATCATATACACAAAAGCCGGATTGATTGTGTAAAAACTAATCAAACCGGCTTTAAAATTTATGTAGCGATGTTAAATAAAAAATTTATTGTTTCATTAACTGCGTAAGTACTGATTTTGGTATTTCTAAAACAGTTCCGTGACGGGTTCCTGAAGGGAAACTAATTTTATCCGAAACATCTTCCCAGCCGGTTCCTGTTTGTTTTAAAGCACCGTATTTATGATCTCTGTACTTATCAAAATACACCATCCACTTTCCGCCTATTTTAATAGCTGTTGGTCCTTCTGCCCAGTAATTCCCTGTAATTGGAGTACTGGCTTTTGAATAAGGCCCTGTTAATTTATCACTATATGCTACTTTAAGATTTTTTTGCACAGGAACTTTTGTTTCATCTTTTAAAAACATAATATATCCTTTATCATCTTTCATAATCGAAGAATCAATTACATTAAAACTGGGCTCATAAAGTAATTTTGTCGGCGCATAAGTTTTAAAGTCCTTCGTAGTGGTATAATAAATTCTGTGATTATAGCCGGTATCTTCAGTAGATTGTGTTTCAGGAAATTTTCCTGTTACAGTACTCGCCCAGTAAATCATGTATTCTTTCTTCTCTTCATCATAAGTGATTTCGGGAGCCCAGGTATTACGTGTTCCGTTTTCATGAGTCATAACCGGTAAAAATTCCTGTTTTGACCAATGGATTAAATCTTTTGAAGAAGCATATCCTATCCCTTTATCAGTCCAGCTCACTGTCCACACCATATGATACAAGCCATCACCTCCTTTTATAATACAGGGATCTCTCATAAGTTTATCTTTACCTACTTCCGGAGTCAGAAACGAAGCATCGTTTTTCAAAGATTGCCATTTATATCCATCTTCACTGTAAGCGAAATGCAAGCCATCTTCACCATTTCCTTTGAAATAAGAAAAAAGATAAACCGATTTTTCAGCTATTATTTTATTAGCCGTTAACCAATGTTCCAAAGCTTTTGGCCAATCGGTATTTGTACCCACTACCCCAAGTCCGAAACCATGACCTCCATTTTGATAAATATGCATTTCGGCAGGAACTTTATTCTTTTTCAAAGCCATATAATAGTTAATACTATTCTCTACCGGAACAGCACCATCATCTGTTGCATGAATTAAGAATGTAGGCGGTGTATTTTCATTTACTTCTTTTTCATTCGAATAGTTAGCAATCAAATCAGCCGAAGCTGTTTTTCCTAAAAGGCTTTCTTTCGAACCATTATGTGTGATTCCGTTTTCCATAGAAATTACCGGATAAATCAGCATCGAAAAATCAGGACGTGCACTCATATCATCCTTAGCATCATATACTTTATCCAAATAATGAGTGGAAGCCGTTGCGGCTAAATGACCTCCTGCCGAGAATCCGATGATTCCAATTTTATCCGCATCCAAGTTCCATTTTTCAGCATTTCTGCGAAGAACACGAATAGCTTCTTGTGCATCCTGTAATGGCCCCACCGTTTTATCCTTCATGATATCATCGGATGGCAAACGGTATTTTAATACAAAGGCCGAAACTCCAATAGAATTAAACCATTCAGCTACTTTTATTCCTTCTTTATCAATAGATAAAACTGAATATCCTCCTCCGGGACAAATAACAACTGCCGCATTTTTAGATGATTTGTTTTCAACCAAAAACGGCATTAACGTTGGTTCAGTTACCTTTCTGATTCCTGTTCGGTTGCCTTTTGAATCCAATCTTGGTTCTTCTTTGTAAGCTTCATTTTTAATCGCTCCCGGAACCTTATCCCACAATGCAAATGCCGCACTCTCCTGAGAAAAGCCATTTAGTGAAAATCCCACTAAAAAAGCAATTCTAAAAAATAATCTTTTGTTTACTTTAATCATATTTTATTTCATTAATTGTATCCTTTTTATAAATAATCTAATTATTGTCTTTCAAAACATCCTAAATCCGGTGCGTTACCTTTAAATGAAAAACCTAAATCAATTCCCGCATCTAGTAATTTACTTAAAGGTGTTAATTTTAAGAAATCAGTGTCGGGCAAACTTCCATCTGCCTGACGCGGAGCCATCAATAATTTTTCATCAAGACTCCTGAAATCAGAAGCGGTTACATTTATATTAGCCAAATCAAAAGAATTGTTTTTCAATACACAACGGGATTTATCAATATTTGCTAACTCCCTAACTTTAGCATCAAACCCCAGATTATTAACTAATTCATGATTCCATCCGGGACCATCCGTTCCAAAATCAACAGGATTTAGAGCCAGACAATTAAGCATATCATAATTTATTCTGTTTTTATAAGCCGTATTATTGTGCCAATAATTGCCTTCTAAATGATGATTAGCATAAAATCCGCCTTGTTTATTTCCAACCGCCAAGCAAAAACGGATTGTGTTTTTGGGAATTGGAGTGTAATTAGCAATTACATTGCTGTACGGATTTCTGCCTTTAGCATAACCACCTGCCTTAAACCCGTTTCCATCAGCTCTGGACACAAAATCAGGAGTGTAACCATTGTAAAAAGCCCAGCAGTTTTCTATCAAAACAGCTTCGGCATTATTGATTAAATCAAAGCCATCATCACTATTAAACCACGCACGACAACCTCTGAAAACATTATTGATATCTCCTTTTTGAAGATGAGCACCAAAACCATCGGTATTACCACCCTTTCCTCCTTCGGAGACAGAATCCCAGTTATTGTAAGCATCGCAGTTTAATATCAGATTATTTGAACCACTCAGCATATAAACTCCAATAGCCATATTATCATGCATATTGAGTTGTTCCAAAACATTATGACTTCCGCGAACTTCAAAACATTCTGATTGAGTGTGGGTTTTAATTGTTACCTGAACACCTCTAACTTCTATTCCTTTTATTCGAATATAATTTGCATTTACTAAAAAGGCGATGATGCGTTTTCCGGCAGGCTTAATGTTTTTATAATCAAAAACCGGTTTTTCATTTTTATAAGCCAGATAAGAAATTCCGTTTTTATCTAATTTAGTAACATATGCCCAGATGCCTCTTGACTGTGCAATTTGTTCCTCTCTCATCGAATAATTTCCTCCTCTTATAAAAACCGTATCACCTGAACCGGCTAGCTGCTGTGCTCTTTGTATCGTTTCAACAGGATTTGTAATTGTTCCGTTATGAGCATCATTTCCCGAAGGAGCAACATAGAATTCTTTTGCAAAAAGAAAAAAGCTATTCAAAAACAGTACGGCAATCAGGATTTTAGATTTCATCTTACAGCAATTGATTTTAATTAAAAAGGGAAGCTTAAATAACTTCCCTTTTCCTGTTACAAACTATTAAGCTTACTTACAGGAAGAAAGCAAAACAGTATTTCTTAATTATTTCATTTTGTAAATTTCTGATCCGGCTAACAAGAAACAACCCAAACCATAATCTTCAAAATCAGGAATTTTATCATAGCTTAATGGCATACCATCCTTTGGTTCTTTTCCTGTAGATTGCAGGTATCCTAAAAATCCATTTTTGTGCAAACTCTCAGTGGTTAATGCTTTCCAGGCTTTTTCAATAACCGGCAAATAGGTTTTCTTATCTAAAAGACCATTGTTAATGCCATAAGCAATTCCATAAACAAACAAAGCAGTTCCCGATGCCTCTTTTTCTCCATAATTATTTGGATCATGCAAACTTGCATTCCAGAAACCGTCGGCTCTCTGAATAGGCACTAAGGCTTTCGCCATTGCTTTCAAATCTTTTACATATTGTGCTCTGTGAGGTGCATTTTCAGGAATGATGGTCAATACTTTTGCCAATGCTCCAATTACCCAACCGTTTCCGCGGCTCCAGTAACAGTCTTCTCCGTTTGGTTCTTTATAAGGAGGATCAAAATCAGCATCACGCCACCACAAACCGTCTTTTGGATTGAATAATCCATTATCCCCGTGTTTATTTCTGGAAAACATATACATTTCATACATTTTCTCATAATACTTATTATCGTTTTCTAAAACACCCATTTTAGCAAAAACCGGCATCCCCATCTGAATAGCATCAATCCACGACCAATCGTCATTTTGTGGAGTATTCAGCAACATATTAATATTTGCTCTCGTATTTTTAAGTTTTTTAGCATCCGGTTCTAAATTATACAAATCAATATAGGTTTGAGCCGCACAATAATTATCCGCGTTGCGTGTGGTATTTCCACCTCTGAACCCCCATTTGTGGAATTCTGCCCAGTCGTAAGCATATTTATAATAAGCTTCTTTTGGATAGATTTCGTGCAAAGCCATTAATCCTTCATAATATACTCCGCGGGTCCAGATATTACTTGGGCGTTCTGTATTAGTGATAATTGTTTTTCCGGTATCTGGCCATTTGTCCATGAAATATTTATTAGCCAATTCCATTTGAGCCAGTACTTCCTTCTTGTTAAAAGGATTTTGCGCACTCAAAGCCGAATTGTATAATAAAAAAGAGGTAACGATTAAAACCAGTTTCTTCATTTGTTTATTTTTTGTGAATTAATAATAAATTTAAAGTTCCTATTTTTGATAAAAATAATTAATTAGGTAAAAATAGCTTAAGAGTCTCGCTTTTCCGTCCTGTAGCATCCTGCTAAATTAAAATTTATAATCAATTTTCGGCATAAAAATTGCGATTCGGACACAGAAATTAAAAAAATACTGCCTCTCAATATTTTTTGCCTGAAATTTTCAAAAACAAACATTCACTAAAATGAACCGATTAAAAACGATTACAGTACTCACTTCAACAATGTTAATCCTGCTTTGTTGTAATACAAAAAAAAACTTAAAGACACCAACTGAGACCATCAACATCATGACCGAAAATGAAGTGGGTGTAAAAATGCTTTCTGACGAAATAGAACCGGTCAAAGCTCCTTTTACCACAATCAATTTTGAAAAACCCCTATTCCCTTCTGAAAAAATAATTTTAAGATTATCTGCTACAGAATTAAACACTGCAAAAATTCAAAAAGCAATTGACGACTTAAGTACTAAAGGTGGCGGAACGGTTATTGTTCCTGACGGAAAATGGCTCACCGGAAGAATCCAGCTGAAAGATAACATTAACTTTCACTTAGAGAATGATGCTGAATTAATTTTTAGTGGCGAAATAAAAGATTTTCTCCCGGTTGTTTTTACCCGAATTGAAGGAATTGAAGTGATGTCTCTGGGTGCTTGTATCTATGCTAATGGAGCAACTAATATTGCTGTTACCGGAAAAGGAAAGCTTGTTGGACCTCAGCCGGGATCTATTCGTGACCGCATTTTAACAAAAGACGTGATTGATAATGTGATTGATCCCAAAACATCCGTTTCTGAGCGAATTGTTGACGGAAAAAAACAAGACTGGATTTTCCCTCCCATGTTTATTTCGCCTGTTAATTGCAAAAAGGTTTATATCGAAGGTGTTTCATTATCCAACACTGCTTTTTGGAATATTGTTCCTATTTACTGTGACAATGTCATTATTCGGGGTGTTACAGTAAATTCTGCCGGAATAGCCCGCGGTGACGGAATTGACATAGAATCCAGCAAAAATATATTAATTGAATATTGTGATCTTAGCACTGGTGATGATTGTTTTACCATGAAAGCCGGCCGTGGAGAAGATGGCATCAGAGTCAACAAATCAACCGAAAATGTAGTGGTACGTTATTGCCTGGCTTTAAAAGGACATGGCGGAATCACCTGCGGAAGCGAAACAGCAGGAATGATTCGAAACCTCTATGTTCATGATTGCGTATTTAATATAGAAGGAGTTGGCATCCGTTTTAAAACCCGAAGATCACGTGGTGGAGGTGGCGAAAACATAACCTATGAACGCTTCAGAATGAATCTGGAACAAACAGCTATCAAATGGGATATGCTGGGTTCTTCCGGCAGTGTGGGTGACCTAGCAGATCGCTTACCGGCAAGACCCATTAATAAACTGACTCCAAAATTTCGAAATATCACAATCAAAGATATCATTATCGAAAACTGCTCCACTTTTATAAAAGTTTTTGGAATTCCCGAATCCCCGGTAACCAATTTAACGATTAAGAATGCCAATGTGAATTGCACCGAATTATTTAACGCACATGATCTTAAAAATGCTGCTTTTCAGAATATGTCAATTACAACCAAAGATTCCTCTTTATTTTTATTAGATTCTAAAAATATTGTTTTTGACAACATTGATTTTAATACACCTGAGTATGTAAAACTGGCTATCAAAGGTGGCTCTTCTGATTCGATTATTGTTCGTTCCTCTAAAAACATTCAAAACAAAATATTTTTAAAATAAGGCTATTAAAACAAAAAACCTTCCCAATTGTAATCTTATTCAAATTATAATTGGGAAGGTTTTCTTTTTAAAAAAAATTAAAACGGTTTAATTCACTTCATTTTTCAAAGGAGTTATCGTAACCGGACTTGTTAAACCGGAAGGCATTGGAGTCCATTTAGTAGCATCAAATTTATTATAATCCTTATCCACCATATTAATTTCGTAGAAAATCTTCCATTCTTTTCCTTTCATTTCCATATCGCGAACTCTATTGGCAGAAAGATTAGTCACCTGAACTTTCAACTCATTTTTCCCTTTCTTCAATTTTCCTAAATTGATTGTAAATGGTACAGACCACGCTTCACCGATATACTCCCCATTCAGCCAGATTTTAGCACTTTCTCTCACATCACCCAGATTTAATTGCCAATTATCCGCAGCTACTTTTGGTGCATCAAATTGCAAAGTATATAGTGCCGTTCCTGAAAAAGCTTCAGTTTCAGGGCTAATTTTAGTCCATGATTCTAATGTACTTATTTTTGCAGGAGCCGGTAAAGCAGGTCCTCCTTTTTCAAAAGTCAGCTTCCAGTCTCCTTTTAATACAATAGGCTCAGCTGCAGCTTCATAATATTTCCAAGGTTTTTCAGAAGCAGTATTTTCGGTTTTCAAAAGCAATGATTTTCCGGATTCAATACGAAGTTTTACTAAAGTAGTTTGCCCTTCTTTCTTAACTATTGCATTTCCTGTCTTTCTGTTTAACGGATCTAAAATCAATACCTCTTTATTGGCTACAGCCAAAGGGATAAAACCTTCAATAGTCTTAGCAGTATGATTTACCAGATAATAGATTTTTTCTCCATCCAAATCTCGTCTGATGAATTTTAAACCGGTTGTTACCAATGTTTCCGGTTGTTCATTGGCTTCCGCCAAAGCTTTAAACAAATCATTTACCGGATTTACTATTGTTTTGTTTGACGAAAGTAATGCCTCTAATTTTTCATTTTGTGCTTGATATTCATTGAACCCCGGAACCGATTTTGGCAAACCTTCAAAAATAATGTGTGCTCCTTCTTTTTTCAAAGCAATCAGTTTTTCTAAAGTTGGCAATGGCATTTTATCACAATTAGGAACTACTAATGATTTATAACTACCACCAGGCAAAACTAACATTCCGTCTTTTACTTTTGCCTGAGCAATAAAAGCATCTGAAACAAAATCAACGCCGTAACCGTTTTCCATTAATTTTTTAGTAGTATCATAAAACGGTGTTCCATGCAGCCACTCTTTCAACGAGTGAATCTTAAATTGGAAAAATAAATTTCCGCCTAAATTTTTTCCCCAGGTATCATAGACCGGGTAATACAATAAAGTTTCATTGTCCGGCTTTCCAGCCTGTAATAAGGATTGACAATTAGCAATGTAATTGAATAAGCCCGAAGCATCTTCCCAGATAGAATTCGTAGCATTAAAATTCACCGAAGCATAAAATTTCCATCCCGGCCATTCCGCTCTTTTAGGTGAATAAGTTGAACCGTGAAGAAAAACGTGATTGATTCCGTTAAGCATTAAATCCTCAACTTCCGGTTTACATTGTGACAAAGCCGTTTTAAAATGATCTCTCAACCACGTAAAAGTTTCTGAAGAAGTCAATGGTTTTCCGGCAATATGAGCTGCCGAAGAAGAAAACTTTAACATAACAGGATCAGCATCTCCATCACGAATATCTTCTTTTTCACGTCTGAATCCCGGGATATCATAAGGCATGGAACCAAAAGTTTCACACTCAGGAATATCAGCAGAGGCATATAAATCAATTAAATTCCCCGGAGAACCGTGTGCCTGTAACTTCGTTTTATAATTTTTAGAATTAGCCCATTTAGTCCACGGTAAATCAAACTTATTCAATAATAAATCAGAAATGGTTTCTCTGTAATCACTTTTAATTCTGTTTCCAATTTCAGAATCCTCTTTACTCAACAACTGCGGAAAGTATTTTTTCAAATCATATCCTCTTCGTTTTTCAAATTCCTGTAGAAAAAGTGGCGTAAAATCAGTTCCATACACTTCATAACTATCATTAAAAATAGCTCTCAGCTTTCCTTCAAATCCTGCTAATGCTTTATCAAAAGGAACCACATAAGCATTCAGCGCTTCAGTAGAAAAATGATCTAAAGTATAGCCTTTACCTCCGGGTGCAGCACGTTTTACCTGCTGCCCTGTTTTCCCTGCAAAAATGGCATACAGCGTATAATTTGTTTTTTTAGCCTTCCAGTTTAATACATTTCCTTTCAATTCATTTGTCAAATCAAGATAAGAACCATCAGCTCCGTAAGCGGAAACAGCTAATAATTGCGCCGGAACTTTCTCCTGAGCCGGATCTGCTTTTATATCCTTATTAAATTGTTCGTTTTTCTTTACCTCATATTTCTCCACGACTAATTTAGTTGCGGCATTTTCTAAGGAAACCTGAGGTCCGCCATAAGGCCAGCCTGTTCCCAGAACCATATCAACCTGCAGACCTAAACTATCAGCAATCTTTACTGTATAGCCCAGCATTTCCATATATTTAGGAGACAAATAATCTATAAAATTACTCTCTTCTCCTTTTACACCGTAAATAGGGGTGATTTCTACACCTCCAATTCCAACTTTTTGAAAATCGATTAAACTGGATTTTAAATTAGGCTTGTCTACAGCGCTTCCCATCCACCACCAGCGTGCCCATGGTTTGCTTACATTTTTAGTTTCCGGCCACGCAGTTTCTGATTTATTTTGCTGAGCAGCACCGTTTAAAGAAAACAAAATTCCGATGACAAACGGAAGATAAGTAAGTTTGATTTTCATTGAATTGTATTTTAATGATTTGTGAACACTTTTTAAAATAGTTTAAAACCACAAAACTATTTAAAATTATTTCTGTTTGAACAGCGAAAAATATTAAATACTTGCCTTTAATGCATCCTGCACCATCCTGTTTGGCATAAATTGATTATCAGTTGTTTTTTTAATCTACCGGATATTTTGCAGCATCTCCACATTGGATGAATAGCTAATAAGTATTTTTATAATATTCATAATTATTTTAACAGTATTTTTTTATTTTAAAAAAATAATTAATTAAAAAATAATAAAAGAATAAATGATTTTAACAAAAAACAAAAATAATTAATATACTCAGGTAATGGATTTCCCTGTAAAAACAGGCAATACAGACACAGCAGGATAGTTAAAAATATCTGAAAAATTATTTTTGAGTTAATTGCTAACCGTAATACAAGTTAATTATGAAAAACAAACTTTTTTATTTATTGAGTATGCTAATGGTTCTTTTGCTAAGTTCCAACATGTATGCTCAGGAAAAATTAGTCAAAGGAAAAATCATCGATGAATCAGGACTCCCGATCCCCGGAGTTTCCTTAGTTATCAAAGGAACAACTAAAGGAAGTACAACTGACATGGATGGAAATTATTCCATTTCAGCGAAACCGGGAGATGTTATTGTGTTTACTTATTTAGGCTATACGGCATCTGAACAAAAAGTAGGAACCTCAAACACTTACAATATCTCATTACAGCCTTCAAATTCAGAACTTGAGGAAGTTGTTGTTGTCGGATATGGTACTCAAAAGAAAAAATTAGCAACCGGTTCAATGTCTTCTATAAAAACAGATAATTTTACTGAAAGACCTATTTCAAGAGTTGATCAAGGCCTTGTTGGTCAGGTTGCAGGTGTTAGAGTTAAACAAACATCAGGGCTTCCCGGACAACCATTTAGCATAAATATTCGCGGAACCGGCTCTATTACTGCTGGAAACGAACCATTATATGTTATAGATGGTTTCCCTATACATACCGAGGGAACAAGTAGTAGTGGAGGTTTTTCTAATGGAAGCCCTTTAGATAATATGAACCCAAATGACATTGCATCGATTGAGGTCTTAAAAGATGCTGCCGCCGCTGCCATTTACGGATCAAGAGCTTCTAATGGAGTAGTTTTAATCACAACCAAAAAAGGTAAAGTGGGTAAACCAAAATTCACCTTTAATACTTATACAGGTGTAAACAAGGAAGCTAAAAGAGTAGATATGCTCAGTGCAGAACAATGGATTAACAGAGCTAAAACTATGATAGATTATCAGTGGGTCAATTCAGGAATTACTGGTGCAACTGCAGATCAAACTGTTGACGAAAGAAGAGCAGTTTTTAATGCTAATAATGCTGCGAATGTTGCCGACCTTGGACCAACTGAGTTTAATACCAGTTATATGTATGACCCACGCTGGGATATAGAAGGACATCCTGGATTAGATTATATCAATTGGCAGGATGTGATTTTCCGTACAGGTATTTTTAACAATTATCAACTATCAGCATCAGGCGCTACAGATATGGTTAACTATTATGTTTCTGGAAATTATCAAAAAAACAAAGGATATATTATTGGCACAGATTATAGCCTGTATTCCGCCAGAGCGAATATCGATGTAAATTTCTCTGAACATCTAAAAATGGGGATCAACATTGCTCCTTCATATTCAATTAAAAATGATCCGGGTGTTGAAGGAAAAGACAGTACTATTCATAAAGCTCTTGGTGCAACGCCGGTTTTTGAAAGCACTACAAATGATGAAGGAGAAAAATATACTACACGTTACGCATGGGGAAGTAGCACAACAAGTATGTTACCACTTTTAAGCAGAACAGGTAAGAATTCTATGTTTAGAAACCTGCTTTCAGGTTACATTGATTATGAAATTATTAACAACTTACATGCTAAGAGTACTATAAACTTTGATAATGCAGACAATACATTTGAAGGATATACTCCAAATGATGCACTACTCAGCATTAGAGGGAACTATAACACCTATCGAAGACAAAATATAGTTAACGAAAACACTTTAACGTATAGCGGAACAATTAAAGACAATCACAACTTCACATTACTTGCTGGACAATCTTATAATTCTTATCAAATAACTAGTTCCAATCTTTCATCTGGAAGTCTTTACAATAGCTATACTATTGAGACACTACCCTCAGGCTCAACTGGTAGCACAAATTCTGAAAAAAATGTTCAAATCTCCTACTTTGGAAGACTTCAGTATGATTTTAAAGAAAAATATATTCTTTCTGCAAGTATAAGACGTGACGGATCTTCAAAATTTGGTATTGCACAAAGATGGGGTACTTTCCCTTCTCTTTCTCTGGGATGGATAGTTACTGAAGAAGATTTTATGAAAAATGCAACCTGGCTTAACAGTTTAAAATTAAGAGCCAGTTCAGGATTAAATGGTAATAATAACATTGGTAACTATGCTGCTTTTTCAACTTTAGCTTCCTATAATTACGCTTTAGGAGGAGGAACAGGACTAGGAAAAGGAGTATCAGGCATACCAAATCCTAATTTACATTGGGAAAAATCGCAGTCAAATGATTATGGTATTGATTTCGGAATATTAAATAATAAAATTTCCGGATCATTTGATTATTACACAAAAACAAATAGTGATTTATTACTGAATGTACCAGTTTTAGCTGCTTCAGGTAACACAAGCTTGCTAACAAATATTGGCAAGGTAAGAAATCAAGGTTGGGAATTTGAATTGAATACTGCTAATATTACAACTAAGGATTTTCAATGGAAAACTTCAGCAAATATCAGCTACAATACTAACAAAGTTTTAGCATTAGGACAAGATCAGGATAAAATCGAAATTAACTCAAGTTTTAGTGGTGGGGTTCCTTTTTACAAATTAGAAGTTGGAAAACCAATGTACACCATCTTTGCTATTAAACAAGATGGGGTGATTACTCAGGCAGACATTGATAAGGGTGGAACTACCTGGTCAGGTAAACCTTTAGTATTAGGTGATCCCAGATATGTAGACCAAAATGGAGATAGTAAAATAACAACAGACGACCGTGTTGATGTTGGAAATCCTAATCCTAAATACATTTGGGGGATTACCAATACATTTAAATACAAAAACTTAGATTTAAACATCCTGGTACAAGGTCAAAATGGAGGATACATTTATAGTTTGTTAAGTAGAGGAATCAACCGTACCGGAATGGGTGCTGTTGAAAACAATCTTGACGTAAACCCTGCAGTAAGAGGAAACTGGAAAACGAATTTTGGATATGTCCCTAATACTGACTGGTTATACAAATCAGATTACATCAGTATCAGAAACATTACTTTAGGCTATAATCTTTCCAGTGCTTTAAAATCATTGAGCAGAATCGACAATGCAAGAATATATATAAGTGCTGAAAACTGGTTTTACAAAGACAAATACAAAGGAGGATTTAACCCTGAAGCTGCTAATGTTTCTGGTAGTAATAATGACAGCTTCCCAGTTCCTGCCGATTATGGCGGAGCACCACTAGCTAAATCTCTTGTATTAGGGCTTAATATTAATTTTAATTAAAACAAAGATGAAAAAACATATCTATATAATTGCAAATCTTCTTGCTGTTTTTGCTTTAGCATCTTGTGAAAGCGAACTCAACCAAATTCCACTATCACAGGAAACAACAGAGAATTTTTATTCGACTCAAAATGATTTTATTCAGGCTCGAAATGCTACTTATTCTTATGCTTTTCACGGCGCTAATGAGTATGGTTATCCTAACAGAATATTAAATTTAAGCGAAGTACGATCTGATAATTTTTATGCTACCACACAAGCTTCAAGAGATTGGGAAGGTATTAATAATTTTTTCACATCACTAAGTACCAACCCTTTAATAAAAGAAGCTTATGTATCTAATTATAACGCAATCTATAAGGCGAATCAATTATTAGAAAAATTAGAAAGTAACGGAAATGTAATTACAGCTGAAACTGAAAGAACATACATGAAGGCAGAAGCTAGCTTTTTAAGAGCATTTTGCTATTTTGATTTAATTCGTTGGTTTGGGCGAGTTCCGCTCATAAAAAACACATTATCCCCTCAAGAAGTTTCTAAAATAGGCAGAACACCTGTTACAGAAATTTATAATTTAATTCTTTCCGATTTACAGTTTGCAGTAGACAATCTTCCTCCATCTTATGACGAAGCTAATTATGGAAGAGTGACTAAATACGGGGCTAAAGGATTATTAGCTCAAGTATATATGACTCGTTCATCCCCAAATTATGGTATAGACGGTGCAATGCTTGGATTAAATGAATGGGATAAAGCATATCAACAACTTAATGATATAAAAATTAGTAATCAATTTGTATTCGCTACTGATTATGCTTCAATATTTAAAACTGAAGGAAACGCTAACAAAGAAAATGTTTTGGTTATACCATATTCTCAAAATACTGGTAATGGAGTTGGTGGAAACTTTGAAATTGAGCTAGGATATCAACCGTATTTTGCTTCCTTAAATTTATCTGAACAAGGCTCATTAGAATACAAACCCATTTCTTCCTCATTTCTAAGCATGTTTGATGTTAATGACACCCGTAGAGGAGTGACTCTGGCAGAAACTTATACAGTTACATCTGGTACATATTTAGGTACATATACAGCAAATCCTGTAGTAAAAAAATATATTGATGCATCCAGATATGGAAATGGAAGAACTGATTGGGGAGTAGACTTTATTGTTTTAAGATATACTGATGTTTTAATGTTAATGGCAGAATGTACACTCCACGGAGGAGGTGGATCACAAGCAGATGTAGATAATATAGTCAACGACATTAGAGAAAGAGGAGGTCTGGCGAGAGATGCAAGCAATGTTGATTTAAACCGATTATTCAACGAAAGAAGAATGGAATTTTTCGGAGAAGGAACAAGATGGTTTGATTTAATAAGATCCGGGAATGCAATAGCTACACTGAATGCATGGAAGACCTTAGAAGACACCTCAGGTAGCCTTGGCATTATAGACAAAAATTCATTGTTATATCCAATACCACTTCAGGAATTCCTGACGGCTCCTGGCTTGTACGATCAAAACCCGGGATACGATTAATATGCTAAACAATACTTAATTAACTCACAAAAAGACAAGTTAATTTTACCGTATAATCCAACAAAAAATCCATCTCAGTTTTAATATTCTGAGATGGATTTTTTTTATTAATATCAAACTATTTCGTTTTTGTAGTATCTGCTGGTTTTTTCTTCTTGTTGAATAAATTGTTTAATAAATCAGTAGCTTTAGCTTTTACTTCTTCTTTGGCTTTTTCCTGAGTTTCAGCTTTTGATGCAGGAACAGCTGTTTTAGCAGTATCTCCTGGTTTTTTATTCTTATTTAAGAAATCAGTCAAAGCAGAAGTTCCTTTAGTAACTAATTTCTGTTTTTGCTGCTGAACGAGCTGATTGGTCAGATTAGTCACTGCTGTTTTTAAATCGGTTGTTATTTTAGGCTTAGAAAAAGTTCCGGTCAACATGGCTTTAACAGGAATGCTTTCCAGTTTTTGAGCATCGGCAGCAGATAATTTTGCAATAAGCGCATTAGCTTCCGTACCTAAATATTTTGCCGGAACATTAAACTTAATATCATAATTCATGCTTTGGTCAAAACCATGCGTTCCTCCAATAGTTGCCTGTATATCCTGATATTTAATATTAAATGGTTTCACGTTTACTCGTCCGTTGTCAAAAGTTATTGCCGCCTTTAAATCATTTAAATTGATTTTGCTTAAATCTAAAAATTTAATATTCGAACTTAAAGCATTTAACAATGTCGAATTCTTTTCATTAACTGTTGTTGAAAGAAACTGACCTAATAAATCTCCTGAAATTGTTTTTAAATCAGGAGTAAATTCTTTTGCATCCAGATTTCCGTTTAGTTTAATCGTAGAATTGAGTTTACCATTTACAATTCCTGCAATTGGCGCCAATTTTTTAAGCATATCTAACTGGGTAAAAGATTGTGCAATATCCACCTGTTTCATCCCTAAATCCATATTAAAGACAGGTACCTTCCCTTTTGTGGACACCGAACCGCTTAGTCCCACTGAACCTCCAAAAATTGAAGTCTTCACATCTTCCATCGTTAACTTTTCATCTTTTACAATTAATTTTCCGGAAACATCTCTCAGGGTTAAATTATCATATAAAACTGTATTGGCTTTTGCAGTAAGCGTACAGTCCAAAAAAGCCGGAATCTTCATTGCTTCCGAATCTTTCTTTGTTTCATCTGAAGAAGTTTTTTCATCCGTTGTGGTCATAAAATCATCGACTGCTATCTGATTAGAAGTCAGATTAAAATTCCCCTGTAAATTTTGATTTTTAAAAATATATCCGTAAAAATTCTCTAAAACACCAGTAACGTTCAAATCACTTTTTCCTGTAGAGGCACTAAACTGTTTTAAGTTTACTCTGGACGGATTAAAAACGATTTCAGCTTTATTAATATTCATGGATTTACCATTTTCATCGGTATATTTAAAACCAGACAAGCTTATGGCTCCCGCATTATTAATGTTCTGATACTGGCTTTTTTCTACTGATTGCATGTCAAATTTAGTAGTGACATCGGCTTTTAGTATTCCGCTTAAAGGTTTGTCTAATTTAACAGGATATGCTTTTGTTACATTTGCTAAATTGATGGTTCCTTTTAGCATCGCATCAACAAGAGCATTTTCGGTGATGTTTTTAATATTAGCTTTAGCATTAAAAACATCCTGATCAATCCTGAAAGAAAGTTTATCTATGTTAACATAAGTATCGTTCAAAATCCCCGTTTGATTGATAATTTTAGTATCTATAACAATATTTTGCACTGATTTTGGCAAATCAGGATATTTAAAAGATGCATTATCTGAAGTAATTTCGACATTGAATTTTGGTACAGTAGTATCTGAATAGATTCCTTTGGCAAAACCTGTAACCGTAAAATCGCCTGTTGTTTTTACATTATCCAGATTGGCCGCATAAGTGGCAGGAATCACGCCTAAGAAGTTCTTAAATGAAGATGTTGGGGTTTTAAATTTCAAATCATATTCCTGACCCGCATCAAGTAACTGAATAAAACCGTCAAATTCTAATGGTAACTGATTGATTAAAGCCTTATTTTCTTTAAAAGTATATCTGTTATTTTCCAAATCAATTCCTAAAACGGCATCTAAATTCAGGACAACATTTTTCATGTAATTTACTTTGTCCATATCCAGACTGATTTTAGCCGATGACTGCGTATCCAGATCTAATTTAGAAGCAGCAAAATCTCCTGTTCCTTCATGATTCAGACTGTCGATAAGCATTTTTATTTTGGACCTTTCATCAAAATAGCGAAACTGAAAATTATCGATTTTATAATTCTGAATATTCAGTGCTAAGGGTTTACTTTCGGAATTCTGACCTTCTTTTTTGTCGTCTTTAATCGCAATATCATAATTTCCAATTCCATCTTTATTGAAAATAATATTGATTAAACCATTTTTTGAATTAATTCCATCAATATTTATGGGTTCATTATCGCCTTTAAAAAGTTCTTTAACAGACATTTTTAAATTTAACTCTCCCAGAGAAATCAATGTATCTCCTTCAAAAGGCGCCTTATTAATGATGGCCAGTTCTTCAATGGTGACATTTGCATTTGGAAAATTCTTAAACAAACTCAGATTAGCATCAGCAAAACTTACTTTAGCATCAACTTTTTGATTAATCGCTTCAATAATTTTCGCTTTTATCTGGTCCTTAAAAAAATAGGGAATAGCAAATAATGATCCTATAAATAAGAATAAAATAGCTCCTGTAATTAGCAACACTTTCTTTAACATGATGATGGAATTTTATTTAATAGTAAACTATTACAAAAATACCGCTTTAGAAGCTATCGGTTTTATAATATTTTCATAATATCTTATAATTTCAAATCATAATCCTAATATACACCATTCAAAAAAGCCTATTCACAATTAGTTTTCAATAAAATTAACCCTATACATCAATACGCACTACCGAACCTTCCGCTCCACGAATATTAAAAACAGTACCATCTTCAAATAATAAGTATTGCCCTTTTACTCCGGTTAATTTCCCCTCAAAAACAGGAGTTTTATCTAAATTTAAGCTTTTTACTTTTGTCGGATACTGCAAGACCGGATACTCTATCTGATACAAATCAATTTTATCGGAATAAAAATATTCCTGAACTTCGGCCGGAATTAAATTCTGTAATTTTAATCGTTCTGCAACCAGATCTACCGCTTCTATATCATTGGTTAACATTTTACGCCAATTGGTTTTATCTGCATAATGATTTTTCAATGCAACCTCGGTTATTCCTGCTAAATAGCGATTTGGAACCTCAACAACAGCAATGGCTTCATTAGCCCCCTGATCAATCCATCGTGTAGGTACCTGAGTTTTTCGTGTTACCCCTACTTTTATCTCGCTTGATAAAGCTAGATAGACAATATGAGGCTGCAATTGCGCTTTTTCTTCATAAACCAGATCTCTGTCAGCAATCCCTAAATGTGCAGTACTCAGCTCAGGCCTCATAATCCAGTCGCCCGCTGCAGCACTGGAATAAAAGCAATCATAACAAAAACCCTGACGATAGACTTTCTTTTTTTTACTGCAATTTAAACATTGAAAATCTACAAAACTGATAGTAATATTTTTGTTTAACAGCTGATTTACGTTTAAAAAACTAGTTTCAAAAACCAAATAATATTGAATTGGGTTTCCGTATTCTGTTTGCATCTTTGTGAGTACGCCTTCGTATTGCATTAAGTTTGGATTTTAAAAAGTTTGATGTTTCGTAAATTTTCCTATTTTTGGTAAAGTTATTATTCCTAAGGTAATTTTCATAACCCTATTTTTTAAAAATGCCAATACAACTCCTCAATTCATTTGCCTCCTGGGTCTTAAAACAACGAATTCATCAGATTGAACTCTTTGTAAAATATCCTAATGAAGTTCAGGAAGAATTACTTATGAACCTCATTGCTGCCGCAAAAAATACGGTGTTAGGCAAAAAATATGATTATGCTTCCATTAATTCCTATGCTGTTTTTTCAGAAAGAATTCCGATTTCTACTTATGAAGAATTACAGCCACTGATTGAAAGAACTCGTCAGGGAGAACAAAACGTTTTTTGGGAATCTCCTATAAAATGGTTTGCAAAATCCAGCGGAACAACCAATGCTAAAAGCAAATTTATTCCTGTAAGTAACGAAGCCTTAGAAGATTGTCATTATAAAGGCAGTAAGGATTTGCTGTGCATGTATCTGAATAACAATGAAAATTCAGAACTCTTTACAGGCAAAAGTTTACGTTTGGGAGGGAGTTCTCAAATTTATGAAGACAACAACAGTTATTTTGGGGATTTATCAGCGATATTAATCGAAAACATGCCTATATGGGCTGAATTCAGCAGTACGCCCAGCAACAAAATTTCGCTGATGAGCGAATGGGAATCTAAGATGGCTGCGATTATTAATGAGACCAAAAGAGAAAATGTAACCAGTTTTGCCGGTGTTCCTTCGTGGATGCTTGTGCTGATGAACAGAATGCTCGAAGAAACCGGTCAGGATAATCTGCTTGAAATATGGCCAAATCTGGAAGTTTATTTTCATGGTGGCGTAAGTTTTAACCCGTATCGGGAACAATACAAAAATTTATTACCTAAAAAAGATTTTAAATACTACGAGATTTATAATGCTTCAGAAGGTTTTTTTGCCATTCAGGATTTAAATCATTCCAATGATTTACTACTAATGCTGGATTACGGAATCTTTTACGAATTCATTCCTATGGATACTTTTGCAACTCCTAATCAAAAAGCTGTGCGTCTGGCCGACGTAGTATTAGATAAAAACTATGCTGTCGTAATTACAACCAATTCTGGATTATTTCGTTATTTAGTGGGCGATACCGTACGCTTTACTTCTCTGAATCCATTTAGAATCAGAGTAACCGGAAGAACCAAACACCACATCAATGTTTTTGGTGAAGAATTGATGGTTGAAAACACTGATATGGCTTTAGATAAAGCCTGTCAGATGACAAGAGCAGAAATTAAAGACTATACCGTTGCACCGGTTTTCATGAATGGTAAAGAAAAAGGAGCTCACGAATGGATGATTGAGTTCAAGAAAAAACCTGAAGACATGAAAGTTTTTCAAAAAGCGCTCGACGAAACTTTGCAAACCTTAAATTCAGATTATGAAGCCAAACGCTACAACAACATGACCCTAAATCCTTTGGTCATCAATGTTGCCAGAGAGAATTTATTTTATGATTGGTTGAAAGACAATAACAAACTGGGCGGACAACACAAAATTCCGAGATTATCCAATCAAAGAGATTATCTCGAACAATTGAAAAGGATGCAGGAGAAAGTGATTGTATAACAAAACCTCAATTCGGCTGAATTAAGGTTTTGTCAGCAATTCTATCATTCATTTTCATAATTATTGTTTCCCGTTTTTGTCAAAATTAACCATCCAGTTAATCCCGAATTGATCGGTAAGCATCCCAAAATAAGCCCCCCAAAAAGTATCATTCATAGGCATATGAGGATTTCCCTGTTCTGAAAGCCCATTAAATATTCTATCAGCCTCCTCTTTACTTTCCACATTCACAGAAATAGAAACATTACTCCCAAAAGTAACATCACCACTTGCTGAATTACTGTCACTTCCCATTAACATCATTGAGCCAACAGGCAGACATACATGCATAATCCTATTACCATCCTCTTCAGACAGTTCAGGAGAATCAGCGTCTTTAGGCATATCCTTAAATTTTCCCAAATACGGTATTTCACCACCAAAAACAGATTGATAAAACAAAAATGCTGCTTCGCAAGTGCCGTTAAAAATCAAATACGGATTAATTGTTGTCATACATTGTATTTTAAATTAATGATTATGCTTCCGAAAGTTCTTTGATTATGGATAATGCCTTTGCAAAAGCATCATTGAAAAAAACTACATATTTTTCAGTCGTATCTACTTTAGCCTCCAGAACAGTTATTCCATCTGTTTCTGTCAGACTATACGTTTCCATCGCATTAACCCATTCCTGAGTAGCCGAATCGACAGGCTCTATTTCAAAATTTTTAATCATTGCCAAATGCTTAAAGGCCATGTATTCGTTTACCTTTTTTTTCTCAATAACACTATGCATTCCTTCACCGTTTGGGGTAAGAAATTGTATTACACTCCCTTCCTTCCAATCGCTTACAGCATAAGTTCCTTCACAAAAAACAGCTGCCCATTTCCTGTAAGTTGTATCATCCCATAAAAGTGACCAGACTTTTTCTTTGGGAGCATTAATTTCAATTTTAAAAGTTAATGTTTTCATATTCTAATCTATTAAAATTATATTTTACATCATTTTTAGTTCCATAAAAGAAAAACAAATTCTAGCTGTAGTTTCTGAATTTTTACTTGAGCTGTAACTATTTTTTCCTTTTCTTGAATTATAAAAATACAATTTTTAATTAAATTCCATAAAAAAACCTTAGTTCAAAAATCAGAACCAAGGTTTCTTATATGCTAGCATTGAGCATTTTATATATCGTCCATCATATCAATATGGCGGTCATGATATCCTAATAAATACAAAACTCCATCGAGACCCAAACTGGAAATGGAAGTAGCTGCGCTTTCTTTTACCGTAGGTTTAGCATGGAAAGCAATTCCTAATCCGGCCAGATTAATCATTGGTAAATCATTAGCCCCATCACCCACAGCAATGGTTTGATTGATATGAATGCCTTCTTTTTCAGCAATAGCTTTTAGAAATTCAGCTTTCTTTTGACCATCAACAATATCACCTATATAGTTTCCTGTTAATTTTCCGTCTTTAATTTCCAATTCATTCGCATGAACATAGTCAATTCCTAACTCTTTTTGCAAATAGTTTCCAAAATAAGTAAAACCTCCTGAAAGAATCGCAGTTTTGTATCCGTAGTATTTCAGTGCTTTCATCAATCGGTGTGCTCCTTTAGTAATAGGCAAATTGATTGCTACATTATGCAACACATCTTCGCTCAAACCTTCTAATAAAGCCATACGTTTCTTGAAGCTTTCACTAAAATCAATCTCTCCGTTCATGGCCGATTCAGTAATTGCTCTTACCTGCTCACCCACTCCTGCCAGCTCTGCCAGTTCATCAATCACTTCAGTTTGAATTAGTGTAGAATCCATATCAAAACACACCAAACGTCTGTTTCTTCTATAAATAGTATCCTCCTGAAAAGAAATATCCACATCTAAACTTCTGGAAACCAACATAAAACTAGCCGTCAATACTGTTTTATCAACAACTTCACCCGAAACAGATAATTGCACACAGGAACGCGGATAAATCTCCGTTTCTACAATGGAGGTTCTTCCGGTTAATCGTTTTATAGAGTCAATATTTAAATTTTGGTCTGACATTATTTTAGTTACCGCTGCCAGTTGAGCTGCAGTGAGTTTTTCGCCCAAAATATTAATGATATAACGCTGTTTAGACTGCGTTTTTACCCATTTTTCATAATCTTCTACGGTAATTGGGATAAACTTTACTTTAATACCTAATTCATACGCTTTAAACAATAAGTCTTTTAAAACCGGCGCTGAAGAAGAACCTGCTTCGATTTCGAACAAAATCCCTAACGAAAGTGTATCATGAATATCAGCCTGTCCTATGTCCAAAACAATGGCATTATACATTGCCAACACTGATGTTAAACCAGCTGTAACCCCTGGTTTATCCTGACCAGAAACTTTTAATAAAATAACCTCTTTATCCTCAATTGCCATTTTTAATCTATATTGATTTTAGAAGCGACAAAAATCGACAATAAATTGCTTATAAAAAAACAGATTTTGTGTTTTTTACACAGAGATAATTTCAAATAAAATACCCCAACAAAAAAACCTGCTCAAACTAATGAACAGGTTTTGAATATTTTATTTTAAAAAAAAATCTTTAAGAAGCAATCTCTAATCGTTTCAATAAATTTTTATTCAAAGTTTCCTTTGCATAATCTACGTCAATTTCAAGTATTTTATCATCAGAACTTGGCAATTCATACATAGCGTCCGTTAAGATAGCTTCACAAAGGGAACGCAATCCGCGGGCTCCTAATTTATATTCCAATGCTTTATCTACAATAAAATCCAAAGCATCATCAGTAATAGAAAATACTACCTCATCCATTGAGAACAACTTTTGGTACTGCTTAATTAAGGCATTTTTAGGCTGTGTTAAAATTGAACGCAGGGTTTCTCTGTCCAATGGATCCATATGAGTTAACACGGGCAAACGACCTATAATTTCCGGAATCAATCCAAAGTCTTTAATATCTTTAGGAATAATGTATTGTAACAAGTTTTCCTTATCAATATTATCTTCATTTTTTGAAGTAGAATACCCGACAGCCTGACGGTTCAAACGTTTCGAAATAATACGTTCTACTCCATCAAAAGCACCACCGGCAATAAACAGAATGTTTTGTGTATTGACTTCTACAAATTTTTGATCCGGATGCTTACGCCCTCCTTTTGGTGGTACGTTTACAACTGTTCCTTCTAATAATTTCAATAAAGCTTGTTGCACACCTTCTCCTGAAACATCTCTGGTAATCGATGGATTATCGCTTTTACGGGCAATCTTATCTATTTCATCAATAAATACAATGCCGCGTTCAGCCTTAGCCACATCATAATCAGCCGCTTGTAAAAGACGTGTCAGAATAGTTTCGACATCTTCACCTACATAACCAGCCTCCGTTAAAACTGTAGCATCTACGATAGCCAAAGGAACATCTAACATTTTAGCAATGGTTTTTGCTACTAATGTTTTTCCGGTTCCGGTTTGTCCCACCATGATGATGTTACTTTTTTCAATTTCTACCTCATCGTCCAGTTGCTGTTGCATTAAACGCTTGTAGTGATTGTAAACCGCTACTGACATTACTTTTTTAGTCTGGTCCTGCCCTATTACATACTGATCCAGAAAAGCTCTGATTTCTTTTGGCTTCTGCAAAATCAAATCGCCAATTAATTTTGAACTTCCGCTAGATTTCAATTCTTCCAGAACAATTCCGTGAGCCTGTTCGATACATCTGTCGCAAATGTGCGCATTAATACCAGCAATCAACAAATTAGTTTCTGGCTTTTTCCTTCCACAAAACGAACACTCTAATACTTCTTTTGCCATTCTTTATTTAAGTTACTAAGCTGCAAAGATACTAAGTTTCTAAACTTTAAAAACTTACCTCCTTGTAGCTTAATATTTTTATTTTTGTTTGAATTTCAAATTACAAATCCTTAGAAACTTAGTATATCAGTAACTTGAAAACTTTAAAAATTATCCTCTTATTAATACCTCATCAATCATTCCGTATTCCTTAGCTTCGGCAGCTTTCATCCAGTAATCACGCTCACTGTCTTTATGCACTTTATCAAAAGTTTGTCCGGAATGTTGCGAAATAATATGATACAATTCATCTTTTAATTTCAACATTTCACGTAAGTTGATTTCCATATCAGTAGCCACTCCCTGAGCTCCTCCTGATGGCTGATGAATCATTACTCTTGAATGTGGTAAAGCCGAACGTTTTCCTGCTGCACCCGCACACAACAATACTGCTCCCATAGAAGCTGCCATTCCTGTACAAATAGTTGCTACATCAGGCTTGATGTATTGCATCGTGTCATAAATTCCTAATCCTGCGTAAACGCTTCCTCCCGGAGAGTTCAGGTAAATCTGAATATCTTTAGAAGCATCGGCACTTTCTAAGAAAAGTAATTGTGCCTGAACGATGTTTGCAATCTGATCGTCAATTCCTGTTCCCAGAAAAATAATACGATCCATCATTAATCTTGAGAAAACGTCTAATTGCGAAATATTCAATTGACGTTCTTCAATAATATAGGGAGTCATATTAGTAGGATTCATTGCCGCTACTATTTTATCATAGTACATTGCATTTACTCCTTGGTGCTTTGTAGCAAATTTTTTAAATTCTTTACCGTAATTCATTTTTTTATGTTTAAAGTTTGAAAGTCTAAAGTCCGAAAGTCATATAAAACCTTAAATCAAAGTTTATACCTTTCTGTAAATGATGCCAATTTGTCTTCTTTGTATCTTTAAAAAGTTTCCGTTTTCAAGTCCTTGTACCCGAAACTTTTAAACAAAAGAGCGTCAAAAAAAACTTCTGACGCTCAAATATACTTATTTTTTATTATTTAGCCTTTGTAATAAAATCATATTATTTTGACTTTCGACTTTATTACTTTCGACTTTACAGACTAATATTTATTCTCCGTAAGACGCAGCAATAAATTCATCGTAAGTCACTTCTTTAGTTGTTGGATTTGCTTTTTCTTTAAACAATTCCAATAATTTTTCAGCAACTACCTGATCAGAAAGTCTTTTTACTTCGTCCTGGTTAGATAAAACTCTGGCAACAATTCCCTGAACTTCTTCGTCAGTTGGGTTTGTTTGACCAAATTGAGCCATTTGAACTCTGATATTTTTAGCTGTAAACTCTTTTAAGTCTTCAAAAGTGATTTTGATATCATTTTGAGCCAAAGCTTTTCCTTCGATTAACTGGAAACGCAATCCTTTTTCAGAACGTGCGTATTCTACTTCAGCTTCTTCAGCAGTTAATTTTTTCTCACCTACTGTCTGTAACCATTTTTTAAGGAATTCAGAAGGCAATTCGAATTTTGTATTTTCGATTAAAAATTCTGTCACATCACCTAATAATTTTTGGTCTGCCTGTTGCGCAAATTGAGATTCAGCATCTTCTTTAATTTTTGCTTTCAAATCTTCTAACGAAGCTACATTTCCTTCTCCGAACAATTTGTCGAACAATTCCTGATTCAATTCAGCCGGTTCAGAAACAGTAATTGCTTCGATAGTAAAATCTACATCAATTGCTAAACCGTGAACGTTATCATGACCTACTTTTAAGTAATCCATCAATTGGTGATCGTCTTCAAATAAACCGCTAGTGTTTACAGTAACAACATCACCCACTTTTTTACCAATGAATTTATCAGCAGTCGCTTTGTCTTTAAAAATATCTAAAGTGATAGTAGTCGTGTTACCAATTCCTTCCGCTTCGTTAGTAAAAATCCCTTTAATATCAGAATTTGCTTCAACAGCATCCTGAGGAATTGCATTACCAAATTGTTTTTGGATACGAGCTACTTGTCCGTCGATTAATTTATCATCAGCAGTAACTACATATTTTACGATATCGTTTTTAGCATCTAAATCCAATTCAAAGTTTGGCACTAAACCAATTTCGAATTCAAAAGTCAATTCTTCAGCTGACCAATCTAAATCTTCGTTTACTTTAGGAAGTGGAGTACCCAAAAGATTTAATCTTTCAGACTGAATATAACGCTCTAAAGCCAGGTCAACAACTTTCTTAACCTCTTCTTGTTTAATTCCTCTTCCGTATTGTTTTTCAACTAAGTCTTTAGGCACAGCCCCTTTTCTAAATCCTTTTACTTGTGCTAAAGGCATTTTTTCGTTGATTCTTTTGGCTACCTGACCTTTGTAATCCATGTGTACCACAGTCATTACAATGGTTTCAGTTACAGCATCTATTGCTACTCTTTTAATATCCATCTTCTTCTTTAATTTACATAATAAAATTGGCTGGCAAAATTATAAAATTTTAACCAGCCAACCAAGCTTTTTTTCCCGAAGCTTCGGGATTGAATTTCAACGAGTTCAAGATGCTAAAGTCCATCTCATTTCCAAGCTTTTATTTGGGCATGTCCCTTCGTAATCTGATCCATGGAACTAAGGATGTTTGCTACAAACAAAGTTCACAGAACTCCTAATTCAAATAAACATCGAGTGAGGTAATCTTTATATTTCCATTACTATTCTTCACGCCAGTCCCACAAAAAACCACATTATACTTTTCCAAAAAAACTCCACCAACTGTAAGAATATTTTTTATATTTGATAATTAAAAATTAAATAACCGCTACTAACCATGAAAAAAACCACTTTGTTAATACTATGCATTGTATCAATGATAGCCAATGCTCAGGATAAAAAAATATGGGCTAAGTCATTCATCAACAAGCAAGCTCCTGAACTCATTGTAGAAAAATGGATCTCTGAACAACCTTACATAACAAAAGATAAGTTTATACTAATCGATTTTTGGGCCAGTTGGTGTGGCCCATGCAAAAGAGCGATCCCTAAATTAAATAATTTTCAAAAAGAATTTAAAGATGATTTAATTATAATAGGAATAAGTGACGAACCTGAACATGTAGTCAAAAACCAAACCAATCCTGCCATTGAGTATTTTAACGCTATTGATACTAAAAAAAGATTATACAATATTTTTGAAGTAACCGGAATACCACATTGTGTTATTATCAATCCGGCCGGAGTTGTAGTATGGGAAGGTTTTCCCTATTTACAGGGACATGAGTTAACTTCAGATGTTATTAAAAATCTAATTAGCGAGTCCGATAAATTAATCTTAAAAAATACCACGGAAGCTAATATTTCTAAATACTCTTCTCTTTCTATTGGTGAATTGAATGACAGAAAAACAGAATTAGAACTTGAAGCTAATTATATTTTAGTAAATGATTACTTAGAACAAATAGAAAGAGAAGATGTAAATCACATGGCATTAACAAAAATTGATCATGGAATTGTAACATCCTATTGGGAAAATGCTACAGAGTTAAAAACCTATTACAAGAACTGGAAAGAAGCAGTCTCAAAAATAAGTGCTTTTGAAAAAGAGCATGCACCGGAACTTCAGGAATTAAGCACCCAATTTAAAAACAAAACAATCGATAAAGAGGTGTACCTGAGAGAAAACCGAACAATAAGAAACTATTTAAGTTCAAAATATCCAAATGAGTACACAGAACTTTCGACAAATCATATCAGAAACCTTAAAACCATGTGGAAAGCAACTGCAAGGTATATGCTGGAAGATTATAAAAAACAAAAGAAAACATTTCCTGTATACTGGATTCCCGAAAATGACAGAGTAATTTCAGAGAAAAAGAAAAAATACAGTCTCATCAATCAAGAAATTATTGCTGTACAAAATGAAATAAAAAAAAGAATCTAAAAGCAATCAATAACCATCATCATGCTAGAATTAATCTGGGGAATATTCAATTTTGCAGTGCTAATTTACTTTGTAATTATTTGCTTTAAAGCAGTGAATGTTATTCGTGAAAATTTAGGAGGCACAGCCACTCTTATTCTTGTTTTAGGTCTTATATCTTTTAAAATAAACTCAAAAGATGAAGACAAAAAAAACAAAAACTTTTGACTTACAAAATGTATCCCAAAAAACAGAACCTGAAAATTTTAAAGGAAACACTTTTTTTAATGACATAAAACTTGAACACACTCTTTTAACAGATTTTCACATGTTAATTAGATACGGAGCAGATAATAATGAAATCAAGTTGTTAACAGCTTTTGTAAACAGGACAGGAATCGAAATGGGAACCGAATGGAAACCTTCTAGTGTATTTCTAAATAAAATCAACTATAATTTATATGAATATCATGTTTCCGGCTCAATCGACTGGAAAATGTTAGGAATTAGAATTTACAGCCAGTCAAAAGAATTTGATGGAAAAATTGAATTAAAAAAACAAAATACAATCAATCAATGAAAAAATTAGCATTTACAATTCTAGCGGGATTAATTTCTCTAAGCTTTTTTGGACAGGAAATTACAGGTCAATGGCATGGTGTTTTAAAAGTTCCGGGAGCACAATTAAGATTGGTATTTAATATCGAAAAAACAGCAAATGGCATTAGCGCGACAATGGACAGCCCGGATCAGGGAGCCAAAGGAATTCCGGTAAGCAGCAGTAGTTTTGAAAGCTCAGTATTAAAAATGGCTATCGCTCAGGCTCAAATTGCATACGAGGGAACCTTAGGAACAGACAACACCATTATTGGTAATTTTAAACAATCGGGACAAAATTTTCCTTTGAATCTATCAAAAGAAAAAGCAGAAAAAGAAATACCTATTCGACCACAAGAACCTAAAAAACCGTATTCTTATTATTCTGAAGATATTATTTTCGAAAATAAAAAAGCAGGAATAGCTTTATCAGGCACACTAACATTACCTAAACAAGAAGGAGTTTTCCCAGCGGTGATTTTAATTAGCGGCAGCGGACCTCAAAACAGAGATGAGGAATTAATGGGGCACAAACCATTTCTGGTACTTTCTGACTACTTAACTAAAAACGGAATTGCCGTATTACGTTATGATGACAGAGGAGTTGCAGCCTCAAAAGGGGATTTTAAAACTGCCACAACTGCAGACTTCGCCACAGATGCTGAAGCCGCAATTGAGTATTTAAAAACCAGAAAGGAAATCAACAAAAGTAAAATTGGCTTAATCGGACACAGCGAAGGCGGTATAATTGCCCCAATGGTTGCAACCCAATCTAAAGACGTAGCTTTTATCATTTTACTGGCAGGAACAGGAATTCAGGGTGACCAATTGCTTTTGTTGCAACAACAATTAATCGGGAAAACATCAGGAATGAGTGCTGAAGCATTAGAAAAAATCAAATTCAACAATACTCAAATATTTGACATTATAAACAAATCTACCAGCACCGAACAATTACAAACTGATTTAGCCCATTATTTAAAACAAAATCCCAGCGCTGAAAAACCGTCCGGAATGACTGAGGAAGAATTTGTAAGATTGCAAATGCAACAAATTGCAACGCCCTGGATGCAGTATTTCATCAAGTACAATCCTGCAACAGCATTAGAAGAAGTAAAATGTCCGGTATTAGCCCTTAACGGCGAAAAAGATTTACAAGTACCTCCAAAAGAAAATTTAGCAGCCATAAAAGCAGCCTTATCAAGAGGAGGAAATAAAAATGTAAGCATAATAGAACTTCCTAACTTAAACCATTTGTTTCAGGAATGCGAAACGGGTTCACCACAGGAATATGCAACCATTGAACAAACACTCGCCCCGGTTGCTTTAACCGAAATAACGAAGTGGATAAAAACTCAGACGAATTAAAATCAGACATCATATTTATCTGCTTCTTCATTTTAAAATTATTTGTTACCAAACAAATAAAAAAAACACCACAGTCTCAACAAACTCGTTTTCAACAAAACGAGTTTGTTTTTTTATAAACCAGAGCAAACTCATTTATTCAATATCATTAGAATTAAAAATAAATTTTGTTATTCAAAACAATACTGATATATTTATACAACACAGCAATCAGCCATATGTTTGGAGCCCCTATAAGCATGCTGATATTTAAAATTCCCACTAAGAATGCAACAACCTACTATACCCATAAATGAAGAAAAAAGAATTGCAGAATTAGATTCTTATAAAATAATAGGCGAATTAGAAAGTGAAGATTATGATTTTTTAACTCAAATGGCAGCCCAAATATGCGAGACTAAAATTGCCCTAATTAGTTTAATAACTAATGACAAACAATGGTTTTTATCGCATCATGGTATAAAAGAAAGAGAAACACCAAAAGAATTAGCTTTCTGTGCACATGCCATTAATCAACCCGAAAATGTTTTTATTGTTGAAGATGCCCGAAAAGACAAGCGTTTTCAGGATAATCCGCTGGTTACGGGTTACCCAACGGTAATTTTTTATGCAGGTATGCCATTAGTAACAGAAAATGGTTTCCCTTTAGGAACAATCTGCGTTATTGATGATAATCCTAAAAAACTGTCCGAAAAACAGATTAATTCTTTAAAACTGCTTGCTAAGCAAGCCATCAAGTTACTCGAACTTCGAAAAAAAACATCATTATTAGAAGAACAAAATAACACCCTCAAAAAAACAAATCTTTTATTCAACGAAAGTCAACGCATTAATAAAATTGGTGCCTGGGAACTCGACATCAAAACCGGAAGTGTTTTCTGGACTGATGAAGTCTATCAAATTCATGAAGTAGCCAATGATCTCATTTTTGACAAAACCAAAGGAATTGAATTTTACCATCCTGACGATAGACATATTATTATAAATGCCTTAGAAAACACTATAAATACAGGAGAACCTTTTGATGTTCAATGCCGTTTTATTACTGCAAAAAACAATTTTAAATGGGTACGTTCCTCAGGAAAAGTATTGGAAGAAAATGGAAAAAGAACCAAACTTTTTGGGACTTTTCAAGACATAACTGAAATAAAAGAAAGACAGGAAAAACTTCGTGTCAGCGAAGAGACTTTTAGAGCTAACTTTGAACAGGCAGCCATTGGTATGGCTTTGCTTAATGAAAAAGGACAATGGTTAAAAGTCAACAAAAGACTATGCAAAATACTAGGTTACACCAAAGATGAATTACTAAAACTCACTTTCCAGGACATTACCTTTCCTAATGATTTAGAAACCGATTTAATTCTCCTTGAAGAATTAATTGGAGGAAAACGCGATGGCTATACCATGGAAAAACGCTATTTCCATAAAAACGGAGAAATCGTCTATGTGATTCTGGGCGTATCAATGGTAAAAGATGAAAACGGAAAAATTCTTTATTTTATTTCTCAAA
Organism: Flavobacterium sp. ARAG 55.4; assembly: GCF_051846875.1. Lineage (NCBI taxonomy): Bacteria > Pseudomonadati > Bacteroidota > Flavobacteriia > Flavobacteriales > Flavobacteriaceae > Flavobacterium > Flavobacterium sp. ARAG 55.4. The sequence continues at coordinate 170,733 of NZ_JBPYCT010000001.1, read as the reverse complement.
TTGTAGATATTACAACTCAAAAAACCTTTGAAATCCAATTAGCAAATATCATTGCTTATAACCAAGCTCTCTTGGATGCTAGTACTCAAGTTGCTATTATTGGAACAGATACTAAAGGAATTATTACTACTTTCAATGAAGGAGCAGAACAACTATTGGGTTATGATGCTGAAGAATTAATCAACAAACAAACACCTGAGCTTATTCATATTCAGGAAGAAGTAGAAGCTGTTGCGCAAAATCTTCTTGAAGAAACTGGAGAAAAAACAGATGGTTTTGATGTTTTTGTTCACAATGCAAAAAAAGGTAAAGCAGAAACCAAAGAGTGGACTTACAAAAGAAAAGACGGCAGTACATTTCCTGTTTTACTTTCAGTAACCGCAATTAAGCAAAAGAAAAATATTAGCGGTTTTCTGGGAATAGCTACAGACATTACCCAAATGAAACAAGTAGAACGCGAAATATTATCATTACTTGAAATTGCTGAATCTCAAAATGAGCGATTAAAAAACTTTGCTTATATCGTTTCACACAATTTGCGTTCCCATTCTGGCGGCATCAGCTCTTTAATGGAATTAATCGAATCTGAATTTCCGGACTTTAGCCAGACAGATTATTTTGATTATTTAAAAAAATCATCCATTAATTTATCCGAAACCATCAAGCACCTCACTGAAGTGGTTCAGATTAACCTCTCGGCAAAAGAAAAACTGGAAAGCGTTTTCTTAAAACCATTTATTGACAAAAACACCAGCAGTCTGATGTCTGTAGCAAAAAAACAAAACATACGGATTATTAATGAAGTTAAAAAAGAAACCACTATCAAAGTAATTCCGGCTTATCTGGACAGTATTATCATGAATTTTATGACTAATGCTATTAAATACAGTTCAAAAGAAAGAGAAAGTTTTGTAAAAATCCAAACCGAAGAAACCCCAAAACATGTCATTCTGAAATTCATTGACAATGGTTTAGGAATAGATTTAAACAAACACGGACACAAACTTTTTGGTATGTACAAAACTTTTCATCAACATGAAGACTCCAGAGGTATTGGTTTGTTTATTACCAAAAACCAAATTGAATCTATGAATGGTAAAATTGAAGTCGAAAGCGAAGTAAATATTGGAACTACTTTTAAAATATATTTCGAGCATGAAAAAATCGATTCACAACTATTTTGTTAAACCCTATTTAAATCCACATTCAGCTGACAACAGTGTTCAATTTGACCTCTTTTTCAAAACAGCAATTTCATCACCCACTTTCAAACTCCCTTCCTGTAATGCGATTACATTTTGACCAAAAATTACTTTTTTATTTACTGTCTTATATTTTGACAAAGTACGCAAAGGCTCTTTACCGTCAACAGCACCTGATTCAGGATTTACAGTAACGATAACGCACCTTCCGGAAGGTTTAACACCAAAAAAATCTAAATTCCCAATAGTAAATCCCTTCCAGCTTTCTTCTTCATAAGGCTCGCCACCGGTGAAAACAAAATTAGGTCGGAATCGTTTTACAGAAAGAGCCGTTTCTAAACGTGAATTCAAATCATCTAAGGAAGACTGACCAATAATTAAATACGGAAATCCATCTGAAAAAGACGTAATATCACTTTGCGAAACAGCATAATTGGGATCTACTTTCCGCTGACTTTCATCAGGCATATAAACTAATCGAACCTTAAAGCCCAATCGGTCTGTAAACCAATTGTTGGCTTCAGCACTTACCTCATTAGCGTGTACCTTATCTTCCCAGACCATAACGCAAACTTTATTTTCCGATTTTACCGAGCTCTCATTCAGGCTAATACGCAATGCTTCAGACTGTCTGCCTTTATAGCTAATTTTTAAAAAACCATTGTTAATTTCAGGCTGAAATAAAGCCAGTTCAGGATATTCCCTTTGGGTAATAAAAACACCATGTTCATCCACAAGCATCCATCTACGGTCGTGTTCTAAACCTCGAGGCATCACCTTTGACTCTTTTAAGGCTATTCCGCCTAATGATTTTACAGGATAAATCCAGATTTCTGAAAGTTGCAGCATTATAATTATTTTTTATCAAAAATACGAATTACAAACAAAGACTATTAATAATTAAAATTCAATCCAAAACCTATCCCCATATCACTATCATAATGTGTTGTAATTCCCATATTTTTACCCACAATATATTTAAATCCTGCCATATATTCTTTATCAGTATTTACCATAAAAGTCATTCGCAAACGTTTTGAAACAGGAATATCTTCCCGCATTAATTGCAAACGTACATTTCCGTCATGATAGACTTCTGCTTGTGCAACTACTAAAAGTGGTAAGGTATAATTGACTCCTAAACTAAACTGAAGTCGTTTATCCTTAGTACTTTTTTGTCCAAATAAATTCTGCTCCACTTCTCCATGTTCTAATTTTCGATAACGGGCATCAAAACCAATAAAAGGCATCAACCATTGATTTCTCCCGATATACCTTCCAATATGAGTTTCAGATTCGTAACTATGATGGTCTTTATATCCTAATCGCCATTCGGTACCAAAACTCCATCTTGCATTTTGAAACATCAACTGACCATCATTCCCATTGGTAGCAAAATCATTTTCTGCCATAAAATGCAAGCTATTACTTTCGGCTTGTAATTTCTTATAAGCCGCTTCTTTATTAGGCAAAAGAGGATTTACTGCTGAGTTTTCATAGCTAAAAACCCGATTCATACCTGCCATCATGTGGTACAAAATATGACAATGAAAAAACCAGTCTCCATCTGTATTGGCGGCAAATTCTATTGTATCGGTCTCCATAGGCATAATATCCAAAACGTTTTTTAAAGGCGCATAATCCCCCTGACCATTCAGTACTCTAAAATCATGTCCGTGCAAGTGCATTGGGTGACGCATCATCGAATTGTTGTACAAAGTAATCCTAACATTTTCTCCTTTTTTAATCAAAATTTTATCTGTTTCTGAAAGTACTTTATTGTCCATACTCCACACATACCGATTCATGTTTCCAGTCAATTCAAAACGTAATTCATGAACAAGAGCATCCTCAGGAAGTGTAGTTTTTACAGTCGATTTCAACATCGAATAATTCAAAGTAACAATATCCGATTTTTTAGAATCCATTGCGTGAGCGGAATGATCCATTTTATTTTCACTCATTTCCTCCCCTCCTTTGGAGGGGTTGGGGGAGGATTCGGGGTACATTACGGAATTCATATCCATTTTTTGCAGACTCATTTTCATACCCATATCATTCATGGTTCCATCTATATTCATCATCTCGTTCATCATTTTCATGCCTTCAAAATATTTTAATTTAGGCAAAGTATGTGCGGCTTTCTTAACACCTTCTCCAATATAAATAGAAGCAGATTTGGTTCTGTCTTCTGGCGTGGCTAAAAAAGCATAAGAAGTATTTTTCTCCGGAATGGTCACAATTACATCATAGGTTTCAGAAACCCCAATAATCAATCGATTCACTTCAACGGGTTCTACATCGTTTCCGTCATTAGCCACTACAGTCATTTTTCCACCAGCATAGGTCAACCAAAAATAAGACGATGCTCCGGCATTAGAAATTCGCAAACGCACTTTGTCGCCTGCTTTAAATTGAGACAATTGGCTTTCATTCTGCCCGTTGATTAAGAATTTATCATAATATACATCACTCACATCCATAGCCAGCATCCGTTTCCATTCGTTGTTTAATTTGGTTTTAAAATGCCCTTCTTTTATTGCTTCAGTATAACTTTGAGTCGTTCCTTTTTTAATGGCAAACCAATCGGTAGCATTGTGCAGCATCCTATGAACATTATCAGGCTTGTAATTAGTCCATTCACTCAAAATAATGGGAACTTGTGGAATATCATCAATACCCTTTCTAAAAGTTTCATCTTCTGGTTTTTTCTTCAAAATCAATGCACCATACATTCCTATTTGTTCCTGCATTCCAGAATGACTATGATACCAATGTGTCCCATTTTGAATTATTGGAAAAGTATATTTATGTGTTGTTCCGGGTTCAATAGGCATCTGAGTCAAATAAGGAACACCATCCTCTTTATTAGACAAAAACAATCCATGCCAATGCAAAGAAGTTCCTGTTTTTAATTTGTTATGCACATAAATTTCAGCTGTATCTCCTTCGGTAAAAGTTAATGTTGGCATTGGAATTTGACCGTTTACAGCAATGGCATGTTTAGATTTTCCAGCAAAAGTTACCATTGTGTCACGAACAAACAAATCATAACGTACCTTTTTAGAAATAGTTTTTGGTAAAACTTTCTTTTCTACAACGGTGCTTTCTTTTGGCAAATCAGCGGGTTTAGTTGGTTCACTCTTAGATACCTCAATTTCTTTTTTAATCTTTACAGGATTTTTAGGAATTGACTTTACTGGGATCTCCTTTTTAACTGCTTCTTTTTTAGACTTCTTAATTTTCACTTTTACCAATTCCATGCCACATTTCGAACAATCTCCAGATTTTGATTCATGAATTTCAGGATGCATTACACAAGTATAATAGTAATCTTGAGCTACTTTTTTTTCCTGAGCATTTACAAACTGACCCATCACAAAAAAACAAAACAGGTATAATATCTTATTCATGATTTCTATAATTTTAAATTACGCAATCGCAACGCATTCGCAATTACCGAAACCGAACTAAAACTCATTGCCAAGGCAGCAATCATTGGTGAAAGCAAAATTCCGAAAAATGGATATAAAATACCCGCAGCAACAGGAATTCCCAGTATGTTATAAAAAAAAGCGAAGAATAAATTCTGATGAATGTTTTTCATCACCGCATGGCTCAATTGTTTGGCTTTTACAATTCCTTGCAAATCGCCTTTTACCAGCGTAATTTTTGCACTTTCAATCGCTACATCGGTTCCGGTTCCCATTGCAATCCCAATATCTGCTTGCGCTAATGCCGGAGCATCATTAATTCCGTCTCCGGCCATAGCCACAATCTTGCCTTCGGACTGCCATTTCTGAATCACTTTGAGTTTATCCTGCGGCAAACAATCTGCCACAAACGAACTCAGATGCAACTGATCAGCTACAGCCTTAGCGGTGTTTTTGTTGTCTCCGGTAAGCATAATCACTTCAACCCCCTGATTTATTAGTGTTTTTATGGCCTTAACACTATTCTTTTTTATAGCATCAGTGATGGTTACAAATCCTGCAGCAGTTTCATCGATTGAAATATAAGAAACTGTTTTTCCAAGCTTTTGCTCAGCTGTAACTTGTTTTTCTAATGATTCCTCAACCGAAACTTTCAGTTCATCCATTAATTTTTTATTTCCTAAAGCCACTTTTTTATTAGAAACCATTCCCACTACCCCTTTTCCTGTTACGGATTCAAATTGTTTAGTTTCTGATAATTTTATGTTTTTCACTTCCGCAAAATGGACTACAGCCTGCGCCAAAGGATGTTCGCTATATTGATTTAAAGAAGCAATTATTTGTAACAACTCATCTTCGTTGTTATGAATCGCATACAGTTTTTCTACAGAAGGTTTTCCTTCTGTAATTGTTCCTGTTTTATCAGTAACGAGTACGTTTACCTTATCCGTTTTTTCTAAAGCTTCAGCATTTTTTATCAATATTCCTGATTGGGCGCCTTTACCCACTCCCACCATTACTGACATGGGTGTGGCTAAGCCTAAAGCACAGGGACAGGCTATAATTAAAACTGCAACAGCATTAATAAAACCATACATCAAAGCATTTTCTTCGGGACCGAATTTTGCCCAGACGAGAAATGTAATCACCGAAACAGCGACTACTGCGGGCACAAAATATTTTGCAATTTTATCCGCTAATTTTTGAATTGGTGCACGGGATCGACTGGCATCATTCACCATTTGTATAATTTGCGAAAGCAGGGTTTCCGAACCAACTTTTTCTGCCACCATTATAAAAGACTGATTGCCGTTAATGGTTCCTGCCACTACCGCATCGTCTGCTTTTTTATCTACCGGAATGGGTTCTCCCGAAATCATTGACTCATCAATAGTACTTTCTCCTTCAACTATTTTTCCATCCACGGGAATTTTGTCTCCCGGTTTTACACGTAATAAATCCCCTTTTTTGATATCGTGTATCGAAATCACTTTATCTTTTCCATCCAGTACCAAAACTGCTTCAACAGGCGCTAACTTCATCAGTTCTTTCAGAGCACCGCTGGTTTTATTATGCGCTTTGGCTTCTAATAGCTGTCCTAATAAAACTAAGCTTAAAATAACAGTTGTTGCTTCAAAATAAAGATGCACACTTCCACCATCGGTTTTAAATTCAGCCGGAAAAAATTCCGGAAAGAGTAATCCGAAAACACTAAATAAAAAAGCCATTCCTGAACCGATTCCGATAAGCGTAAACATATTGAGATTCCAGGTAACTACTGATTTCCAGGCACGTTTAAAAAACATCCAAGCTGCATAAAAAACCACCGGAAGCGATAGCACAAATTGCACCCAGTTCCAGGTTTTCATATTCGTAATTCTCATTAAAGGATTATTAGGAATCATATCTGACATAGCAATAATGAAAACAGGAATAGTAAACAGCAATGCAATTTTCATTTTATGCTCTAAATGAGTATAGCTTTTATTTTCTTCCTCTTCAGATACTTCCACGGTTACTAAATCCATCCCACAAACAGGACAATTTCCGGGTTCGTCATAGACTTTGTCCCCTTCGCAAAACATAGGACAATAGTATTTACCCACTGCATTTGGTGGCGGAGCCGGAGCAACTGTTTCAGTTACTTTTAATTTTAAATCATTAGGATTAAAAACTTTTATAGTATAATTTCCTGCCTGAGCAATCACTTCCTGAAACTGAGAAATCTGGATGGGTTCTTGCATCGAAATCTCGGCTTTTGGCGGATCTAAAGTGACTTCCGCTTCTGCTCCTTCTATGCTGTTGAGTGCATTTTCAACTTTTGTCCGGCAAGAATTACAATGCATCCCACTGATGGTATAGCTGTACTTTTTCATGTTTCTTTATTTGATATAACAAATTTCAAAATTAAAAACACGCACACTATTACATAATTATGGAAACGATTTGTATGATTTATAATTCGTCTATCTGCCTTCTTTTTTTGTCTTCTAGCTGTTTGAATTGTGTCGGCGTTATTCCAGTAGTCTTTTTAAATTGATTGCTCAAATGCGCCACACTACTATAGTTCAACTGAAAAGCAATTTGACTCAGACTAAGTTCGTTATAAATCAATAATTCTTTTACTTTTTCTATTTTTTGAGCAATAAAATAATGCTCGATTGTAATTCCTTCGGTTTCAGAAAACAAATTGCTCAACGCACTATAATCCTGTTTTAAATCATCGACAATGTAACCGGACAAGTTTACTTTGAGTTTCTCATTCTGATAATGAACTAAGGTTACAATCAGATTTTTTATTCTTTCAATGGTTTTGCTTATTTTATCATCCAATAATTCAAAACCTAAGTCTTTGAGGTCTTCAGACAATAAGTGTTTTTGTGTTTCACTCAGTTCTTTCGAAATCTCAACCTGCCCCAACTGCATCGAAAGTATCGGAATTTCTATTTTTTCGAAGACTGTCTTCACTGCCATTTCGCAGCGGCTGCAAACCATATTCTTGATATAAACTCTCATTTTGGAAATTATTTTTTTGAACTTAACAAAAAAATCCTAACTCAAGATGAAGCCAGGATTTTAATGAAATTAATTTTGTGGTTAATAAATCAAAAATGATTATTGAATTTCTTTAATCATTCCGCCACAGCTTAGCATTTCAGAACCATAATACGGATTTCTGATTTCTTTCAGTTCGCTTATCCAATAACCACTTTTTCCTTCATTATACATTGGGCAATAATCCTGAAACAATTTTTTATTGGTTCCAAAAGTAGCAATCAGATTAGTAATATCTTTACTTAAAACAGCAAAATACATTCTTTGCTGCGCAATTTTTCCATCATTTGAAACAATTAATTCTGCTTGCTCTTTTGCCTCATCAGTAATATTCAAATATTTAGTCAATAATTCTTTCGTAATCTTATCGGTTTTAGTCGCTGAAACTGCTTGGGCAAAATCATGGGCTGCTTTTGTAGCTTCTTTTCCATCATCATTTGCCAGAGCATTTTTAATTTTTAAATATGCATCAATAATTGCATCTGTTGAAACGGACGCTTTAACCGCATCACTAACTTCTGTTATTTCAACTTTAGTATCACCTGCTTCAGCCTGTTTTACCGGTTCTAAATCCATTCCGCATTCTTTACAAATATCGCCTTTTTTCCCAATTTCTTCAGGGTGCATTGGACAGCTATATTTCGCATCGGTTTTTACAATTACTTGTCCTTCGGTAGTTTTTTCCTCTTTATTTTTTTGATTACACCCCAGAACAAGCACTGCTAATAAAACAGAACTCAGTAATATTTTTTTCATTTTTCAAATTTTAAAATCATTAAACTAATTGGTTACATTAAAAAAAGTATACTCTAATTTGAGTAAAATACTATTAGCGCTAATGCGTTGCATATCCGAATACACCTGACGCCTGTAAGCCAGATCTATTCGGGCCTGACTGTTGATAATAAACTGAACCGAAGGTACAACATCTAAATAAGATTTCCCATTTTGATTCAGTCGCTGACCTAAAAATTCCAGCATTGCATTAATGTTTGTTTGCTTAAAATTAGTATATTTTTTAGGATACATCAATTGCCCGACCGAAAAAGTATAATTCATTGCACTGTTACTGAAGTCCTCAGGAAAAATATTATTCTGATTATTCAGGGCTCTTTCATAACTAATACTTGCACTCAAAGCGGTTTTATTGATTAGTTGCGTTGCCACAGTTCCAATTTCATATCCTGAATTCATCCCCATAGTTTCAATATCCTCCTGATGAATCTGCGCATTACTGGTACTTAGTCTTCCGTAAGCCGCCAATCGAAAATGACTATGCAAGTCGTCAACTGATAAAAAACGGTATTTAGCATATAAACTACCTCCTTCTAATTTTAAATCCCCTCCTCTGTCACTTAAAAATGCCGAAGCATGAATCATCCAGTCTTTGTTGACGCCCCACATCAATTCGGGCATGTTATGATAATTGTACCCCTCTGTTTTCTTGAATGCAAAAAGACTCATGTCTCTCAATCCTATTGAAGCCGTAGGCATATTACTGGCTGGCTCAGTCATGACAAACAACTCCTGTGCGTTAGTTTGAAGAGATAAAAAACTTACTATGATTGCAAAATATTTCATTTAAATTGTTTTTACATAATAAATCCCTTCCTCTTTCCCTGAAACAGTGTATTTTAAGAGCATTTTTGCCGTTTTTTTATACTCTTTTTTTGTAACAAAACCGCTGTTTAATATTTTTAGCCTTAATTTGTCACCTTCCGGTTTCGTAACAGGGTTTACAAAAACATAAGTCCCTGTTTCGTTTTTAAAACTGCTGTTGTCTTTGGGTTTTACATTCTCGGCATTCATAGTCAAAATCATAGAACCAACAAAAAAACCTGTTTTTTCAATATTATGCTTTAAATCCTGCGGAGTTATTAAACTGTTCTTTTTAAAATTTACCACAAATGTATTGCTGTTCAGATCGATCATTACTTTTTCTACTTCAGGCATTGCTTTCAATTGTTTGTTGATGGCGTTAGAACACATGGAACAGGTCAAACCTGTCGCCGTAATTTCGGCTTTTGAAATTTGTGCATACGAACTTGTCATGCCTATGAGCAGCATCAGAACAATGAATCTTTTTATAATTATATCTGTTTTCATCTTTTTATTTTTTTGAAGTTTATGAGTTCACTACAGTCTTAAGCCTAATTCTCTTAAGACTGTAGTGAAATGAACTATTTAGCTATTTTTTAGCCTCTTTTTTAATTGTATTTCTATCATATTGACAACAGCTGTGAAGTTTATTGTACTGCTTATCATTAGCAACAAATTCTTCATTTTCATAACCGGCATCAGCAATCCGTTTTAAAATTTCTTCCGGATTTGTCTTTGAGGAATCATAAGTTATTTGTGCTATTTTTGAATCTACATTCCAGTTTACCATCGCAGTTTTCTTAATATTTCCGGCAGTTTCAATAGTCTTTTTACACATTTCGCAATTGCCTGCTATTTTTACGTTGGCTGTTTTTTTATTTTTAATTTGTGCATTAATGCTTAGCATTGACAGCAATACGAATGTTGCTGTCATTATTTTTTTTAATGATTTCATGATTGAATGTTTTTTTGTGAACAGGCTAATTCATAACAAATAGTCTCAATAAACTATTGCCTTTTAAATTGCCCTGAAAGAATAAATGAATTTATAAGTAATTTGCTTTCAAACAGACAGACCAATGGCTATCAGCAAAGAAAATTAGCCTATTTTAGGAATAAGCCAAAGTGTGGCATATCCGTCCAAAGGAACAGATATAGCCTGAGAAAAGTTTTGTTTTTTTTCTGAAAAATTGAAATTCATATTTAGAATTTCATATTGAATTGAGGAAGCAATTGCAATATTTACTGAAGATACATTACACATGAACTGTCCACATTTACCGGAACAGCCTTTGTCTTTTGATTCTTTAGACTGTGTTTTTTTACTACAGCAATCTTTCATTTTTGTTTTAGAAGTCATTTCCATCTTACAGGAATGATTGCCTGAATCGGTACCACATGCATAGGTTGATCCGGGCATCAGGAAGAAGCCCAGCAATACAATCAATATGAAGTGGATTTTATTCATTTTCGAATCTTACAAAGCACAAAATTAAACATTTTTGCTTCGGCAAAAGTAAAAACACTGTGTTTTATGATTTTTTTATAAATCGATCTGACTATTTATCTCCTAACAAAAGACTCACAAGTGACTGTGAAACCGATAAAATAATGCTGAATAATAATGCTGTAAAGAAGTTATCAACATCAAATCCGCCTACAATGTTGTCACATAAAATAATTATCAGACCATTAATCACCAACAGAAATAATCCCAGCGTGAAAATGGTTATAGGTAAAGTAAACAACACCAAAACCGGTTTAATAAAAAGATTGAGTAAACCCAAGACTACAGCAACAAAAAGTGCAGTTGTAAAACTCGCTACATGAACGCCACTCATAAAATGAGAAATCAATAATACTAAAACTGAAGTAGTAAGAACTTTTATAATTAATTTCATTTCTGCCTATTTTTTAAACTTTTATAAAAGTACAATTATTTTTAAATAATAAAATCACAAGGACAAACATTCGTGTTTTATTTTGCAATTCTACCAGTTGTTTTATTCAAAAAAATTATTTCCAATGCTTAGCTAAAAGTTCCGCTTCTTTTCTGGTCAGATGAATTACCGAACCATGCTTTTGAACCGAAAAATTAGTGCGTTTCATCACTCCCTGATCAAAATGTCCCAAATTAGTAAAGGTTTTAAAATCGGTAGTTTCAGCAAATCCAAAATTGTGTGGATTTACACTAAAAACATCATACATCAACACCCATTTACTCTCACCAATACGCTTAAAAACATTAGGCGCTTCACATGATTTTTTTTCAAAATCAATTTGTTCCGGCTGGTACACATAATCTGTATTTATTTTATCCGAAAAGGCCACTTTAATCCCTCCCGGACTTTCCTGTGCCACATACATCATGCAAAATCTTCCGTCAGGTAATTTTGTAATATCAGCATCTAAAATTTGTTTGGTTTCATCCGGATAATCAAAAAGAATTTCCGGAGTAGTTTCAAGAGCTGTAAAATCCTTATTCATATAAGCATAATACAATTTGGTCTTTCCTTTTCCCTTTCGCATGGTAAAATAAATCATGATTCTGTCTTTAGCTTCATCATAAATCAGTTCAGGTGCCCACACGCAACCCACATTCCATTCGGGATAAGCTTTATTAATATCTAAAACAGAATGCGACCAGTGAATCAAATCTTTGGATTTCATCAAAACCAAATCCCGATTATTTCCCCAATCGTATTTATCTCCGGGACGTTCCCATTCGGTGTCACGATAGCCTTTTTGTTTGCCGTAAATATGTAAATCGGTCATGGCAATGTAAAAATAACCATCGTTGCCACGCATGATATAAGGATCGCGAATTCCTTTTTGCTCTGCAATAGTATCCCCGGCAACAACAGGTTTCCCGCTATTAACATCCGTAAATGTATAGCCATCATCACTCAGGGCAAAATACAATCCGTGGGTATCATCTTTAAAATAAGTCATTAAATACGCATCCATTTTTGGATGGCTGTTTTTATTTTTCACAGAACTGCAGGCTGAAAAAACAAGCGTTAAAAAAATGAGAACAATTGCTTTTGTATTTAGAGCTTTTTCTTTAAAGCGAATAAATGTGTACATTTTATTTTGGTATAATGGGTTAAAAAGTTAGTTTTCAAAACAGAACAAACATAAGTGTTTTTTATACATTTATCAAAACATATTTAAAAAAAGCAGCAAATACATAATTGCTGCTTTCGATAATAAATTAAAAAAAATGTTTTTATTTCAAAAACGAAATGACCATTTGAAAAAATAACGCTGGATTTTCAGCATGAAGCCAATGTCCGGCATTTGGAATTGTTTCCAGTTTCATTAACGGGAAATGCTCGGCAATATTTTCAATATCGGAATCTAAGATATAATTAGAACTACCTCCACGTATAAAAAGAGTTGGTTTTTCAAAAATTAATTCAGAGGGCAATGCCACTCCTATTTCTTCAATTTTCTTATTAAACACAGATAAATTAAACCGGAAAGCTAACTGTCCCGGCTCATGCCAATATAGGTTTTTCAATAAAAACTGCCTGGTTCCAAAATCAGTTATATACTGACTTAAGATTGCTTCCACATCTGCACGACTTGGTTTTACCGAAAAATCTACAGCATTCAGTCCCGCTAAAATAGTCTGATGATGTGGCGCATAATATTTTGGTCCAATATCAGCTACGATTAATTTATCGACCATTTCAGGATATCTGGAAGCAAAAAGCATTGCCGCTTTTCCTCCCATCGAATGCCCCAATAAATTAACAGATTGTAAAGCATGCTCCTGACAGTATTCCAGAATATCCTGAACCATTAATTCATAACTAAAATCTTCTGATTGCACGCTACGCCCGTGATTACGCATATCGAGCATATGAACCTGAAAACCTTTGTCAGCAAATTGTCCTCCTAAAGTTTTCCAGTTGTCTGACATTCCCAGAAATCCATGAATAATTAAAAAAGCTTTTCCTTCTCCTTCTATTTTTGAATAAAGCATTTGATTCTATATTTTAGATTGCAGATTTTTAGATTGCAGAAATGATTTCAAAACAAAATCAACACTTTTCAATCTAAATCAAACTATTATTTTAATTTTCGTAAATACATATTAACCACGTTTTCTAAACCAAGATACAAAGCCTCAGCAATTAAAGCGTGACCAATAGAAACCTCTAATAATCCGGGGATATTTTGTTTAAAAAACTGAATATTATCCAAACTTAAATCATGTCCTGCATTGATTCCTAAACCCAATTCATTGGCTAAAACAGCCGATTTTACATATGGATCAATTCCTTTCTCGTTTCCTAAACTGTATTGATGTGCAAAAGCTTCGGTATACAATTCAATTCTGTCCGTTCCGGTTTTTTTAGCACCTTCAATCATTTCTAATTCAGGATCCACAAAAATGGAAGTTCTGATTCCGTTGCGCTGAAATTCCTGTATCATCTCGGTTAAATACGCCTGATTTTTAATGGTATCCCATCCTGCTGAAGATGTAATAGCACCTATAGCATCAGGAACCAGAGTTACCTGATCCGGCTTAGACTCTAAAACTAAATCTACGAAATTATGTTGCGGATTACCTTCAATATTATATTCTGTATAAACAATTGATTTTAAATCGCGCGCATCCTGATAGCGAATGTGACGTTCATCCGGACGTGGATGGATGGTGATTCCCTGTCCACCAAATTTTTGAATATCAGTGGCTACTTTTAATAAATCGGGAACATTTCCCCCACGGGCATTACGTAAAGTAGCTATTTTATTGATATTTACACTTAACTTTGTCATTAAAAACGTTTTTTAATTACGAAAAACTATAACCTGGTTACAAAAATACAAAGTAAAAGCTAGGCGTTTTTGCCTTTTTTTGATTATTTTGCATAAAAATTGAGTACTCAGATAAAATGGATATTACAAACTACATAACGAACGATTTTAAAGCCATTGACAGTCAGGAATCTATTGCTGTTGTAAGGGATTTTTTAGGAGATTTCAATTTCTCTCATTTCCCTGTTTTAGAAGACGGCGTATATATAGGTAGTGTTTCGGCTGAAGACATTGAAACTTTTGAAGAACAAAAAACAATAACTGATTATAAATACAGTCTGGAACCATTTTTCACAAGGACAAATGCTATCTGGCTGGAAGTTCTGGAAGTTTTCGCCAAACATCATTCTAACTTGATTCCTGTTTTAGACGAAAACAATATTTATGCAGGATATTATGAGCTTGAGGATATTATGAGCTTTTTTAACCAGACTCCTTTTTTAAAAGAACAAGGACGTATTGTAAAAATCAGGAAAGGAGTTTTGGATTATTCAATGAGTCAAATCACTCAGATTGTTGAAAGCAATAATGGTAAACTTTTAGGTTTGTTTATTTCGGAATCTGACATTAACAGCGTTGAAGTAACTATAAAAATAAGTTCGGGAGCTATTAATGAAATTATCCAGACTTTCAGAAGGTATAATTATGAAATAATTTCAGAACATCACGAAGACTCTTATATCACTAATTTAAAAGAACGTTCAGACTATTTAGACAAATACCTTAACATGTAACCCCAATGAAGATAGCCATTTACGGTCAATATTATCAAAATAGCACAGAACCTATCATTAAAGACATCTTTGTTTTTTTTAACAGAAACAATATTGAAATCGTTATAGAGTCAAATTTTTTAGCATTAATTCAGGAAAAAAAGATTATTGAAAAAGAATACAAAACATTTTCTTCCCATAACGAATTAGACAGCAGTTTTGACATGCTTTTAAGCATTGGCGGAGACGGAACTATATTAAGAGCAGCCACCTTAGTGAGAGATTCCGGCATTCCTATTTTAGGGATTAATGCGGGGAGGCTGGGATTTCTGGCCACCGTTCAAAAAGAAAACATTGATGAATTTTTACAAATTGTAATCGAAAAAAGATATACTCTTTCCAAAAGAACTCTGCTGAGTCTGACCTCTTTTCCTGAAAATGAAGCTTTAAATGACATTAATTTTGCCATGAATGAAGTTTCTGTAAGCCGGAAAGACACTACATCGATGATTACTATTGATACTTATCTTAATGGAGAAATTTTAAACTCATACTGGGCAGATGGTTTAATTATTTCAACGCCTACCGGTTCAACAGGATATTCTTTAAGTTGTGGCGGTCCCATTCTTACTCCGGATGTACAAAGTCTGGTCATCACCCCTATCGCCCCACATAATCTCAATGCAAGACCCCTTGTAATTCCTGATGCAACAGAAATCATGTTAAAAGTTTCCGGGAGAGAAGAAAATTATCTGGTTTCATTAGACTCAAGAATTACTTCGGTTAGAAATGAATCCGTATTAACCATTAAAAAGACTCCTTTTCAAATAAATATGGTTGAAATACCTAATGAAACTTTCTTAAAAACATTAAGAACAAAATTGCTTTGGGGAGAAGATAAAAGAAATTAATTTTTTAAAATCTTCATTTTATACAATACGCGTCAATTTTCCCGTTTTAGTTTAACAAAAACTAATTCTGATTAAGGTAAATTATTATTTTTTCAAAAAAAGGTACATTTATTTTAATCAGCATTGATTCGTATTGATAATTATTATATTTGCAAGCAATTTTCTATGAAAATGAAAAAAATTTTAAGCATAGCAGCCGGTTTATTTTTGTGCGGGACATTACAGGGACAAATACACGAAATAGGTGTTTTTCTGGGAGGCAGCAATTTTATTGGGGATGTGGGTAAGACCACCTATATCGCTCCTAATGAGCCTGCTTTTGGTATTTTGTACAAATGGAACAGAAGTCCAAGACACTCGTGGAGAATTTCATATTCTCAATCTGCAATTACTGCTGACGACCTTGATTCAGAAGAGTCTGGCAGAAGTCTGAGAGCCTATCATTTTGAAAATAGCATAAAAGAACTATCTTTAGCCCTTGAATTCAACTTTTTTGATTTTAATCTTCATACTTTAGACCAGAAAATCACACCGTATGTGACTTCCGGAATAAATGTTTTAAGATACGATGATTTATATATTGAAGCTGGTGAAACAAAGAAAAACAAAGGAAGAAACTCCATTGCAATTCCGATGATTCTGGGAATAAAATCAAATATTTCGAGAAGACTGATACTTGCAGCCGAAATTGGAGCACGCTATACTTTTACAGACAATCTGGACGGAAGTAATCCTAAGGAAGAAAGTTTTAGCGACCTGAGATTTGGAAATTTAAACAATAACGACTGGTATGTTTTTTCAGGTATAACATTAACGTATACCTTTGGCGAAAAACCATGCTATTGTGCAGAATAAGAAATGAGTGTACTAGATACTATAGATAAAAGCAATTTGCCTCAGCACCTGGCCATCATTATGGATGGAAATGGCCGCTGGGCTAAAAAACAGGGTTTATTAAGAACAATAGGTCATGAAAACGGAACTAAATCAGTACGGGTTACTATAGAAAGCTGCATTAAATTAGGGATAAAAAACCTTACTTTATATGCCTTTTCTACTGAAAACTGGAACCGGCCAAAACTGGAAGTAAAGACACTCATGAAGATACTGATAAATTCTTTGCAAAAAGAATTTATTACTTTTCAGGAAAATGGCATCAAACTCAACGCAATCGGGAACTTAGACATGATGCCAAAATCAGCCCAGAAAGAGCTTTTGGAAGTAATAGAAAAAACGAAGAATAACTCCCGAATGACGCTTACATTAGCCCTCAGTTATGGGTCGAGAGAGGAAATTGTAAACGCTGTAAAGAGAATTTCTGATAAAGTTAAAAATAATATAATTTCAATCGACTCTATTGACGATTCAATTATAAATGAGCATCTTTACACGCAAAATTTGCCTGATGTCGATTTATTAATCAGGACAAGTGGAGAACACAGGATAAGCAATTTCTTACTATGGCAAATTGCTTATGCTGAATTATTTTTTTCTGAGGTTATGTGGCCTGATTTCAGAGAAGAGCACCTTTATGAGGCGCTTAGTAGTTATCAAAAAAGAGAACGTAGATTTGGAAAAACAAGTGAACAAATTAAATAATTTTTTAGTGTTGAATAAAAGTATAAAAGCATTACTTTCCCTTGCATTGTTGGGAAGTTTTTCACAAATTAAGGCACAAGACAGAGTACCATTCGACCAAGGTAAAAAATATATATTAGCTAAAGTTGAACTGACTAATAAAATTAGTTTTAACGATCAGACTGTAGTGACGTTTGCCGGATTGCAAAAAGGTCAGGAAATTACTGTACCGGGAGAACAAATTAGTTCTGCCATCAAAAAACTTGGAAAACTGGGCCTTTTCGACGAAATTGCTTTTTACGTCAACCATATAGATAATGACAGCATTTATCTGGATTTAGACATCGTAGAATTACCAAAACTGAATGATGTTAAATTTACAGGTGTTAAAAAAGGTAAAGTTGAAGGACTCATCAAAGACAATAGCCTGACAAAAGGTAAAGTGGTAAATGAAAACTTAATTACTACAACTAAAAATTACATTGAAAATAAATATAAAAAAGACGGTTATTTTAAAACCAAAGTCAACATTAATGTTGTAAAAGATACCGCTACCATCAATCAGGTAAACATGGTGGTGAGTGTAGACAAAGGCGACAAAATAAAAATCAGTAATATCGATTTTGAAGGCAATACCAAACTATCAGATAAAAGTTTGCGTAAAGCGATGAAAAATACGAAACAAAAAAATCCTATCCGATTATTAAAAGCCTCTAAATTTATCAAAGAAAAATACAAAGAGGATTTAGAAAAAATAATTGAAAACTACAAAGAAAAAGGATATCGAGATGCGCGTATTGTCTCAGATTCAGTAGCATATAATCAAAAAAAGAATACTTTAGATATTAAAATAAATATTGAAGAAGGAAATAAATATTATTTTGGCGACATCAAGTTTTTAGGAAATTCCGTATATTCAGATCAGTTTTTAAACAGAATCTTAGGTATAAAAAAAGGGGAAACCTATAACGGAGTTTTACTGGAAAAACGAATTGCCGACAAAACGAAACCTGACGGTGAAGACATTACCAATTTATATCAGAATAACGGTTACTTGTTTTCAAATATCAATGCTGTGGAGGTAAAAACAGCTAATGACACTATTGACTTTGAGATCAGAGTCACCGAAGGACCTTTGGCTTATTTCAACCACATCACAGTAGTAGGAAACGATAAAACAAATGACCGCGTAATCTACCGGGAATTAAGAACAAAACCGGGAGAAAAATATAGCAAAGAAGAGCTGGTAAGAACGGTTCGGGAAATTGGTCAATTGGGTTATTTTGATCCGGAATCTATTGATCCTAAATTTAAAAATGTTGATGGTGCTGCAGGAACCGTAGATATTGAATACAATCTTGTAGAAAAAGGCTCCAGCCAGATAGAATTACAGGGTGGTTACGGTGGAGGTGGCTTTATCGGGACACTGGGACTTTCGTTCAACAATTTCTCAGCAAGAAATATCATGAACAAAGCTGCCTACAAACCGCTTCCTATGGGAGATGGTCAAAAAGTATCTTTGCGCTTACAAGGAAGTACTTATTTCCAGACGTACAGTGTTTCTTTCTCTGAGCCATGGTTTGGACAAAAAAAACCGGTACAATTTAGCACCTCTATTTCATACAGTAAACAATTTGCAAACAATTTCACTACTTTCAAAGTAGATAAATCCCAAAGTTTTAACATATTTACCGTATCTGTAGGTCTTGCAAAAAGATTAACTGTTCCGGATGACTTTTTTGTATTGTCACAGTCTATCAGTTATCAGCATTACGATTTAAATAATTATAACACTGGGTTATTTACATTTGGAGACGGAGCCTCAAGAAACCTTGCTTATACAGTAGGACTTTCCAGAAGCAATAAAGGGGTAAATCCTATATTCCCTACTTATGGATCTGAATTTAGTCTTTCAGCTAAGATAACGCCACCTTATTCATTATTTAACAAAATAGATTACAAAGCTTTAGAGCAAGAAGAAGCTTACAAAGCAAAAAATAGTGACGGGAATTATATAGATTCAAATGGAAATGTAGTAGCTACTTTTCAGGAAGCAAGAGTTGATCAGGGAAAATTAGACCAGAAGAAATTTAATTGGCTTGAATATTATAAAATTAAATTTAAAGCTGATTGGTATACCAAAGTTTATGGTAAATTTGTTTTAAGAACATTAACTGAATTTGGATTTCTGGGTGCCTATAATCAGGACAGAGGACTGGTTCCTTTTGAACGTTTTTATGTAGGTGGAGACGGTATGGCTAATTATTCTATGGACGGAAGAGAAACAGTACAGTTGAGAGGGTATCCAAACAACTCTTTGACACCAATCATTGACGATGCAACTGACCCTAGAAACGGACAACAAATCGGAGCTACGGTATACAATAAATTCTCAATGGAATTACGTTATCCTATAACATTAAAAGCGGCAGCATCCATTTATGCATTGGCATTTTTAGAAGCGGGTAACTCTTTTGAAAATTTTAAAAGCTATAATCCATTTGACATTAAACGTTCAGCCGGAGTTGGTTTAAGAGTATTTATGCCGGCATTTGGGTTATTAGGAATTGATTTCGGACATGGATTTGATGCCTTGCCAGGATCGAATACTCCAAACGGATGGGAAACTCATTTCATTATTGGACAACAATTTTAAAAAAATTGAGTTCTGATTTTCTAATACTTTAAGTTATGAGAAAACATTTTTTATTTCTATTTTTAGCCTCGATCGCTATCAGCAGTGTGCATTCGCAAACCCGTGGAAACAGAGTGGGTTTTATTGACATGGAATACATTTTACAAAATGTAAACAGTTACACAGAAACAAATGCATTACTAGAGGAAAAAGCAGAAAAATGGAAACAGGAAATAGAAAGTAAAAAATTAGAAATTAATAAAGTTAAAGAAGCACTTACAGCAGAAAAACCTCTTTTAACCAAATCACTAATTGAAGAACGGGAGACAGAAATTACATTCCTTGAAAATGAATTATTAGATTTGCAGCAAAAAAGGTTTGGTCCTAATGGCTTATTAATGAGCCAGAAATCATTATTAGTTAAACCTATTCAGGATCAGGTATTCACAGCAGTTCAGGACATTGCCGAAGCAAAAAAATATGATTTTATCTTTGATAAATCTTCTGATTTAACCTTATTGTTTGCGGATAAACGATTTGACATCAGCGATCAGGTATTAAGGATAATCAATCGTACAGAAAAAAGAGAACAGCTCAGTAAAAAAGAATTAGCTGCAGAACAGGAAAAAGAAGAGAAAGAAGATGCAATAGCCGATAATCCAAATCTTGCCGAAAGACAAAAGGTTCTTGATGAAAGAAAAGCGGCCAGAGAAAAAATATTAGCTGATAGAAAATTAGCTCAGGAACAAAAGAAAAAAGAATACGAAGAACGCAGACAAAAAATTCTGGATGACAGGGCTGCCAAAAAAAATGGCACGGTTTCTGAAACAACTAAAACAAACAGCGCTAATCCCGCTATAACAAATGAACCAAAAACTGTACAAGAAGACGCTCCTACAGAAGCCGAAATAGCCAAACAAAAAGCTATAGAAGCTAAAGAAAAAGCTGTTGAAGACAGAAAAAAAATAATTGAAGACCGTAAAAAAGCATTAGAAGAAAGAAGATTACAAATTATTCGACAGCGAGACTCTATAAAAGCCGCCAGAGAAGAAAAATTAAAACAATAAATTAATTACTTAATATTTTAAAACCAATGAAACAAATTAAAACTTTATTAATTGCCGCTCTATTCGCTTTTGGAGCAAATCAGACTATCAGCGCTCAAGCAAAGACAGCTCATGTAGATGTAAGTGAGATAATGACAAAAATGCCAGCTATGCTAGATGCTCAAAATCAATTAGAAAAATTAAGCACTACATATGATGCCGACTATAAAAAAATGATTGAAGAATATCAGGCAAAATTGAAAAAATACGAAGCTGAAACTACAACAGTAACTGATGCTGTAAACACTGAACGCGCTAAAGAAGTACAGGATATGCAAAAAAGAATCACTGACTTTAGAGACAATGCTCAAAAAGAATTGCAACAAAAAGAATCTGATATCGTTAAACCATTAATGGAAAAAGTAAGAGCTTCTATCCAAAAAGTGGGGAAAGCTAAAGGATATCAATACGTTTTAGACGGTGCTAGTCTTTTATTAGCTGATGGACCAAACATTACAGCTGACGTTAAAAAAGACTTAGGATTCTAGTATTCAAAGCAAAAAAATTAAACCGCTCTTTTTTCTACACAGAATCGAGCGGTTTTTTTATAACTAATTCTTAGGAAAATTAATCGCCAGCTATTAAATTTGTTTTAATGGATAACAATAAGCCCATAGGTGTTTTTGACTCCGGTATAGGAGGAACTTCGATCTGGAAAGAGATTCACAATCTTTTACCTAACGAAAAAACCATTTATTTAGCCGACAGTAAAAATGCTCCTTACGGAGAGAAATCCAAAGAGGAAATTATCCGTTTAAGCATGAAAAACGTCGATTTTTTGCTTAACATGAATTGCAAATTAATTGTAGTTGCCTGCAATACTGCTACTACTAATGCCATAAAAGAATTAAGAGCACATTATGACATTCCGTTTATAGGAATTGAGCCAGCCATCAAACCCGCTGCAACCAACTCAAAAACACAAATCATAGGTATCCTGGCTACTAAGGGAACTTTAAACAGTGAGCTTTTCCATAAAACCACCGAAATCTACCATCACACCAAAATCATTGAGCAGATAGGCTATGGACTAGTGGAACTGATTGAAAACGGACAAATAGAATCACCAGAAATGAATCAGTTACTTCATTCTTATTTAGAACCAATGATTGAAGCGAATATTGATTTTCTTGTACTGGGCTGCAGTCATTACCCCTATCTTATCCCTCAAATAAGAAAAATTATCCCCAATCACATTCATATAATTGATTCCGGTTTGGCAGTGGCCAGACAAACGCAGAATGTATTACACACAATCGGTTTTAATACAGATAACAATAACACGCCCATTTTTTACACCAATACCAATCCAAAAGTGTTAGAAAACATTTTGGGTAACAAATATCTTGTGGAGGAAAAATTATTTTAAATTATAATATTCAGAAAAAGAAAATAGTATTGACTGATAAATGCATTCCAATAAGTGAAAGTTGCGAAACTTCATTTTTTATTCTCCCTCTTTAAACCAGCTGGAATATAATAGATAATTGTCTGCAATACGTTCAATTTCACCTGCAAAATCGGATTGATTAAGGTCCTTCACTTTTTTAGCCGGAACCCCAGCCCAGATTGAACCTGAACTGACTACGGTATTTTGAGTAACTACAGCACCTGCCGCAATAATCGAATTACTTTCTACAGTACAATTATCCATTACAATGGCTCCCATTCCTATGAGAACATTATCCTGAATCACACAACCGTGAACAATCGCATTATGTCCAATTGAAACATTATTCCCAATAATTGTGGGATATTTTTGATACGTACAATGAATCACAGCGCCATCCTGAATATTAACCTTGTTGCCTATTTTGATATAATTAACATCACCTCTTAAGACTGCATTAAACCAAACACTGCAAGATGTCCCAAAACTTACATCACCTACAATCGTAGCGTTTTCAGCAATGTAACAATCCTCAGGAATAGCAGGTGATTTGCCTTTGATGGTTTTGATTATCATTTTGAATAAAATTAATTAATTGCCGGACAGTTACATTCGTATTTCTCCCGCTTACAGAATAAATTAAGTCCTAAGGTAATCTGATGAAATCCACCAGTACCAAA
This sequence comes from Flavobacterium sp. ARAG 55.4, assembly GCF_051846875.1. NCBI lineage: Bacteria > Pseudomonadati > Bacteroidota > Flavobacteriia > Flavobacteriales > Flavobacteriaceae > Flavobacterium > Flavobacterium sp. ARAG 55.4. The sequence continues at coordinate 147,601 of NZ_JBPYCT010000001.1, read as the reverse complement.
CTTTACATCCCCACCTAAATGGGAATAGGTATAAGCAAACATCGCATTGCCGAAATTAACACCAACAATGGGTGTTACAGATTGATATCTTTGTTTAGAAGTACCGTTTCCTGTATTAAACTCTGCTCCGTCAAAACTGCTTCTATAAGACAAACCTCCCCACAAAGTTCCAAAATCCAAATTTTTATAAACTTTCAAATTCAGATCTATTGCCTTTTCTGTCGTTGTTTCGGTGTATTGAAACAGTACTGAAGGTTCCCATAAAATTCTGGATTTGTCACCAAAAATGTATCCTGTACTCAGAATATACTTTCTTAAATTATCACTTTCTACACCACTATAAATTTCTCGTCGGGTTTCAATTGCATTTTTAACGGTACCGTGAACATAAAAATCCAGATAATTATAGGACATCCCAAAATCAACATTAAAATAGGAATCTTTCTGAACAATTGTTCCATTAACCGTTGGATCAAAATCTCCTGATTGTAAAAAAGAAGTTTCATCCAGATTACTCTGAATTAAACCTCCGCTGATCCCAAAAGACAACTGGTTCAAATCGATTTCATCTCTGGAAAACATTAAATGATATGCATACGTAAGTTTTATACCTTTTTGAGAATGATAACCATTTTTATCGTTAAAAAGAATAATTCCGCCTCCTGCTTTTTCTCCTATTCTTCCATTAATACTTAAAGTCTGAAGCGCAGGTGCATCTTCCTGATCAAACCATTGTTTCCGGGCAGTGAGTCTGAGTTTAGTACAATTAGATGCTCCTGCCATCGAAGGATGAAGTAAGTAATAATTATCCGAAAGATAATCAGAATATACCGGAATTCCTTCTTGGGAATAGGCACACAGACCAATAAAAAAACAGATGACAAAGTATCTAATTTTAGTATACATTTAAAAAATATTAATCAAAGTGAATTGAAAAATTGAAAGAAACTCTGTCCAAAAACAAAAGTTAAGTTAATTTATTCATTAATAATTCAAATATAGTTATTCATAGAAAATAACTTTACTAAATTTGTAAAAATTTACAAAAATCATGACAAAAATAACTATCAAAGAAACACAAAATCCAACAATATTAAAGTTTGAGTTTGAGGATTTTATCACCAAGAATGAAAGTTTTGAGTTTAAAAATATAGACGAGGCTAAATCTTCTCCTCTGGCGCAACAATTATTTTATTTACCGTTTGTAAAAACTGTTTACATTTCAGGTAATTTCATAGCAGTAGAAAGATTCAGTATAGTAGAATGGGATGATGTTAAAGAAGCAGTTGCTGAACAAATTCAGGAATTTGTAAACAAAGGAGGAACTATCATTACACTGGATGAAAATAAACCTAAAAAACAACCTGTTACCGTTTACGGAGAAACAACTCCTAATCCGTCAGCTTTGAAATTTGTGGTAAGCCGAATGCTGACAAAAAACGCTGTTGAATTTAAAAATATTGACCAGACTGCAGCTTCTCCTCTTGCAAAAGAATTATTCAAATTCCCTTATGTAAAAGAAATTTTTATTGACGAAAACTATATTTCGGTAACCAAATACGATTTGAACAGCTGGGACGAAATCACATTAGAACTACGAACTTTCATCAAACAATATATTGAAAATGGCGGTGTAGTTCTTGACGAAAGTGTAACTATCAATGCCGAAAAACAAGAACAAATAAAAACGGAAGAGTTTGATAAACTGGATGTTACTTCTCAACAAATCATTAATATTTTAGAGGAATATGTAAAACCGGCTGTAGCTGCCGACGGCGGAAATATTGCTTTTGAATCCTATGACGAAGAAAGTAAAACTGTAAAAGTAATTCTTCAGGGTGCTTGCAGCGGTTGTCCATCATCTACTTTTACTTTAAAATCAGGAATCGAAAACATGTTAAAAAGCATGCTTAACGATGATAGAATTCAGGTTGAAGCGATTAACGCTTAAAACAAAATCACTATAAAACCGAAAAAGCGTTTCTACCGAAACGCTTTTTTTATTGTATTACTCTTTCATTACTATTTTTTAGAAGTAGTTATCATAAAATCTTTCAGATAATATGGCTCGAAATAAGCCACATCTGCAAAATCTTCTTTTAAGAATTTTTCATAACTCAAAACACTCATTTCGTTAGCGGACGGATATTTTATATCTTCTAAAAAAACAAAATTAGATTTAGTTAATACTTCTTTACACTTATCGGCACAATCACCCACAAAATACAATTTCTCCTCCAATTCCTGAAAAGATTCTTCTGTTATAACTTCTGCAAGAATGCTTCTTTTTTGCTCTAAATTGGCAGAAAAAACAGTACTATACACTTCCATTCTTCTGGCATCAAGCATCGGAATAATTAATCCATCATCAACTTTAGCCTGAGCTGCTAATGCCTGCAAAGTATCTACTGCAATTAACGGAATTCCTAATGCATAACACAATCCTTTTGCAGCCGAAACACCTATCCGCAATCCTGTGTAAGAACCCGGTCCCTGACTTACTGCAACAGCAACTAAATCTTTAAAATTAATTCCGACGGCAGCGATACTCTCTTCTATAAATACATGCAAACGTTCAGCATGAGAATATCCTTCTTCGGCAATTTGATTACAAATAATAGTTTTACCGTTTTTAGCGATGGAAACAGAACAGTTTTTTGTTGCCGTTTCTATATTAAGTATATAATTGTTCAATGTATTTTCTTTTATTTTACAAAAGTCTTAAAATTTAAAAAAAGAATAAAAAAGTAAAATCTATTTCTTATTATTTTGAGATTTCACCATTACTTTATCTCCCGAATTTAATTCCTTACTCACTATTGTATAAGGTCCTGTAATGACATTATCTCCTTTTTTAACTCCGCTTAAGATTTCAATATTAGTATCATCCTGAATTCCGGTTTTAACAATCGTGATTTTAGCTTTATCTCCTACTTTCAGAAAAACACACTCAAATTTTTTATCGCTTTTTGGAGCTGCATTTTTATTTTCTTCTTTCTCTTCAGGCATTTTTTTATCCAATACAGAAACGGCTGTTGTATCGGATTTTACAACCACTGCACTAATTGGCACTGCCAGAACATTTTTTCTGGTTTTGGTAATAATATCTACTGTAGCTGTCATTCCTGGTCTAAATGGGGAATAGGTTTCAGGTTTACCTTGTAACAAATCTTCATAGGATTCTTTTAAAATCCGAACTTTAACTTTAAAATTAGTTACCTGATCTGCTGTTAAATCAGAACTTGCCGAATTAGAAATACTTGTTACCACCCCTTTAAACTTCTTTTTCAGATAGGCATCTACTTCCACATTAGCCTCATCGCCTTCTTTAATCTTCACAATATCATTTTCATTCACATCTACTTCTACTTCCATATTATTTAAGTTGGCAACTCTTAGAAGTTCCGTTCCTGCCATTTGTTGTGTTCCTAAAACACGTTCACCTAATTCAACATTCAATACCGAAATAGTCCCGTCGGCAGGAGAATAAATTGTAGTACGCCCTAAATTATCTTTTGCTTCATTTACTGAAGCCGAAGCACTCTGAACCGTATAAAAGGCATTTTGCTTAGTGGCTTTAGCAACTTCATATGATGCGATTGCCTTGTCCCAGTCGGATTTTGAAATGATTCCTTTTTCATATAAGGTTTTATTACGTTCATAACTGGATTTAGCTTCTTTAAAAGAGGCTTCACTTTGAGTCAATCCGGCTTTACTACCTGATAAATTGGATAAAGAACGATTATAGCTTGAAGTATATAAATCAGGATTTATTTTCACTAATAAATCTCCTTTTTTAACCACCTGACCTTCTTTTACATTTAACAGAATAATTTCTCCGGAAACTTCAGGAGCAATTTTCACTTCTATTTCCGGCTGAATTTTACCGGTTGCTGATACTGTCTCAACAATAGTCATAGGAACTACTTTGGCAATTTCTATTTCTTTAAAGTCTTCTTTATTTCCTAAAATTCCTTTTTTACCTAAAACAAGTAATACTCCGATTACGACTATAAAAACAGCCAGAAGGATATAAATATTTTTCTTTGACATAACTTTATTAATTTTTTATAATTGGAATTCCAAAGTAGAATTCTAATATTTTTGTTTTAAAAATATAATCGTATTTGGTTCTTAAAACTTCCGACTGCGCATTTGAAAGCAAGGTTTGTGACTGGCTTAAATCAAATGAATTCATCAGTCCTACTTCAAATTTTTCTTTGGAATAATTATACGATTGCTCCCTGGAATCCAATGCTTCGATTGCTGCTTCATAAGCTTTCAAAGCGCCTTTAACATCTGTAAAGGCTGTATATACATTACGCTCTAAATCTAATTCCTGTTGCTCTAAAGCTATTTTTGATTTTTCATAATTTACTTTAGAACGTTCTACATTATTTCTAACAGAAAAACCATTAAAAACGGGAACGTTTAACTGAAATCCAAAAGACTGTCCTTTATTATCATTAAACTGATCTATAAATTTAGGGGGTGATTGTGTCCCTATAACAGCACCTGTATTATCTCTTAAAGCAACATCCGCATAAGAAACACGACTATTAAAATTGTAAAAACCTCTCAAAGTTGGCTGATAAGCTCCTTTTGCAATCATTACATTTTTTTGCGCTATTTCTAAATTAGTCTGAGCTATTTTTAATTCCATTCGCTCTTGTCTGGCCTTATCGTAAATGGCTGTAGGAGTTTCAGAAAGTATATCTTGCTCCATTTGAAATTCATTTGTATCAGCAATATCAAAATTATCAAAACTCTCCAATTGTAAAAGTTGTGCTAAACTTAATTTAGAGATTAGTAAAGCATTTTCTGCGTTGATTATTTTTTGATTGTCAGCAGCAATAGTGGCCTTAACATCTAATAAATCACCTTTAGGCAAATTTCCGGCATTTACCAGTTCCTGAGTTCTGTTTAATTGTTTATTATCAATTGCCAGTTGTTCATTTTGTACTTTTAAATTTTCTTTGTTAAAAAGTACCTGCAAATAAGCATTGGCAACATTTAATGCAATATCATCTTTCATTTTTTGCAATTGATATTTTGCTGCAACAATAGAAAGATTTGTTCTTCTTAAGGTATTTAAATTTTGCAGACCTCTGTAAATATCAATTCCTACACTGGCTCCGGCAGAAGTAAACTGCGTAGTCTGATTTTGCAAAATTCCTGTAGTAATATCCTGATTTAAACCAATATTCCAGGAATGAGAAGCCGAAGCGGAAACAGAAGGTAAAAAGCTGCCAAAAGCATCTTTTTTATCAATAGCTGCAGATTGTGTGTCTAGTTCTGATTGTCTGATAGAGATATTATGGTCCAGAGCATATTGCACACATTCTTCCAGTGTCCATTGTTTTGATTGTGCCTGGCCTGATAAGCTAAACCCCAATAATACTGCAAAAACAAAATGATTGTATTTTTTTATTTTCATATTTTTCGAATGAAAGCATAGTAAGACACTACGCAAATTTAACATTTTTTAAACCAAAAGGCATTTTTCAGGCTTCAATTTATTTTTTATCTCCTTCGGCAATCAAACCCTGGTTCCAGATTTTAATTTTATCTGATTTTTTGATACCGCTTTTAACCTGAACATAAATGCCGTCACTCACTCCTAAAACCACCTCTCTTCTTTGAAATTTTTGAGGAGCTGTTTCGATTTCGACATATGGTTTTTGAGTTTTTTTATCGAATTGCACTAAGGATTCCTTAATTGCCACTGCTTTATTCACTTTTTCTAAAATAATCGAAGCATTTGCACTTAAACCAGCCCGGATAAAAGTGGCATCTTTATTCTCCAGAGAAGCTTTAATTTCAAACTGGATAGCACCATTTTCCGCAACACCTTTAGGAGCGATATAAGTTAAAACCGCATCAAATTTTTTATTTTCAATAGCACCAACTGTAATTTCAATAGGCATATTTTCTTTGATTTTCCCTACTTCTGATTCATCAATTTTTCCAACAAAAATCATTCTTCCCACATCAGCAACACTGGCAATGGTAGTTCCTTCATTAAAATTATTACTTTCGATAACCTGATTTCCTACTTTTACAGGAACATCCAGAATCATTCCGTTTACTGTAGAACGAATCAGTGTATTGGCATAGTTTCCTAACGAAGATGTTGTTCCTGTTTTTACAATATCCAGACTTTGCTTAGCGGCCAGATAATTTTGTTTTGCCTGATTGTAAGCTAATTGTGCGCCATCAAAATCATTGGCCGAAATAACGTCTTTTTCAAATAATGTTTTTTGTCTTTGAAAAATTTTCTCCTGATTATCTAATGCAATTTTGGCTGTCTGCACCTGATTTTGGGTACTACTCACATTAGAAACATTGGCTACAACCTTAATTTTAGCAATTTTATCGCCAGCTTTAATTTTTTCACCGGCTTTAATAAATATTGTTTCAATAATTCCTGAAATATTAGGCTTAATTAAGACCTCTTCATTAGGCTGAATATTACCTGTTGCAATAGTATTTTTCACAATAGTTTTAATGGTAGGCTTTTCAGTTTTAAAAATTATTGAGGGTGCCTGATTTTTTGCATACAAATAGTAAAGCGCCCCAAAAAAAACTATTACAATGATAACTAAAATGGCTATCGTTATTCCTTTTTTCATTTTTGTTTATGGTTTAATCGATTATTCTGACTGATCATTTATTCTGCTCTTAAAGCATCTACAGGTTTTACGTTAATTGCTGTTTGAGCAGGTATTAAACCTGCCAGCAGACCGGAACCTACCAATATTAACAGTGCTATAAATACAACCCGTAAATCAACACTGGGATTAGCAAACATCATATTGCTTTCTGGTGGCATCGAATCTAAAAAAACATTTAAAAGCATAATAACGCCTGTTGCGACAGCTATTCCTAACATACCCGATATAATAGTCAGAAAGATGGATTCAGTTAAAATCTGACTGCGGATTGCTCCCGGAGTGGCTCCTAAAGCTCTTCTGATTCCTATTTCTTTAGTACGTTCTTTAACCACTATAAGCATGATATTTGAAATTCCTATAACCCCTGACAACAATACCAGAGTCCCAACAAAATAAGCGATGATTTTTAGAATAGTAAAAAGACTCTGTACTTTATTGAATTCTTCATATAAGTCAAAATTCCCCACTGCTCTGTCATCTTTTGGATTGATAGAATGTAAATTTTTAATTAACTCTAAAATTCTTGGTTTTAATTTAGTAATAGATACTTCGTCTTTAGCGGTAAGTGCCATCCATCCTACTTTATCTCCGTAATTAAAGGCTTGCTGAAATGTGGTAAACGGAATAAAAATATTTTTCTGTTCCTCTTCTGCATTTCCTCCCTGCTGTTTCGATTTATACACTCCGGTTACCATAAAATTAATTCCGTTAATCTTTATGTATGTCCCAATGACTTCTTCTTCTTTTGCATAAAGTGCAGCGATAACTCCTTTCCCTATAACTGCTGTCTTTCTTTTTTCATTGATATCCTGCTGGTTTATAAAACGTCCCTGAACAATATCCATAGGTTGCTGCTTAATGAGTTCCGGATAATCCCCATAAATTGTAAACGCAGCCGTTTTTGTCCCTCTGACCACGTTATTTGTACCATTAAAATTACCCAATTGATTGCGAGGCGAAACATATAACAAATCAGGCAGAGCCTGTTTTAAAGACTGAACATCACTATTTCTAAAATCATAACGACGTACTTTAGGAAGTCCTTTATATGCTTTAGAGGTAGTCTGACTCCACATAAACATGGTATTAGTAGCTATTCCGTCAAAACCTTTTTTTACACCATTTTCTAAACCATTTCCTGCGGCAAGCAGGATTACCAATATAAAAACACCCCAGAAAACACCAAATGCTGTTAGAATCGTTCTAAAAACATTAGCCGTTAAGGCCTGTAAAATCTCTTCCCAATTATCTTTTCTAAACATAATTATTCATCTCTGAGTGCTACAATCGGTTTTATTTTAGCAGCTCTGTAGGCAGGAAAAAAACCGGCTACTGCTCCGGCAAACACAAGTAAAACAAGCGTTGTTAATGCTACACCAAAATCTACTTCCGGATTTCTGAAATATTCGCTTTGTACCATTGGCCCCGCTATTTCCAGCAAAAGCAAACTGGCTAATAAACCTGAAAAACCGGCAATAGTGGTAATAAAGACAGATTCATGAAGAATCATGGAAATGATAGAAAACGGCGAAGCACCAAGTGCTTTTCTGATACCAATTTCTTTTGTTCTTTCTTTTACGATAATCAACATGATGTTACTTACCCCTACCACACCCGCAATAATAGTACAAATACCTACCCACCAGAAAAACAATCGGATATAGAGATTTAAGTCGTAAAATTGTTTTGCATTTTCTACCGAATTATAAATTCCGATAGCACTGTCATCATCCGGCGCAATGATATTTTTACTTTTTAATAATTCTTTCACTCCCTCGGTGAATTTTTTTGATTGGGCTAATGCTTCGTCATAATTGGCTTTTTTATTCAACACGAACATCATTCCGCTTATTTTATCACCAGCACCAAAAGCGCGTTGGCTGGTAGTTACCGGCATATATACTCTGGATTCTTCTCTTTCTCCTGCAGGATCCGTAAAAACGCCTATTATTTTAAAATTGATTCCATTAGCCAGTATTATTTTGCCAAGAGGATCAGCATCCTTAAACAAATCCTGTTTAATCTTCAGTCCTATTACCGCAACTTTTTCATGATTTTTTAAATCATTATCATTTATAAATCGCCCCTGGATGATTGTAGCATTTTCAAGTGACAAATAATCAGGATTGACACCTCTGAGCTGATAATTACCTGATTCTTTTCCAAATGTAACTGCACCACCCCAGGTTATTCTGGATTTTGATTTTTTATTAATTTCCGAATCATATTTTTTTACCGGAAGATCATAATCGCTGTTACGCAACTGGATCTGTCTGCCAGGATTCAGACCTTTATATTGTTTGGTAGTAACATTCGACCAGACTTCGATAATTCCTTCAGCATCATTTTCAAACTGTTTTTCAATTCCGTTCTGAAGTCCCTTGCCGGCTCCTAATAAAATCACCAGAATAAAAATCCCTGAAGCCACAGAAACTCCGGTAAGAAAAGTTCTTAAGCGGTTTTTAGAAATAGCATCAAATATTTCCTGCCAGCGTTCAATATTAAACATAAGACGAAGCTCTAACCTGTTCTACCATTTTATCATCAATGATTAATCCGTCTTTCAGAACCACATTTCTTTTACACATGGCTGCAATATCCGGTTCATGAGTAACTATCAAAATCGTTTTCCCTTCATCATTAATCCCCTGAATCAGCTCCATAACTTCATACGAAGTTTTTGTATCTAAAGCTCCGGTAGGTTCATCAGCAAGCAATACTTTAGGATTCGATGCCAGTGCTCGGGCTATGGCAACCCGCTGTTTTTGTCCTCCCGAAAGTTCATTGGGCAAATGATGATAATGCGTTCCTAAACCTACTTTCTCCAGATATTTCATTGCAATCTCATAACGTTCTTTTCTTTTTATACCCTGATAATATAAAGGCATTGCAACATTATCAAGTGCTGTCTTATAATTGATTAAATTGAAAGACTGAAATACAAATCCTAAAAATTTATTTCTATATCTGGAAGCAACGGTTTCATTTAGTTTTTTTATGGGAGTTTTATCCAGAATGTAACTGCCGGAATCAGCTTCATCAAGAATTCCCAGAATATTGAGAAGTGTAGATTTTCCGGATCCTGATGATCCCATGATAGCAACCAACTCCCCTTCTTTGATATTAAAATTAATTCCTTTTAACACATGAAGTTCAGAACTTCCCATTTTATAGGACTTATGTAAATCTTTGATTTCAATCATGGTGCGGTCAAATTTTAAAGCAATAATATGAATTTTATTACCTTTTTTTTGATAATAAAACGTTAATAATTATTTTAACTTTTTAATTCTGAGTATCAAATATATCAAATTTCATTTGTTATAAATAATGATTCATTTCTTTTTGTAATTTTGTCACTACTAAAACTATTCTTACAATGAGATTTCTCTCGCTATTTTACGTCTGTTCCGTTTTATTTCTTTTAACTAATTGTGCTTCGACTCAAAAAATTGCTACATTAAAACCAGAACCGGATGATGCCAGTCCGATAGTGTACAATAATGTTCCTTCTTTTATTAATTTACCTATTACTATAAAACTGAAAGACATCGAAAATCAGACTAACACTATTCTGAACGGCTTAATCTATGAAGATAAAAATATCGAAGATGATGACATTGAGATGAAAATCTGGAAACTTGCTCCTATTTCTATAAAAAATAATCAAACTAATAACCAAAAAATAACCACTATACTTCCGCTAAAAGCGACAGTAAAATACCGTATTGGCACCAAAACAATGGGTGTTAACCTATATAACACTAAGGAATTTAATTTAAACGGTGTAATAACCCTGAACAGCACGGTAAACTTAAACAACTGGAAACTCAAAACTCAAACTGAGTTAGGCTCTTTAGAGTGGAATGAAAGCCCGACAATGACCGTTTTTGGTAAAAACATGCCTGTTACCTACTTAATAAATCCGTCGATTAAATTATTTAAATCTAAAATTGAAAAAAAGATTGATGAGACTATTGCGAAATCTATGGATTTTAAACCAAATGTTCTGGCAGCTTTAGAGAAAATCTGTACTCCTTTTCAAATGAATGAAGCCTACGAAAGCTGGCTGAGGATAGTTCCAGCTGAAATCTATTCGACAGCAGCACATCTAAAAAACGATTCGTTTGTATTGCAAATGGGAATGAAATGCAATATGGAAACTATAATAGGGCAAATTCCCGAATCTAAATTTGATGTTAATAAAATCACTTTAAAAGCTGTAACCAGAATTCCAAATCAGATTACAGCAAATATTGTAACCGTTTCCAGTTATCAGGACGCTTCCAGAATAATGAAGAAAAACTTTAGCGGTCAGGAATTTAGTTCCGGAAGCAAAAAAACCAAAGTACAGGACGTTAACATCTGGCACAAAAGCGGTAAGATGGTCATTGCATTAGATCTAAGCGGTTCCATAAACGGAACGGTATACTTGGCTGGATTTCCTAAATACAATTCCGATAAAAAAGAAATATATTTTGACGGATTAGATTATGTTCTGGATACTAAAAATAAACTGATGCGTACCGCAAACTGGCTGGCGCAGGGAATTATATTAAGAAAAATTCAGGAAAGCTGTCGTTATTCCATTCAGCCTAATCTTGAAGAAGGAAAAAAGACAATGCTCAATTATTTGAACAACTATTCTCCTATGCCGGGTGTTTTTGTAAATGGAAAAATGGAAGATATACAATTTCAAAAAATAGAACTCAGCCAGAATGCCATTATTGCTTTTGTAAAAGTAAACGGCGAAATCAACATAAGTGTTGATGGCTTAAAATAATTATTTTGATTTATTTTTCTTCATTCGATAAATCATATATCCAATAATCGCTACCAGCAAATAAGGAATAACCATCAAATAAACAATTCCGTCATTGACAGCCTCCGCCTGAGCGTTATTAGCATCTCCTCCTAAAGCAGCTCTACACATGGCACATTGGGCATTTGTAGTAACAGAGAATAGAATATAGAAAATAGAAAACAGAATCTTCATTTTTCCATTATGACTTGCAACTTCTGACTTCTGACTTCTGATTTTAGTAAACATAATATGGAGAGATCATTAAATAAACTACTACACCGGTAACTGCAACGTACAACCAGATAGGAAAAGTAATTCTGGCAATTTTTCTATGTTTATCAAACACTTGTGCCAATGCCCTAACATACGTAATCAATACAAGTGGGATAATAGCTATAGATAAAATAATATGGGTGACCAATATAAAATAATATACATATTTAATAACTCCTTCACCTCCAAATTTAGTAGAATCAGAGGTCATGTGATAGGCTACATACATCACTAAGAAAGCAGCAGAACAAGCTATAGCGGTTTTCATTAAATTTTCATGCAAACTTACCTTTCCGCTTTTTATAGCTCTTACAGCCAGAATTAACAGAATAGCAGTAATCCCGTTTACTGTAGCATAAATTGGGGGTAAAAAAGAAAGCGGCTGTACGTCAAATCCTAATTTTCTTAAATTAACACCAAAAAGCAGCGCAACCACTAGTGGAATTACAATCGATAAAGTTACAATCCACTTATTATATTTTTTTTCTAAATTTTGATTTTCCATGATTTATTCTGCTAATAAAATACTAATATCCTGTTGAATATCTCTCACACCTGATTTTTCTAATCCGTCATAATATAAAATTGGATTGCCAAAATCGTCTTTTCGACAACGGATATTTCCATTTTTATCAATCAAAGCAAACATTCCTGAATGTTCAAACCCACCGTTTACTTTGCTGTTCTCTCCTGCATAAAGATTAAATCCTTTATTAGCCAAATCAAAAATTTCCTGTCTGTCTCCCGTTAAAAAATGCCAGTTGGAGGATTTAACCCCTAACAATTCTGCATGCGATTTTAAAACTTCAGGGGTATCATGTTTAGGATCTATAGTAATAGAAACAATTCCGAAATTAGGATTCCCAAAGAATTTCTTTTCCAGAATCAACATATTCTGATTCATTTTAGGACAGATAGAGGGGCAAGTTGTAAAAAAGAATTCCAGCACATATACCTTACCTTTATAACTTGCATTACTTATGGTTTGATTATCCTGATTAACCAATTCAAATTTTGGTGCCGGACCTATTTTCACCAAACCTCCTTCAGCATTGGATTCGGAAGATACTTTATCCAAACGGTCTACTTTTACGACAGCTCCATTTTGAATACGCGAAATAATTTTGGGAACTGCATAAATTCCAAAAATTAAAATGATAAACGAAATTCCGATATATGATTTATTTTTGAACATAAAAAGTAGATTTACAATTGTTTGCTAGCGTTATGATTTTTCTTAAGAGCTGCACGGTATTCATAAAGGATAATTTTAAAATCATCTAACATATCGTTACTCAGCTCAGAGGGATGAAAAGTATTGTAACCTTCTTTATATTCTTTTTCCTCTTTCCGACCTCTTAAATTTCTGTTTTTATCAATAATAAACACATTTGACGTACCAAAGTCAGCATCTAATTTACCCACTAATTGTAACTGATTATAAAAAGTCTGAATTTCATCAGGAGTAGTAAACACAAAATGCCATTGGGAGACATCGGTAAAATCATCAAAAGCATCCATAATGCTTTTTACATCTTTTTCTGTTCCTAAAGGACATACCATAACAAACTGCAAATCCTGAAAACTATGATACCGCTGATAAATCTTTTCATTCAGATTAAAGAGATTGCCTCTGTTTTTTAAAATTTGTGTCCCGGAAAAACCAAGAATAGTAATTTTATTGTCTAATGTAACCTTTTCTCCATTTAAAGATTTCCAGTTGCCTAAATCAGCAACTGTGGGAGTAATAACAGGAAGTTTTGTAAAACTGTTGACGCCTGAAGCAAAAAAAAGATAAGCTACAATTGGCAAAACGAATAATACAAAAAGAACAATATTTTTTTTCATCAGACTTGAAATAATTTAAATGCAAAAATAAAAAAAGGCACGCAAATGCGTGCCCTTTTTTTGAATTAATATAGTGTTAAAAATTCCATTTAATGGTCGAATCTTTAAAAACCCCATAAATATAATGCCCTTCAGTCAACAGAATGAAAAGTAAGTATACGACAAGAAAAATAACCGTTGAAACGATAGACCATCTCAGACTTGCAGTTTCACCCTCAAGGTGCATAAAAGCCCAAACGATGTAGTATGCCTTAAATATTGTAAGGGCATAAAATATCCAGTTTAACAAACTTAAACCAAGAAAATGACCGTGGTGCAAAGCGTCCGGTTTATAAATACCTAAAACAACTTCTATAATTGTAACTACTGATAAAATCCCAAATACTTTCCAGATTCTACCTATATTTGATACATGCTCGTGTGACATAATAAATAAACTTTAAAAATTAAACCAGATAGAAAACGGTGAATACAAATACCCAAACTAAGTCAACAAAGTGCCAGTATAATCCAACTTTCTCTACCATTTCATAGCTTTTTCTCTTCTCATAAGTTCCAAGCAATACATTAAAGAAAATAATAATATTGATAATAACTCCTGAGAAAACGTGGAAACCGTGGAAACCGGTTATAAAGAAAAAGAAATCAGCAAATAACTTACTTCCATATTCATTTCTGATTAGATTTGCTCCTTCAACCACTACAGCTGCATCAGCTAATCTTTCTTCAGACTCGGCTCTGGAAAGAATTGTTTTTTGTTTGTCTTTTATAAGCTCAGTTCTGATCAACACATCCGGATTTGCTTTAAAACCTGCCTGAACCTCAGCTACAGTGTAAGAAGCCATATCAGCTTCTTCCATAAACCATGTACCATGGCTTCTGGTCAACTGCTCTCTTTCTTTAGGTAACTTAACAGCAAAATCAGCTAAAGCAATTTGCTTGCCGTCTTTAACAAACTGAAGAATACTTCCTCCTTTTGTTTCGATAGCTCCGTACTCCCCTTTAATGAAATTTTTCCATTCCCAGGCTTGTGAACCAACGAAAATCAAACCACCAATAATGGTTAAAAACATATATACAATTACTTTATTTTTCTTCATTTGGTGACCTGCATCAACAGCTAACACCATTGTTACAGATGAGAAAATCAAAATAAAAGTCATTAATGCCACATAATACATTGGAGCAGAAACTCCATGCATAAATGGAAAGTGAGTAAACACTTCATCGGCCAATGGCCAAGTTTCAATAAATTTAAATCTAGAAAACCCATAAGCCGCTAGAAATCCAGAGAACGTTAAGGCATCTGATACGATAAAAAACCACATCATCATTTTACCATAACTTGCGTTCATAGGCTCATTGCCGCCTCCCCAAGTTTTTTCACTATTTGCAGTAGTAACTGTCGCTTCCATAAAAGTTATTCGTTAAAAAGTTCCCAAATTTACGTTTTTTTCTTATTTAAAGAAATATAAAAATAAAAATAATAAAACCCACAACAAGTCTAGAAAGTGCCAATACATTGCACCTAGTTCTATACCAAGAGTTTGAGTCGAATTGTATTTTTGTTTAAAATGATTATAAATTATAATTAAAAGTGAAATTAATCCTCCCGCCAGGTGCAACAGGTGCATAAAGGCAATAATATACAAGAAAGTCACTGTTATCGAGCTTCCCTGACCTGTCATGTAATATCCACTTTCTATAATCTGACCAAAACCTGCAAATTGTGATACCACAAACAAAACTCCTAAAACTAAAGTAGCCAGAAGCATCGTAGTGGTTTTATTACGATTGTCTTTTTCGATTGCTTTTTTTGCCGTGTAAAAAGTTACACTACACCCAATAATTATTATTGTACTAAAATAAAAAGCTGTTGGCAATTCAAAATCTTTTAACCAGTCTACTCTGGATTTACTTACCACAAAAGCACTGGTAAGTCCTGCAAACATCATAGTCATACTAATCATAGCAAACAACAAAATCAGCTTATAAGATCTTGCCGTTCTCTCTTTTTGCTCTTGAGCCGTTATTGAAACTTCCATAACTATCTTAAAAATTTATCAATTATATAAACCAATTGCAACAACGAAATATAAGAAACACTTACCAGCATTAATGTTCGCGCTGCTTTTGCAGTTTTAATTTTATAAAGCCTCACTGCATAATACAGCATCCAAAGTCCTAATAAAAATACAACTACTGCCGCATAAGGAGAAATAAACAACTTTCCTGTATAACCTACACAAGGTAATAAAGAAGCAATTATCAGCCAAACAGTATACAAAATAACCTGCAAAGCCGTTCCATTATCTTTCTTCCCGGTAGGCAGCATAAAAATCCCTGCTTTTTCATAGTCTTCGTACAAAAACCATCCGATTGCCCAAAAATGAGGAAACTGCCAGAAAAACTGAATTAAAAATAAAGTTCCTGCTTCAATACCAAAATTCCCTGTTGCCGCAACCCAGCCCAGCATAAACGGAATAGCGCCAGGAAATGCTCCCACAAAAACAGACAAGGAAGTCACTGTTTTTAACGGAGTATAAACACTGGTATATAAAAATATCGAAATTGCCCCAAACATAGCAGTTTTGGGATTAATCAAATACAATAAGGTAAGCCCTATTACAGTAAGCAAACTTGCTACAAATAAAGCAACATTAGCAGACATTCTTCCCGATGGAACAGGACGGTTTTTAGTACGGTCCATCAAAGCATCAATGTCTTTTTCAATAACCTGATTAAAAGCATTAGAAGCGCCTACCATACAGTAACCACCTACACACAACATCAGTAAAACAGACCACTGAAAAGGCTGTGCAGTATTGAAACCCAGTAAATATCCGGCTATAGAAGAAAACAACACGCTAATAGCCAATCCAGCTTTAGTGATTTCTTTAAAATCGGTAAAAATCGCTTTAAGTGAAAGTGTATTTGTAGTTGTGCTCAATGCCGTTTTCATTACGTTTTTATAAAACTGCTGCAAAAGTAACGCATCGAAAGGGAATTGGCAAAAAACTAATCATAAAATATTGTTGAAGAAAAATTTAAGTCATTTTTTAAACTCAAGTAAAAACCAAAACATTTTACTCAATAATATTCATTCTGATATTTTGCAGTATTTTTCTATTTTTTAGAAATACACAACATTTCTTTTTATAAATTAAATTTTTGATGAACACCACTATTCTTCAGGTACTTCTGCTGAGTTCACGATTCTCTCGAGAGTACCTACCCTATCGAGACCGCAATATCATATCAATAATCAAAATACCAGTTAAAAATATCCGAACGCAAACCGACAGAAAACCAATTGGTACTTTCCTTAATAGTCGTAGCGGTATTTTGCACCGGCTTAAAATCTCTGTAAATATAACTCGCAAATAGTTTTAGATTGGTTGACGGATTAATCAGATAACCGCCCTGAATATCAGCCATAAAAAAATCAGTTTTATTACCTTGCCCTACTTTTACATCTGAATCAGCAAAACGTTCTTCATCATAATCACGGTAGATATTTACTCCATAATTAGAATTTGCGCCGGAATCAGCAAAATCAAATCCTCTTACGCCAATCGTAAATTTAGCATCTGCAAAAAGCCTTCCTTTATGATAACGCGCAATAGCTAAAAACTCGCTGAAATTTCCGCCCCATTGATGTCCTAAACTTTGATTGTTATGCCCGTAATTTGTAATAGGATCAGAATGGGAATACACATAAGGACGAATTCTGTTATATTCAATCTGGAATAACAAATTAGCTACATTAAAAGCATTGTAATACTTAGCACCTAACTGATAACCGTATTTATTTTTCCAGCTATTATCACGTTCTTTAATATCTCCTAAAGAGAATTCATCTAAAATAAATTGGCCGTAAAAGTTAATTTGGTTATCCCATTTATACTTAAATGTCAGCCCCAGAACTGCATTTCCGGATCTTGAAGAAGAACCAAACTCCACCGAACGGTAAAAAATAATCGGATTGATAAAATTAGCATCAAAACCTCTGTCGTTCGTATTAGCCCAGACTACTGACTCAAAAAATCCTAAATTCAATTTATTGGAAACATTCCAGCTCAGATAATGATTAGCCATAAATTTAGTAGCATACGTTCTATCTTCCGTTACCTCAGGCCGGACATCTTTGAGCCACATAAAGGTATTAGTATATTTTAGTTTCCAAAATGTTGTATTTAATTTAAAATACGGATACGGACTAGCGCCGTCACTTTCTAACAGAGAGCGGTAACCGTCACCAATAAAATTCCTGCCATATCCCAATTGTAAATCAAAAAATTTGCCTGGCGAAAAAGTTAAATTGGCTTCCGCCAAAGGAAAATCATACGCATCAGCCTTAAAACCTTTTGCAATTCCCATTCCCGGAATAATAGCCGGGTTTCCTCCGGAAGGCTTTATTGATTCAGCATAGCGGTTGAAATAAGCTGCAAAACGTCCCTGACTTTCAAAAATAGTAGTCGAAAAATTAAGTTTTTCTCCTAACCCACCTCTAAAATTAACAGCTCTTGTATTCACAAAAGTATTGACTGAAGTGTTCCCTGAAGCTCTACCCAATTGTAAATCCAATACCGGATTTAGAGAGAACCAATAATCTTCGCCACGTATTTCTACTGTATTTTCATTCCACAATTTTCGGGTCCACCAGCCTGTAGCCTTTTTTTTCAGTTTTTCATTCTCTTTTTTAAAATTATAGTATTTGGAAACTTCAGCATATGAAAAAGGCTTCGAAGCTGTATGATTATTACTGCCCACCTTATTGATAGCGGCGTCAAATTGCGCATAATAACTATGCGAAAAAGGAATATTTAAATGACTTTCAAACTCGGGATTGTTGTATTTTTTATAAACAATACTATCTAATTCTGTAAGCTGCTTAGTAGTGTTTCTAAGAAAATCAGCCTTAACCAGATTTTCATTTGCAATAGTTTCGGTACTTTTTAAAGGAATTGCAATGGTAATATTGTATTTAGAATATTCGGGTCTTCCATTATATGTTCCGGGATTAATTTTAGGAAATTTTGCAAAAACACGCTTTGCTTCATCAATTAATTGTTCATCCACAGCATTTACATAAATTACTTTAAAAATGCCATTCACATCCACTTCAAAAAGTACTTTTACATTTCCTTTAAAATTGTGCTGCATTAAATTTTCCGGAACAACAAAATTTTGAAATATAAAATCCTGGACTTCTGAATAAAAACAATTTTCTAAATTTTGATTTTCCAGATTTTCACAGTCAGGAAAAACAGGAAATCGTCGTGCACTTAAAACTGATTCTGAATTTGAATCCTGATTTTGGGCATGACCCAACCCCGTAATAAAACATAAAAATAAAACCAAGAGGCTTTTTCTCATACCTGTTTCCATTATAAACTTAATACTTATTTTGGTTGTTTTCTCCATTTACAATAGCTTTTGCTGCCGATGTACCAATGCGTTTTACTCCTAATTTTATCATGTCCACAGCATCCTGATAATTACGTACTCCGCCTGCAGCTTTTACTGAAAGTGGAGATGCATTTTCTAACATCATAATTAATGAAGCAATAGTAGCACCATTAGGTTCATCATTTTTTGTTTTATAAAATCCTGTTGAAGATTTAACAAAAACTCTGGCATAATCAGTTTCCTTAAAATTGGCAATCACAATATTTTTAATCAAAGCTGACAACTGAATAATCTGTTTATCGCTCAAAGCAGCAACTTCGATAATCCATTTTATTATTTTATTATTGGCTAAAGCCAATTGCGTTCCTCTTAAAATTTCTTCCTTAACCAGTTCTGTCTCTCCTTTCTTAAAAGCCTCATAATTGCACACAAAATCCAATTCGTCAGCACCATCAGCAATGGCCTGATTCGCTTGTGCTAATTTATCTTCAACAGCCGATTTTCCCAGCGGAAAATCAATCACGGTTCCTGTTTGAAGAAGTGAACCTGCTTCAGAAATCATACTATGAGATAAAGCAACCATTTCCGGACGAATCATAATTAATTTAAAACCTTCCTGAATAGCTTCACTAATATACTGCTTTACTACAGCCTGGTTTTGACTTTCATCAAGTCCAGCCTGAAAAGCAGTTTTTAAATAAGTTGAATCTAAAAATAACCGAATATCCATTTACTGTCCATTTAATAAACTGCTCTGTCCACAAAAATACATTTAATACTATTTAAAATTCTTTTTAAGACATTTTTTATTGAATTATCAGAAAATAAAACAGACTTCAGCTATTGGCAGAATCTCCATATTTACTGCAGCATGGAACAAACAGTAAAAGAAAATCTTAAAAAAAAATCCCGCCGAAGCAGGATTTTCTGTTTATTCACAGTTTTTATTTTTATCTAAAAAAGCAATAGTCATAACAGCCACTAATGAACCGCTTGTATTTGCTAAAACATCCAAAGGGTCTCCGCTTCTGTATGTTGTAAAATAATTTTGAAACAGTTCTATTGCGATACCAAAAAGGAATGCCATCAATAAAACTATTTTCAAAAGCTTATCCCGGCTTTGTTTTTTAAAATAAAAACGGAGTGCATAAAACCACAAAGCACTAAATACAAAATAAAAAAAAGCATGAACGAATTTATCGACATAAGGAATTGTTATTGCAGGAAGCTCACTCATTCGCACCAAACACATGTACAGAATAATTCCTGTCCATAAGAGAGCAATTCCTAAACAAATTTTCTTAAGCACCAATCAGTTCTTTATATCCTTCAGCTGTTAATAAGGTATCAAATTCAGCTAAATCTGAAACTTTTATTTTTATCATCCATCCTGCTCCGTAAGGATCAGTGTTTACCAGTTCAGGATCATCTTCTAGTCCGGTATTGAATTCTATAATTTCACCCGATAGAGGTAAAAACAAATCAGAAACTGTTTTTACTGCTTCAACAGTACCAAAAACTTCATCTTTTGCTAAGGTTTGGTCTAAAGTTTCTACTTCAACATAAACAATATCACCTAACTCTTTTTGAGCAAAATGCGTGATTCCTACTGTTGCAATATCTCCTTCTAAACTCACCCATTCGTGGTCTTTAGTGTACTTTAAACCTGCTGGTATACTCATAGTAATAATAATTGATGTATGATAATTATTTTTTTTGCAAATGTAATAATCTTCAAATTAAATCCTGTTTAGATTATCTAAATTAATTCCCAAAATTATATCGGAGCGTAATTCCTGAACGAATATTTGTTATAGGAAAAGAAGTAGATACTACTGCTTTAGAAAAGGAATGATCATAATAAAAAATTGCTGTTAGATTTTTACTGAATGAATAATCAGCAGTTACTTTCACAGACCATAGGTTTTGCCCTCCGGCTAATTGATTGTTATCATAATCCAGATAACGTACAATAGTTTGATTATTTCTGTATGACAAATCAGCTTTCAGATTAATATCTCCTTTGATCACTCCGGTAGGATTATCAGCCAGTCTCGAAGAGAAAATAACATTTTTAAAACGATATCCTAATCCTACAATATATTCAACTCCTTTTACTTCAGTCAATAAATTATTGTCAAAACTCATCGATAAAGCGCGGTCTTTTTTGATTTCAGTTAAAACTTTTAAGGAATTTTTCAACTCAAAATCCATACGAACCAGCGGACTGAATTGCTCCACTAAGTTGATATTAGACATAATTATTTTGTTATAAAAATTCCCACTGTCATCAGTTCCTGAAGGGTTATTATCAAAATCAAAATTAGACCGGTACTGATTAACTGTATAAGATGCTCTGTAGGCGTGTTGTAAAGAAAAGCGTTTAAAATTCTTCTTAAACATACCATAACGCATCAGTCCATTATATTTTACTGTCCAGTTAGGTATAGGAAAACTTCTAAAAATACCTGTAGAAACCTTATCTACATCAGTTCCTGTATAAGCTGCTATAAAAGCCGGCAATAACACTGCCTGATTATTTTTACCATATCCTTTTGGGAATCCTTCGTCATCCAAATTAGCGGGATTAAAGATATCAATTCCTCTTTCTGTAGCTAATCGATTTGCAACCAAAAGTCTGTTCATTCTAAAATCATCAAAAGCAGCCGATGTATTCTCATCACTTTGAGAGAAAGCTGTTTTGATTAAAAGTGTAGAAATAGAAAACATTCCGTAATTGTATGGAGAACGGGAATTATAAGCTCCTTCAGAAGAGACATCATATTGCTCTGAAAAATTTTCAGAAAATGACCTGTCCATCGTCAGGTCAATTTTTAAGTCCGGAAACAAATCTACATTGGCAGTAGCTTTAAATACCTTATTAGTCACCTGAGTATAATTTTGATTGAACTCCTGATAGTTTGTCAGCCAGCCGTTTTTAGCAGCTTCATAACGTACATCATCCTGACTTCCAAAGATAAATCCTAACGAAGGTCTTGAAGACCCCAGGAAACCAATACTGGGTGTATAGCCCGGTAAGAAAGTTCCACTGTTCTCTGTATAATTAATCTGGATATTCTTAACGCTGGTCAAAACTCCAATTAATCCGTCTGTAAACACATTTCCTTGTGCTTGTGATTTAACTGGGGCACTCGTTATTTTCTGTCCTGGTTTTGGTGCTACAGCCGGTGCTTTTCTAACCGCAGGTTTTTTGGATAATCCTAAATATTTATACAGCATATCCATATTAAAACTTGCATTCAGGTTATTAGTACGGGCATTCTGAACCGTATTTCCTAAATTATAACCTACACCGTCAACCACTATTTCAGATAAAGCGTTCGCTGATTTCTGCCAGCTATAATCTCCTGTATAAGAATAATTGGCTTTTACAAAACTAAATAACGGAATCTTGTTAATTGGAATATCATAATTTAATACTACTTGTTGTGTATGATGATTAGGATCTCCAATATCCCAATAATTATCCCAAATAGAGAAATCTTCAATAGGCTGATCATCCTGATCTAAATAATTTTTGACCAGATTATTAGTTGAAGCAGCATAACTGAATTTTAATGATTTAGTTAGATTATAATTAAAACCGTAATTGTAATTAAATCCAAAATTCCTTCTGTACAATGGGTCTAATTCAAGTCCGGGAACATTATCAACTTGTCTAAACTGCTGACGGTTGTACTGCCTGTTAATATTAGTATTAAAAGTAATATTAGAAGGCAGATAGTTAAAATTAAAATCACTTAACAGCTTCCAATAGGTGCTTTTCTTCATGAATTTTGTTTTCTTGAAAGGCTCGACCGGTTTGTTTTCAAAACTATAAGCATAATCTACTGAAGTACTGGCCTGTTGATCCAGATAATCTTCAATTTCATAATCATGACGCTCTACCTTATTGAAAGACTGAGAGAAAGTAAAATTTTCAGGATCATAAACATGTGGTTTTTGTTCCGCTCCTCTTTGCTTTCTCACACCTATAAAATTGATACTGATTCTCTTAGTATAATCTATGGCTCTGTTTCTTAAATTAGCTCTGTCACTGGCATCATCTGTTTCTCTTAAAAGCTGTTTTAATTTAATATCCTGATTGAAGGGATCGTACTCGGGCTTAATCGTTTCTTCCCCAACACTATAATTAAATGGCAGGTTAATACCCCATTTATTGGGTAGTAATTTCCCTAAATTCAAATTAGTCACAATATTATATTGCTGAATATCTTCTCTGCTTCTCTCATTGGGTCCCTGTTCAATAGTACCAAAACCTACAGTACTCATTCGACCTGTTGCAGAGACTGTTGCAAAATCGGCAAGATTAGTATCTACATTCAACACAGCCGCCATACCTCCATGGTTATCCATATCAGCTAAGCGAAGTTCATTAAACCATACTTCTCCTTTAATATCCTGATGCAATTCGTTATTTTTAATTCCTACCATCAAAGTACGCACCAGTCCAAAATTAGGATTTCCTTTTATTCCCAGACGAAGCTTATTAACCTTATTACTTAAACTTCCGTCGAGCTCGTCTTCATTTTTATAATAAATCCCGTCAAGTGGCAGTGTACTTAAATCTACTCCCATGGCCTCAATTTTTAATTTTGTCAGCAAGTCTAATGATAAATCTATTTCATTCGCTTCCGGCCAAACTTGCTCTGGTGTATAGACACAATTTCCATCAGTGGTTTTGGTAACCTTTAGTGGTATTTCTATCTGATAAAAATTCTGAGTAAAATCATTTCCAAATCTAATAAAACCTACCATCTGATCGTCTTGCAGTTCAATTTCTCCTTTTAAAGATTCCGCATGTAAAAACATTTTTAATTTCTTAAACTGACGCATGTCTACGCTTACATTTTTAAAAACAGCTCTTGAATCTTCCGGTTCTAAACCACTGCCGGAAACCCGTAATGATAATGATTGTTCGTTTTGATTAATTAAAGTATTATTATTGTACAGCTGCTCTCTTTGTACATCTGGTGGTGTTACATAGTTTACGGGACAGCGTTCATTATTTTCCTGAATATTAACGGCAATAACGTCGAGTTCTGTATCATCATCATCAATATTAGTGTCATTAAAATCCAGAGAATTTGTATATCTTCTCCAATCACCACGTACTAAATCTAAAGCTCCAAAACGTACCGTAACTTCTTCTTCAAATCCGGTCATAAACATTCTCATGAAACGGATTGATCTGAAATCAGTAATATTTCCAATAGTATTCTGCGGTTGAGAAACCGGAATTTTAAACTGAATCCATCTTGCAGTTGTGACTTGTCCGTTAGGCAGAGTAGCCTGAGTCTCTCTGACGTCTGTTACATAATTCTGACCTACACTCATATCAGGTTTCATATCAATGCTGTATTCATAATAAGCATTAATAGTATTCATTGTATTGTCTCTGTTGATATCTTCAACATCAGGCAATGTGGTTGCTCCTTGGTTAGGATCATTGATATCTACAGCCGAATTTCCTTCAACTCCATTGTAATTTTTATAGCGTTCTTTTACACTACCCGAAGTGTTAAGATAAAAAGTATAATCATCCGCAGCCGGATCAGGCTCAGAGGCAAAATTATCATAAACCGCCGCCTCTGCATTATTAGACAAACCATCCAATCCAACATCCTGGTTTTTTCTATTATTGGGATCGGTGTCAAAAGCATAAATTAAGGATTGTGAGGCAGGTACCTCTCCCCAAACTGGGCGGGGATTTACTAACACCTGATCCGGCCCCAGACCATTTTCATACTGTTTTCTTCCGTCTTTAAGAATGTCTTCTGATATTTCTCCTAAGTTAAAATAAATTTTACCCGTATTGGTTGGTTCGGATTTTCCATTTCCCACATAGGGATCCAGAACCCAAAACTGAATATACTCTACGTTACCCTGTTCAAAATTAGTAGATGTTAAGGAACGCATAATCCCTCCAAAATTTTCCTTTGGATTCAGATTAAAATTAGAATTATTATTATACGGACCTCTTTCGGAAGGAAAATATGTTAAGTCCAGCGTACTAATTACCTGTGTTTGCCCTTGCGCAATATCAGTTAAAGGATAAAGTTCTTCACTGTAAATTCGTCTGGTAGCGTTTAATGAAATATCATCATTGGATATCCCTGAAGGTTTTTGAACATAAAAAACAGGATCAATAGTATACCATGCTAATTTTGCTCTTTTATAGCCATATGTCAAATCATTAGCCTTTGCATTAAAATTATAGGTACTATAGGTGTTTTCTTCCGGTGTTGATGCGAGACTCCAGGCATAAGCTGAACGCATATCAATAGTAGACTGTGAACCTTCAAAATCATCCACATACAATGTAGACTCACCATTAAACTGATCTGCCTTAGGAGTATCAGGTTTTAAAAATGCAATTTCACCTCGCACTGATAAATTGGAAGGGACATCAGTATCTATATTGGGAAGCATATTCACTAATCTGGTAAAGAAAGGTACTTCTGTAGAAAAATTAGTATTGAATCCAAAAATAGTATTATTTACAGATTCCTGACCATAACTTGATTTTTGTGTAAATGGCTTTTCGGTCATTTTAAGAAAAGTTCCTCCTAAAGTAAAATTATCCGAAAATTTATGCTCCACATTCACTCCCATAAATCTTCGGGTTTGTTGTCCAAAAATAGTGTTGTTTTCCAGAGAAACATTGATGGGTGTATTAGAAGCCTGAAGCGAAGGATCCAGAATCTGAACTCTTCCCAATTGATAATTCACACTATAATCTACTCCTTCCACTAAAACTCTTCCTCCAGCAGTTACTACTACTGAACCCTGCGGCACATTGAAAGCACCTATAGGAATTCCGTCACCGGCGGATGATTTGTATTTTCCTCTTAATAAAAACTTATTCTTCTCACTATCCTGCAAAGCACCTGATTGTGTATTCCGATACATATTTCGAAACACATATTTTCTCTGATTGGCATTGTAGGTATTAACATCATCGTAATCCTCACCCGAATTAGGAGTAGATAATTTAGAAAATAATAATTCTCCAAAGGGTTCTTTAGTGGTAAAAATAATTCGTCCGTTTTGAGTATCCATTGTCAAACCGGAAACAAAATCAAAAAAACCATCTCCCCCTACCTGGCGGTCATTATTGTAATTTAATTTATCTAAATTAAAAACATTCAATAACGGTGTTTCCTGCACTCTGTTATCAGGAGAAGGATTTTCCGGAAATGGAGTTCCTGTAACCGGAGTAATATAGTTTAATGGAGAAGGATCTGTATAAAGGATATTAAATCTAAAATCCTCCTGTTTAATTTGGTAAGCACCTGGAATTTGATAAATATTTTTCATCATTAAATTCCATACCGGATTTTTGACATTCGTCAAATTGCTTTTTAGCATTTTCAGAATTAGGCTTTGCGTAATCACTGCCTGAGTAGACTGCGGCGTTCCTGTAACTAATGTGGCATCGACACCGTCATTCCCAAATTCACCAACCTGATACACCTGATCACCTATGGTATACTCATAAGCAACAGCTAAAATTTCATCATTACTTAGTCTTTGCTGCAACGAAATATATCCCAATTGCGGATGATAGGTATATTCATTTGTTGTTAATTTTCGGGCATTTTCTAATTTAGAGTAATCCTGGCCTTCACTTACCGTAGCATTAAAACCGGAACCTGCCGTTGCCATTTCACGGATATTATTATTTAACAATCCGCTACCAGACTGAATTTGTGCCGGATCATATTTATTATTGGAATTATCCGAGGGAGAATCTACTGGTTTATTAAACATTCCCGCCGGAGAGGCTAAAACTACCACTTCACTATCTGCTAAACCTGTAAGTTGTGATTCTCCTAAATCCTGCAACGCTATTACATTTCTCAGATTATTAGAAGTTGTATTTAAACGGGTTTGCTTGTTAGTTACCCAGACTTCAATACGGGTTATTTGTACCCGGCTGTCTATAAAAGGATAATTTTTTAAAGCAATATCATATCGGTCTCTAAAATACTGTGATAAGAAAAAGTGTCGGTCATTATCATAATCTAATGCAAAAACATCAAAATCCTGTATAGTCCCGCCTCCTTGTGAAACAACTGATTTAGTTTGTGATTTTTGTTCCGAATAAACACCTGTAACTGTAGTTTTACCAAATTGCAACTGGGCTTTTACACCAAATAAACTTTGCGCTCCCCGAATTAAAGAGCTATTTAAAGGCATACTTACATTTCCAACTTCTATTTTCTGAATAATATCATCTTCGGTTGGTGTGTATTCTAATTTTAATAAATTTTGAAAAGCAAAAGTAGACTGCGTATCATAATTAGCGTTGACATTGAGTCTGGTCCCCACCTTTCCCATTAAACTCATACTGATTCTCTGGTCAAAATCAAAAGCTAAATTAGAGCGGTTTCTTGGAGAAAAGGACGGATTATCCTGTTTTGTAAAACGTACCCCCATGTCCATTTCAACAGAACCTGTAGGTTTTACATCAATAGTATTGCTTCCAAAAATAGATTCAAACAAGCCTGAATTTACATAATAGCGGGGTAATAAATCTTTTTTATCGGCTTCACTTCCGGATTTCTTTCCATCTATTGCATCTGATTTTTTCTTGAAATATTCTTTCATAGACTCTTTCAAAACCAGATTTTCATATTCTTCAGGTGTTAAAATAATAGGATACTTAATCGAGAATCCATCCACTGAACTCGTGTAAATATATCGGTCCGTTTTTGGGTCATAAGTATACGCCTCCTGAACAGTTTTAGGATTTTTTATTTGAACTTTTCCAAGGGAATATCCAGTTTTTGTGGTATCCTGAGCTGATTCATTTACTTGAGCCAATGATACAAAACTGCATAATAAAACTGCCAAAACAATACAAATTTTATGCATACAATGGTTTATTTGCTGTATTTTATAAGCTTTTTAATGCTTGTTTAATTATAGATTCAACAGATGCTTCCGGATCTTCTTTTACAATTCTCTCAATTACCTTTTCAGAAGCTTTCCTGACAAATCCTAAAACTTCTAATGCAGATAACGCTTCATCTCTGTTTGTATTGCTTAGTGACATAGAAACTTCATCTAAATCATACAACTTCAAAATTTTATCTTTCAAGTCTAAAATTACTCTCTGAGCGGTTTTACTGCCTATCCCTTTAATTGACTGTATTGTTCCCACATCACCGGATGCGATGGCATTAGTAATCTGTTTTGGATCTAAAGAGGACAACATGGTTCTTGCAATTCCTGCTCCAATACCGGAAACAGAAATTAATAATTTAAAAATCTCTCTCTCTGATTTTTCGAAAAAACCAAATATTGTATGGGCATCTTCTTTAATCTGAAGATAAGTAAACACCTTAACAAAATCATTTTGAGGAAGTAAAGAATAAGTATGTAATGAAATATGAACCTCATATCCCACTCCTCCGCAATCAATAATAAGCTGTGTGGGTGATTTTTCAACTAACTTTCCCTGTAAATGTGCAATCATTTAGTATTTTTTACAAAAATATATTTTATTTATGTCTGTTTTCTTTTTCCTGAGCATGAATTACAGTAATAGCTGCCATATTTACCATTTCTTCTACACTTGCTCCTAACTGAAAAATATGAACCGGTTGTCTCATCCCCATCATTATAGGACCTATAGAACCTGTCTGATACAATTCCTTCATCAATTTATATGTAATATTAGCCGAATCCAAATTTGGAAAAATTAAAGTATTGACTTTTTTTCCGGCTAATTTTGAAAAAGGAAATTTTTCTGTTAACATTTCAGGATTCAGTGCAAAATCAGCCTGAATCTCTCCATCGATAATTAATTCGGGATGATTTTTATGCAAATAAGCGACCGCATCTCTGACTTTAGAGGCTTTTTGATTGGTAGAAGAACCAAAATTAGAATAAGAAACCATTGCAATAACAGGTTCTACTCCAAAAATCTGAGCCGTTTTTGCTGTCATTAATGCAATTTTAGCTAATTCCTCTGCTGATGGATCAATATTAATTGCAGTATCTGACAGAAACATAGGACCACGCGAAGTCATCATCATGTTTGTTGTTGCAATTACAGAAACATCGGATTCTTTATCAATCAACTGTAACATAGGTTTTACCACAGTTGCATAACTTCTGGTATATCCTGTTACTAATCCGTCTGCTTCAGCGGTATTGACCATCATTGCAGCGAAATAATTTCTTTCCCGCATTAATTTTTGCGCATCTAATAAGGTGATTCCTCTCCTTTTTCTGGATTCCCAGTACGCTGTTGCATATCTGCCCCTTCTGGAATTTTCTTTAATTTCCTTGGGATCAATAATTTCAACATCAGCATCAAAACCTAATTCCTCCTTTAATTCCTGAATAATGGTTTTATCACCTAATAAAACAGGGAATCCTATTCCTTCTTCATGAACAATCTGAGCTGCCTTTAAAACATTTAAATGATCTGCTTCCGCAAACACAATTCTTTTAGGATTCATTTTAGCGCGATTGCTAATTAATCGAACCATTTTATTATCATTCCCTAATCGTTCTATGAGCTCTTCTTCATATTTATTCCAATCTGTAATTGGATTCAAAGCCACTCCTGATTCCATTGCCGCTTTTGCAACAGCAGGAGAAACAACACTAATTAATCTTGGATCAAAAGGTTTAGGAATAATATACTCTTTTCCAAAGACTAATTTTGTAGCCCCATAAGCCACATTTACCTGTTCCGGAACCGATTCTTTTGCTAATGAAGCCAGCGCTTTTACAGCAGCCATTTTCATTTCTTCATTAATTTTAGCAGCACGAACATCTAATGCTCCCCTGAAAATATATGGAAAACCTAAAACATTATTAACCTGATTAGGATGATCAGATCTTCCTGTAGCCATAATAACATCTTTACGGGTTTCGATAGCCAGATTATAATCAATCTCCGGGTTAGGATTTGCCATCGCAAAAACGATTGGATTTTTAGCCATGCTTAAAAGCATATCCGGACTCATAATATTCCCTGAAGACAATCCTATAAAAACATCAGCATTATTAATCGCTTCAGCAAGTGTAACAGGCTCAATGTCCTGAGCATATTTTTGTTGCAAAGCTGAAAGAGAAGTATTGTTTTTAGTCAAAACTCCTTTACTGTTAAACATTAAAATATTTTCTTGTTTAACTCCTAATAAAACATACAAATCGGCACAAGCCAAAGCTGCTGAACCTGCTCCGGAAATGACCATTTTTATATCAGATGCTTTTTTCTTAGCTAATTCCAGCGCATTTATCAAAGCCGCTGCGGAAATAATTGCCGTTCCGTGCTGATCATCATGCATTACAGGAATGTTCAATTCTTCTACTAAACGTCTTTCAATTTCAAAAGATTCCGGAGCTTTGATATCTTCTAAATTTATCCCCCCAAAAGTAGGAGCTATATTTTTGACCGTCTGAATAAATTCTTCTACGTTTTTAGTATTAATTTCAATATCAAAAACATCAATATCAGCAAAAATTTTAAACAACAGCCCTTTTCCTTCCATTACCGGTTTAGAAGCTTCCGGACCAATGTCTCCAAGTCCCAAAACTGCTGTACCATTACTAATTACAGCAACCAGATTTCCTTTAGCGGTATATTTATAAACATTATTAATATCCTTCTCTATTTCTAAACAAGGTTCTGCGACACCTGGCGAATATGCTAAGGATAAATCTCTCTGAGTAGCATACTTTTTTGTTGGAACAACCTGAATTTTACCTGGCGTGGGTTTGGCATGGTACAGTAAAGCTTCTCTTCTTTTGCTATCTTTATTCATAATGGCAGTTTTATCTTATACACAAAGATAGAAGTCTTAACTTAAAAAGTTAACATTTTCATAATTCTTTTAAAAAAAACACAATTATCTCCACAAAAAAAGCCGCAAAACGGTGCGGCTTAAACAAATTATGTGGTAAATAAATAGAATAAAAAATTACAATTGGGTACTATTGATATAAGAATCTAATAATTGAATTGTTTCTTTTTGCTTTTCAATTATAGACTTAACCACGTCACCTATAGAAATAAGTCCAATCACTTTCTCTTCTTCCACAACAGGTAAATGCCTGATTCTTCTTGAAATCATCAGTTCCATACAAGCATCTAAATCATCGTTCGGACTTACCGTTATTACCTTCGAAACCATAATATCCTGAACTAAGGTGTTCTTTGATGATTTATTATTAAGAACAATTTTCCTCGCATAATCTCTTTCAGATAAAATTCCCTTTAGCCGGCCTTCTTCAATAATCAATATTGCGCCAACATTTTTCTCTCCCATTACCTTTATAGCATCATAAACGCTAATGGTTGAAACAATGGAATAAACATCGTTTCCTTTCGTGCTTAATATTTGATTTACAGTCATATTACGAAATTTTTAATATCTATAAATATATAAAAAAATCGTTAATATGCATCTTCAGGTGTTTATTTTTTTCGATTCTAATTACTTCAAAAAATCAATATTTCTTTTCAGTCCCTGGAATTTTGTTCTTTTAACGGGAGAGTCTTTGAAAACAATTTTAAAAGTTTCTTCGGTCATTTCTTCCCAATCTTTTTTGGTCATAGACAGTAAATCCGGATTAGGATTAAACAAAGGTTCGTTATGGCTCTTAGAAAATCTGTTCCAGGGGCAAACATCCTGACAGGTATCGCAACCAAAAACCCAGTCATCAAATTGCCCTTTCATTTCGGCAGGTATATTTTCTTTTAACTCTATAGTAAAATAAGAAATGCATTTACTTCCGTCAACAATGTAGGGAGCAATAATCGCCTGTGTAGGACATGCATCGATACAGGCTGTGCAATTCCCACAATGATCGGTCACGGCATAGTCATACTCTAATTCCAAATCAATAATTAATTCGGCTATAAAATAAAACGAACCTGTTTTCTGAGTTAATAAATTACTGTTTTTTCCAATCCACCCTAAACCACTTTTTGCCGCCCAGGCTTTATCTAAAACAGGAGCAGAATCTACAAACACGCGCCCTGAAACTTCACCGATATTTTCCTGAACAGAAAAAAGCAGTTCTTTTAATTTTTCTTTAATTACAAAATGATAATCCTGTCCGTAAGCATATTTGGAAATCTTATAAGAATCCTGAATTTGTTCCTGTTGGGGATAATAATTTAATAAAAGTGAAACGACACTTTTAGCATCATCAACGAGTAAAGTGGGATCTAATCGTTTATCAAAATGATTTTCCATATAACTCATCCTGCCATTCAGATTTTTGTTCAGCCAATTTTCCAGTCGGGGCGCTTCTTCTTCTAAAAAACCTGCTTTAGAGATACCACAAGACAAAAATCCGAGACGTTTAGCTTCGGATTTAATGAATTGTGAATATTTTTGTCGTGAATCGATGATGGCTTATTATTTTAAATGAGTAAAACAAAATTAGAAAACTCCATTTTAAATATCCTGTTTCCTGTTCCCTTTAAAAAAGTCCTCCCTGAATATTTGTTCTTGTTTTTCCTAAATGATTGTAGGCCTTCTCAGTAACTTCCCTTCCTCGCGGAGTTCTCATAATAAATCCTTCCTGAATAAGAAAAGGTTCATAAACCTCCTCAATAGTTTCACTACTTTCAGAGACAGCAGTTGCAAGAGTGCTTAAACCTACGGGACCGCCTTTGAATTTATCAATAATGGTATTTAAAATTTTATTATCCATTTCGTCCAGTCCATGTGCATCAACATTCAATGCTTTTAAAGCGTATTTAGAAATTTCAATATCAATAGTTCCATTTCCTTTTATTTGAGCAAAATCACGAACTCTTCGCAACAAAGCATTTGCAATTCGGGGCGTACCCCGGCTTCTTCCGGCGATTTCTATTGCCGCTTCCATAGAAATTGGCATTTTTAAAATAGAAGCACTTCTTTGTATAATAGTAGTTAGTAATTCTACTGTATAATATTGCAGTCTGGATGAAATTCCAAAACGTGCTCTCATAGGAGCTGTTAACAATCCGGAACGTGTAGTGGCACCAATTAACGTAAACGGATTCAAATTGATTTGAACTGTTCTGGCATTAGGACCAGATTCAATCATAATATCGATTTTAAAATCCTCCATAGCTGAATACAAATATTCTTCTACGATGGGACTTAAACGATGTATTTCATCAATAAACAGGACATCTCTTTCTTCGAGATTAGTTAATAAACCGGCAAGATCTCCAGGTTTATCTAAAACAGGACCCGAAGTAATTTTAATTCCAACCTCCAACTCATTAGCCAATATATTAGCTAATGTAGTTTTCCCCAATCCCGGAGGTCCGTGAAACAAGGTATGATCTAAGGCTTCACTGCGTTGATTAGCGGCAGCAACAAAAACTTTAAGATTTTCTAATACCTGATCCTGGCCGGCAAAGTCATCAAAGCTAAGCGGTCTTAATCGTTTTTCAAGATCAAGCTCTTCAGGATTATATCCTTTTGTCGTTGGGTCTAAGTTTTCATTCATTTGGCAAAGATAGAAAAAACCGATGTTGATTTATAATAATAAAATATGAACAACTCAGACATAAAAAAACCTCTGTAAAACAGAGGTTTAAATATATTTAGTGATGTAAAACTGATTCACCTGGTTTCATTGGAACCGTTTGAGGTACAAAATCCTCTTCATGTTCAGGGTTACTGTAATCGTAAGCCCAACGGTGAACTTCAGGAATTTCACCTGGCCAGTTACCATGTATATGTTCAACTGGTGTAGTCCATTCTAATGTAGTAGATCTCCAAGGGTTTTGTTCTGCTTTTTTACCGTTAAAGATACTGGCAAAGAAGTTATACAAGAAAACTAATTGGAAAGCTCCTCCAACCAAAGCAAAGGTAGTAATCAATACGTTTACATTTTGCAAGTCATCAAATAACGGGAAGTTTGTATTTGTATAATAACGTCTTGGTAAACCAGCTAATCCAATAAAGTGCATTGGGAAAAATACTCCATAAGCACAAACTGCTGTTACCCAAAAGTGAATATAACCTAAATTTTTATTCAACATTCTTCCATACATTTTAGGGAACCAGTGATAGATACCGGCAAACATTCCATAAAGTGCAGAAATACCCATTACTAAGTGAAAGTGAGCAATTACAAAGTAAGTATCGTGAACATTAATATCTAAAGTACTGTCTCCTAAAATGATTCCTGTTAAACCTCCTGTAATGAAAGTAGAAACCATTCCGATAGAGAACAACATCGCAGGATTCAGTTGTAAGTTACCTTTCCATAAAGTTGTAATCCAGTTAAATGCTTTTACAGCAGATGGAATTGCAATCAATAAAGTAGTAAATGTAAATACAGATCCTAAGAATGGATTCATCCCTGAGATAAACATATGGTGACCCCAAACAATTGTAGATAAAAATGCAATTGCAAGAACTGACATAATCATAGCTCTGTAACCAAAAATTGGTTTACGTGAGTTAGTTGCCATAATTTCAGAAACAAGACCCATTGCAGGTAAAATTACAATGTATACTTCAGGGTGTCCTAAAAACCAGAATAAGTGTTCAAACAAAACAGGAGAACCTCCCTGATAATGCAAAACTTCTCCGGCGATATAGATATCAGATAAGAAGAATGACGTTCCAAAACTTCTGTCAAAAATTAACAACAAAGCCGCTGATAATAACACCGGGAAAGAAATTACTCCAATTACCGCCGTAACAAAAAATGTCCAGATTGTAAGAGGCAATCTTGTCATAGACATTCCTTTAGTTCTTAAATTAATTACAGTAACAATGTAGTTCAAAGATCCCATCAAAGAAGATGCGATAAAGATTGCCATAGACACTAACCAAAGAGTCATACCTGTTCCAGACCCAGGAATAGCCTGAGGTAAAGCACTCAACGGAGGATAAATTGTCCAACCTGCAGAAGCTGGTCCAGCCTCAACAAACAGTGAACATAACATAATTACAGCAGATAAGAAAAACAACCAGTATGAAATCATGTTCATAAATCCGGAAGCCATATCTCTGGCTCCAATTTGAAGAGGAATAAGTAAGTTACTAAAAGTTCCACTCAAACCAGCCGTCAGTACAAAGAATACCATGATAGTACCATGAATTGTAACTAAGGCTAAATAAATATCATTTGCCATTACACCATCAGGAGCAAATTTATCACCTAATAAAACATTAAATATTTTAAAAGATTCTTCAGGCCATGCTAACTGCATTCTGAAAAGCAAAGACATAGCTATCCCAATAACTCCCATAATAATACCTGTAATAAGGTATTGTTTAGCAATCATTTTGTGATCAATACTAAAAATATATTTAGTAATGAATGTCTCTTTATGGTGGTGTTCATGTTCGTGATCGTGTGCGTGATCGTGAGCTTCTGCTGACATATATTATACTTTAAATTTTCTTAATAATTTATTATTTCATAGCTACTTCAGGAGCCGCAGGAGCTGCCACAGTATCATTCTCTTTAGCTTCAACCCCAGTTTCTTCAACTGGTTTCTCTAATGATGCTTTTACCTGAGCAACCAAAGTTGTTTGATCTGCTAACCATTTTTTATAATCCTCTGGTGTATCAACAACAATTTTCATTTGCATATTATAGTGTGAAGCACCACAAATTTTATTACAAAGCAATAAATAATCAAATGTATAAGGATCTAATCCTGATTCACCCTTAGCAATTAATTCAACACTCTTTTTAGCTCTTAACTCATTAATATGAGTTACTTTTTCAACCATATAAGGTAATTCTCTGTACTCAGAAGTAGTATAGACAGGAGTAAAAGCAAACTCAGTAACCATACCCGGAACACAGTTCATCTGAGCTCTGAAATGTGGAAAATAAGCTGAGTGTAAAACATCCTGAGAACGGAATTTAAAATGTATTTTTTTTCCTTTAGGAATATGTAACTCACTCACTACTATATCATCCTCTGCATTTTTATCTGATAAATCTACACCTAAAGTATTTACACCTTCGATATATCTTACATTAGCTTTACCTAATACGTTATCTTCACCAGCTATTCTGGCAGTCCATTTAAATTGTTGAGCATATAATTCAACTACAATAGTATCCTCATCTTCATCAACAAACATAATATTTGTCCAGGCATATAATCCATAAAGAATCAAACCAGCTAAAACAACAGCAGGAATAATACTCCACAAAGCTTCTAGTTTATTATTATCAGCAAAATATAAGGCTTTCTGATCTTTTTTTCCTTTATACTTAAAAGCAAAATAATATAATAAAACCTGTGTAATTGCCTGAACAGTAAAAATTAAAACCCAGGTAATATTCATCAGATTATCTACCTGTCCTCCATGCTCAGAGGCAGGAGTATGCAAGGGTAAATTACCCCAGGCTAACAAACCATATATTGTAAAAACATACAGGAATGCTAAAAAACCAAACATCAAATATCCCTGAATATTATTGTCTCTATCATTAGCTACCTGAGAACTATCTGAAGAAGTACCCACTTGAGTAAGGTCGAATATTTTAGTCAATTGCCATAAAGCAACAGCTAATAAAACTAAAACTATAATTACCAACAAACTTGTCATCTGTTTATTTCTTTAAAAATTAATAATGAAAATGTCTACTTTCTTCGATATAAGGATTTCTTTTTGCTAATAAAGGAGCTTTAGTTAATGCAGTAAACACTGTAAAAATAAACAATCCAAGGAAGAAAAGAACTGATGAAATTTCAGGAACACCTATAAACCACTGATCACCAACAGTACCAGGCATAATCATATTAAAGAAATCAATATAATGACCTGCCAAAATAACAATACCAGCCATAACGATTACCCAAGTAATTCTTTTGAAATCAGTATTGATAAGAATTAATAATGGGAAAACAAAATTCATAACAACAGCTCCAAAGAAAGGAAGGTTATATAAATTAATTCTGGTTACGAAATAAGTAATTTCTTCAGGAATATCAGCATACCAGATTAACATGA
The DNA here is from genome assembly GCF_051846875.1 of Flavobacterium sp. ARAG 55.4. Taxonomy (NCBI): domain Bacteria; kingdom Pseudomonadati; phylum Bacteroidota; class Flavobacteriia; order Flavobacteriales; family Flavobacteriaceae; genus Flavobacterium; species Flavobacterium sp. ARAG 55.4. The sequence continues at coordinate 110,606 of NZ_JBPYCT010000001.1, read as the reverse complement.
ACTGAGAGAACCATAAGTAAGTCCAGAAAATACTAATACCAAACATGAATTTTGCTAAATCATGAATATGACTTGTATTAATATACTCTAAGAAGCCTCTTGATTTTAAATAAACCGTTACCATTGCAATTAAAGTGATTCCGCTCACAAAGAAACTTGCAAAAACATACCAGCCAAATAATGTAGAAAACCAGTGAGGATCAAATGACATAATCCAGTCCCAGGACATGATAGACTCCGATACGATGAAGAAAACCAAGAAACCTGCAGAAATATTAAAGTTCTTTTTATAAAAACTATTATCATTCGAATCATCCTGTGCTAAACAGTTTTTTCTGGAATAATGACGGTATAAATTCCATCCAATTAAGAAAATAGCTGCTCTTACAATCCAAAATCCGAAATTTAAATACCCTGATTTACCAGCAATCATTTTATCATAATTTGCACTTGCCGGATCCGTTACACCGTCTGCCATCCAGGCAAAAAGATGATTAAAATGAAGACCGCATAATACTAATATTATAAAAAAGATAACAGAAGCTACAGGAAGAAAAGAGGTTATACCCTGCATAACTCTAAACAAAACCGGAGACCATCCTGCTACAGCAACTTGCTGAATAGCATAAAAAACTAAAGTTCCCATTGTTATCAACAAAAAGAAAATACTAGCAACATACAATGCAGCCCAAGGCTTGTTTTGCAATTGATGTAACACGTGAGTTAAATGCTCTTCGTGTTCCGCATGTGCATCTGCTTCACTTGCGCCAGCATGATTTGCTGTTGCATGAGCTTCTTCGTGAGCAGGCTTTTCCTCATGATGTTGTGCTTCACCATGTCCACCATGTGATGATGCAGAAAGGATACTCTCTACTTCATGAATATCTTTTGGTGCGTTTAAAAAACCATACCCTATTCCTAATATACCTACGGCCATTAAGATAAAAGAAAAAGTTTTTAATTTACTTGAAAATGTATACATATCTAATACGATCAGTTTGTTCAACAATTATAATTGGCTTTTAAGTTTAAGCACGTAGTCAGCAATCAACCAACGTTCGTGTTTAGTTAATTGATTAGCATGAGAACCCATTGCATTTAAACCATAAGTCTCAACGTGGAAAACACTTCCTTCAGTGATAACTCTATCCGCATAACTAGGAACTCCAAGAAATTTTTCTCTTTCAACTAATTTTCCTTTACCATTACCAGTTGTACCATGACAAATAGCGCAATAAATATCAAAAAGTTCTTTTCCTTTTCCGGAATTTCTATCCAAAGAATCAAGAGGTGATTTTAAATTTGCTTTCGCTAATTCATAACCCTCAGTAGTATTTGGATACTCATAAGGTTCAAAACCTCTGTTTATACTACCCTGAGCAGGTAGCTGACCTTCCTGACCATTTGCAAAAGCTTTAGACTCTGAATAAGTTTCATAGCCTACTGATTCGTACATATTTGGAAAATACTGATAATTCGGCGCTTTATCGTTATGGCAGGAAGCTACTAATATAGTTATGCCTAACAATAGTGTTATTTTATATACCCTTTTCATATCTAAATTAATTCTTTTCAATTACTTTAACTTCTACAGCACCTGTATTTTGGAAAAAAGAAACTAATTCCTCTTCATTATTATTTACAGCTACTTCCATTAAAAAATGGTCATCAGTAGTTCTGACATCTGGATTTTCAGCTTCTTTAAAAGGCCATAATTTACTTCTCATATAAAAAGTAATTACCATTAAGTGAGCTGCAAAAAATACAGTCATCTCAAACATAATAGGCACAAAAGACGGCATATTCTGAATATAACTAAAACTTGGTTTACCTCCGATGTCCTGCGGCCAGTCATGAATCATAATATAACTCATCATGAAAGTTGCAAAAGAGATACCTACACATCCGTATAAGAATGCACAAATAGCTAATCTTGAAGGTGCTAATCCCATAGCTTTATCCAAACCGTGAACTGGAAATGGAGTAAAAACTTCCTCAATATGATGATGAGCTGCTCTGGTTTTCTTAACCGCATTCATCAATACATCATCGTCATTATAAATGGCGTATATTACTTTATTACTCATGGTGTGAATCTTTATTTGCTTCTCTTTCTCTTATGTAATTATCTCCTGTTGCTTTTAAAATTGTTTTAACCTCTGCCTGTGCAATTACAGGGAAAGTTCTGGAATACAATAAAAACAATACAAAGAAGAAACCTATTGTCCCGATGAAAATCCCAATATCAACAAATGTTGGAGAGAACATTGTCCAAGAAGACGGTAAATAATCTCTATGTAAAGACGTAACTATAATTACGAATCTTTCAAACCACATTCCTATGTTTACAACAATGGAAATAATGAAAGAAAACATAATACTTGTTCTTAATTTTTTAAACCACATAAATTGTGGAGAAAACACGTTACAAGTCATCATTGACCAATATGCCCACCAGTAAGGTCCTGTAGCTCTGTTTAAGAATGCATATTGTTCATACTCTACTCCTGAGTACCAGGCAATAAATAACTCAGTAATATAAGCAACACCTACAATAGATCCTGTAATCATGATGATAAGATTCATCAATTCGATATGTTGTAAAGTAATGTAAGCTTCAAGATTAGATACTTTTCTCATAATGATAAGCAACGTGTTTACCATCGCAAATCCTGAGAAAACCGCTCCAGCAACGAAGTATGGAGGGAAGATTGTGGTGTGCCATCCAGGAATTACCGAAGTAGCAAAGTCCATAGATACAATAGTATGTACTGAAAGTACAAGAGGAGTTGCTAAACCTGCCAAAACTAAAGACACTTCTTCAAAACGTTGCCAGTCTTTAGCTCTACCACTCCATCCAAAACTCAAAATAGAGTATATTCTTTTATTAAATGGTGTAATAGCTCGGTCTCTAAGCATTGCAAAGTCAGGCAATAAACCAGTCCACCAGAAGACTAATGACACAGATAAATAAGTCGAAATTGCAAATACGTCCCAAAGCAATGGAGAGTTAAAGTTAACCCATAATGATCCAAATTGATTGGGAATTGGCAATACCCAGTAAGCTAACCAAGGGCGTCCCATGTGAATAATAGGGAATAAACCTGCCTGTACAACAGAGAAAATTGTCATTGCCTCTGCTGAACGGTTAATTGCCATTCTCCATCTTTGACGGAATAACAATAATACTGCAGAAATTAAGGTTCCGGCGTGACCGATACCAACCCACCAAACGAAGTTTGTGATATCCCAGGCCCAACCAACTGTTTTATTTAATCCCCATGTTCCAATACCTGTAGATACTGTATAAACTATACATCCTATTCCCCAAAGAAAGGCTGTTAAGGCGATTGAAAATACAATCCACCAATGTTTATTAGCCAAACCTTCGACAGGCGCTGCCACATCTACTGTTACATCATGATAAGTTTTATCACCTATAACTAAAGGCTTTCTAATACTAGAGTCGTATATATGAGACATATTCCTTTATATTGATTTTAAATTTATTTCTAAGTATTTCTAACTTTTACGTGATAAACCACATTAGGTTTTGTTCCAATATGCTCCAATAAGTGATAAGATCTTTCATCAGCCGCTAATTCAGCCACTTTACTTGTTTTATCATTAACATCACCAAATATCATTGCTCCGGAAGAACAAGCACTTGAACATGCTGTTTGGAATTCTCCATCAACCACTTCCCTTCCTTCTCTCTTCGCATTTAAAATAGTAGCTTGTGTCATTTGAATACACATAGAACATTTTTCCATAACTCCACGAGAACGAACGTTAACATCAGGATTTAACACCATACGTCCTAAATCATCATTCATATGATAATCAAATTCGCTATTTTTGTTATATAAGAACCAGTTAAAACGACGAACTTTATAAGGACAGTTATTAGCACAGTAACGAGTACCAACACATCTGTTATAAGCCATATGGTTTTGTCCCTGACGGCCATGAGAAGTTGCAGCTACAGGACATACTGTTTCACAAGGAGCGTGGTTACAATGCTGACACATTACTGGCTGGAAAGAAACCTGAGGGTTATCTCCCGCTTCTTCCATTTCATTAAATGTAGACAATGAACTTGATAAACCAGCTATATTCTCTTTTCTTTCAACATCTTCAGCAAAAGTAGCATCAGAAGAATAATATCTGTCAATACGCAGCCAGTGCATATCACGACTTCTTCTAACTTCAGACTTCCCTACTACAGGTACATTATTTTCAGCGTGACAAGCAATTACACAAGCCCCGCAACCCGTACAGGCATTTAAATCAATAGAAAGATTAAAGTGGTGACCAACTGAACGATCAAAAGATTCCCATAAATCCACAGTAGTTGATTCAACTTCTTTATGGTCTAATGATACTTTTGGAGTTTCATTCCAAATTTTAGAATCCTTGGTATTGAAAATCTCTAAAGTAGTTTCTTTAATAATATCTCCTCTACCCATCAAAGTTTTTTGTCCCTGAACACAAGCAAATTCATGCTCTCCACCAGCTTCAACCAACTCAACTGACTGAACATCATTAAAACCTTTATATAAAGCGTAAGCATTAACACCTACCTGCATTTCTTCTTTCAAAGCAGCCTTACGACCGTATCCTAAAGCAAGACCAATTGTACCAACAGCCTGACCTGGCTGAACAATAACAGGAACCTGCTCTAGTTTTGTTCCGTCAGCAGTTGTAAGAGTAGCATAACTACCATTCAACCCACCATTAGCAACGATTTCATTAGACAAGCCCAGTGCTTTTGCATCAGCATGAGAAACAGTTACATAATTATCCCAGGAAACTCTTGTGATTGGATCCGGAAACTCTTGCAACCAAGGGTTGTTAGCCTGCTGACCATCTCCCATACCAGTTTTAGTATACAATACTAATTCTAAACCAGAAGCAGCTTTAGATTTTGCTAATTCAGAAGCAGCACCAGCATAATCAGCAGTACCTCCGGCAGCAGCTTGTGGAGCTCCAACAAATACTCCATCATGTAAAACTTTATTCCAAGATGAACCTGTAATAAATGATGAAGAATATGCTTTTAAATAATCGTAATAAGTTCCAGTAAGTCCGTTGATAGACATTAAAACATCCTGAAATTGTTTGGTATCAAATAAAGGACGAATTGTAGGTTGCGTTAAACTATAAGTTCCTTTAGTAAGAACTAGATCTCCCCAAGCTTCTAAATAATGAGGAACCGGAGCAGCAATAGTTGCAACAGCAGCAGTTTCATCTTCTTTTAAAGATAAAGCTACAGAAGTTTTTACTTTTTTAAGTCCTTCTGCAAAAGAAGCAGAATCAGCTAAAGTATAAACCGGATTTACACCGCTCATGATTAAAGTATGAACACTTCCCGCATTCATATCCTTAACTAACTGAGCTACTTTTTCATCAGACCCTTTTCTTATTTGTCTTGTTCCAACAGTTGAAAAAGCTTCACTAGCCAACACCTGGTTGATAGCTAAAACTAACAATTGTGCATTTTTATCCTGAATACCAGAAACTAAAAGACCTTTAGAACCGGCAGCTTTTAATTGCTGAGCTGCTTTAGTAACTTCAGCTTTTACTTCAGGAGCAAGATTTACAGCAACTGATGAACCTGTAATAATATTATATATAAGTACTAATGCTTGTTTTTGATTTGCAACCGTCATTGGCAGACGCTTATCAGCAGCAGCACCAGACAAAGTCATATTTGCCTCTAACTGGAAATGACGGGACATTTTTCCATTTTTTGGAATTCTGCCTTGTGCATACCCTGAATCGTATCCACCACCTTGCCAATCTCCCAAGAAATCAGCTCCAACAGAAACGATAAGAGAAGCTTTTGAAAAATCATAATCCACTAAAGCTCTTTCACCATAAACTGTTTCAAAAGCATCTAATGCAGCTGACGAAGAAACCGCATCATAAACTACATGTTTTGCATTTGGGTTTACAGCTATAAAATCAGCAATTAATTTTTCTGTTGAAGGACTCGCTAAAGTATTAGTCAGTAAAACAACCTGACCACCAGTTGCTTTTGCATCAGCGATACTTGATTTAATTTTTGCATCTACTACAGACCAGCTAGAATCTTTCGCTTCTATTTTTGGTGCTTTCAAACGCATATTATCATACAATGACAATATTGAGGCATGAACTCTGGCATTTGCAGCAAATTTAGCTCCCAAAATAGTATTATTATCTATTTTAATAGGACGCCCCTCACGTGTTTTAACAAGTAGATTTGCAAAATCAAAACCGTCAAAAACAGAAGTTGCATAATAATCAGCTACCCCAGGGATGATTTGCTCCGGTTGTAATACATAAGGAATTGTCTTGTTCACAGGCCCTTCACATGCAGCAAGTGTTGCCGCAGCAGTACTAAAACCAACGTACTTTAAAAAATCACGTCTTGATGTTGAAGAAGACGACATAGCATCTGTATTTCCTAAAAATTCATCTGTAGGAATCTCTTCAACAAATTCGTTATTTCTAAGCGCCTCAACAATAGAACCATTTTCTAGTTCCTCAACACTTTTCCAGTATTTTTTGTTTGATGACATTGTATATATATATTAAAATCTTAATAATTTGATTAATAGTGGCATTTTCCACATTCTAAACCTCCCATTTGTGCTTCGGTTAATTTCTCCACACCATATTTCTTAGAAAGTTCTTCATGTATCTTAGTATAATACCCATTTCCTTCCATTTTAACATCTGTTTTTCTATGGCAATCAATACACCATCCCATTGTTAAAGGAGCAAATTGTTTTTGAACTTCGTAAGTTTCAACAGGACCATGACAGGTTTGACATTCAATACCTCCAACAGTTACGTGTTGAGAGTGATTAAAGTAAACAAAATCAGGTAAATTATGAATACGAACCCATTTTACCGGCTTAGTTTTTCCAGTATAAGACTGAGTGGTTTTATCCCATCCCACTGCGTCATATAACTTTTGGATCTGAGCATCATAAAAAGCTTTACTGTACTCAGGAGTAGCAGTAGTTTCAGCAACTTCAGAAATATTTTTATGACAGTTCATACAAACGTTCAAAGAAGGAATACCTGCAGTTTTACTAACTCTGGCAGCAGAGTGACAATATTTACAGTTAATCTCATTATCACCGGCGTGAATTTTGTGAGAATAATGAATTGGCTGAATAGGTTGATAATCCTGATCAACACCCACCTGCATTAAGAAACCATACACAAAATACCCACTTGCCAACAATAAGAAAATAGAAGCAACCAATACTAAAAATTGATTTTTAACAAAAGTCTTCCATAATGGAGTACGCTCAGCTTTAGGAGCAACTTCAATACCGTTAGCTTTAGCAACTTTTCTTAATACATTGTTAACCATTATCAGCATTACTACTAATACTACTAAAACCAACGCAAGAACTCCTAAAATTAAATTATTAGAACTCCCCTCATTAGCTGAGCCTTTAACATCACCAGTTGGCAAAGCAGCCGCTGGTTCAGCTTTAGGTTCAGAAGTATAAGCAATAATATTATCTATATCCTCTGTAGACAACTGAGGAAAAGAAGTCATTACTGATTTATTATTTTCTTCAAATAATTTCACTGCAACAGGATCCCCTGATTTAATCATATCAGAACTGTTATGAACCCACTTATAAAGCCATTCTTTATCGTGCTTATCAGCAACACCTCTAAGTGCAGGACCTGTTGATTTTGCATCAAGTTTATGGCACGCAGCACAATTAGAATTAAAAAGCGCCTTACCTTTTACTGGATCACCACCAGACTGAGCAGCTGCTGGAGCTTCGGTTGCAGCTGCAGGAGCAGCGTCTTGCGCAAATGAAGAGAAGGAAAAAGCCAGCATCATCGCTAAACTTAAAAACATTTTCCTTGAGTTCGAATTATGGTTACCCACCTTTTTCATAAAGTATAATGATTATCTACTAAAAATTGGCACAATTTTTTATACAACAATTTCATATAAAAATGTCCCTTTATTTTAAACAGCCACAAAAATACGACTTAAGAACTATTCTCAAAACCCTAAAATAGCACAAAACTCAATTTATAATAATTCTAAATAAATTTTTTGTTTCACATTCAGCATATAAATATTAATTTTACTTAAAAATCTTCACATTATGAGAATTTTAACTATTCGAACGACTACAATTTACATTACTATTTTTACAATTTGTACTTTCAAATTGGCTGCACAAGAGGCAAAAATTAACATTCATCAAAATCCTAAATTTGAACAGCTTTTAAACGAAAAAAGAAAAATAAACAGCTCAATAGCTGTAAATGAAGGATATAAAATTCAGGTTTTTAGCGGCAACAGTGAAAAAGCAAAAAGCACATTATACAACTGCAGACAAAATTTTCCTGAACTCGACGGAACTATTGTTTTTAACACCCCAAATTACAAAGTCTGGATAGGGAATTTCAAAAGCAGAATTGAAGCGGAACGAAATTTAGCAGAAATCAGAAAAAATTACGAAAATGCATTTCTGATAAAACCTAAGAAATAAAATTTTAACACTATTTGTTACAAAAAAAGGAGCGTAATAAAGTACTTTATTCTTTATTACGCTCCTTTTTTTTCTCTAAATCCACCTTAAAAAGCGCGAATTTAATTTGTTTAAATCTATATACAATTATTCCATTTTAAATCAATACAATCAAAATAAGAACCTGGTCCAGAATATTTGCCACCAACTGCAAACACCCTCGAAATTTCAGATTTCATAACACCTGCAATCCTTTTTATTTTGAAAACGATTGGTCAATCTCTTCAACAAATTATTCCGCAAATTCTCTGCAAACCACTTCTCTTCAACTACTCTTTTGCAACAATTTTATATTCCGTTTTATTGAAATGCAGTACTGAAATCTTTACAGCCAAACATTATATTATCTGACGAATTAATTGTAATGTAAAAACAAAAAAAAATCCCGATTCGTCGGGATTTTTGTTGATAAACTATAATTGAAATATTATTTCAGTTTCTTTTTGATAGCAACTTCATGATAAGCTTCAATAACATCTCTCTCTTCAATGTCATTGTATCCTTTAATCTGGATACCACAGTCATACCCCTTAGTTACTTCTTTTACATCATCTTTGAAACGCTTCAATGCTATTAGCTCACCTTCATGAACAACGACACCTTCTCTAATGATTCTGATTTTAGCATTTCTGGTAATCTTACCATCCATAACCATACATCCTGCAATTGTACCCACTTTAGAAATTTTGAACAGCTCTCTGATTTCAGCAGTTCCTAATACTTCCTCTTTCATTTCAGGAGCAAGCATTCCTTCCATTGCATCTTTCAGATCATCAATTGCCGCATAGATAATAGAGTAGTAACGGATATCGATTTCTTCCTTATCAGCCAATTGTCTTGCATTTCCGGCAGGACGAACGTTAAATCCGATAATGATTGCATCAGAAGCAGAAGCCAACATAACGTCAGTCTCCGTAATTGCTCCAACTCCTTTATGAATGATATTAATTTGAATCTCTTCAGTAGACAATTTAGAGAACGAATCAGATAATGCTTCTACAGAACCATCCACATCTCCCTTAAGGATAACGTTCAATTCTTTAAACTGACCTAATGCAATACGACGACCAATTTCATCTAATGTAATGTGACGTTGTGTACGTACGGATTGCTCACGCATTAATTGAGAACGTTTAGCTGCAATTTGTTTTGCTTCTTTTTCGTCTTCAAATACATTGAATTTATCTCCTGCAGTAGCTGCACCATCCAGACCTAATATAGATACCGGCGTTGAAGGCCCTGCAACAGTAACAACATTACCACGCTCATCATGCATAGCCTTAACTTTACCATGATGTTTACCTGCTAGTAAGTAATCTCCAATTTTTAATGTTCCATGTTGTACTAAAATAGTAGATACATATCCTTTTCCTTTATCTAAGAATGCTTCCACTACAGTACCTTGAGCTAATTTATTTGGATTAGATTTCAAATCTAATATTTCAGCTTCTAACAATACTTTTTCCAAAAGCTCTTTTACACCGGTACCTTTTTTAGCAGAGATATCATGCGATTGGATTTTTCCACCCCAATCTTCTACTAACAAATTCATACCAGCTAGACGCTCTTTAATTTTTTCCGGATTCGCATTTGGCTTATCCACCTTATTGATAGCAAATATAATTGGCACACCTGCAGCCTGAGCATGAGAAATTGCCTCTTTTGTCTGTGGCATGATATCATCATCGGCAGCAATTACAATAATAGCAATATCGGTTACTTGAGCACCACGCGCACGCATTGCGGTAAACGCCTCGTGACCCGGAGTATCTAAGAATGCAATTTTTTGACCATTATCTAAAGTTACTCCATAAGCACCAATATGTTGTGTAATACCTCCAGACTCACCAGCGATAACATTTTCTTTACGAATATAATCCAATAAAGAGGTTTTACCGTGATCTACGTGTCCCATTACGGTAACAATAGGCGCTCTGGTTACTAAGTCTTCTTCTTTATCTTCAACTACCTCGATAGCTTCTTCAATATCTACAGTGATAAACTCTACATCATAACCAAACTCGTCTGCAACAATTGTTAGCGTTTCCGCATCCAGACGTTGATTTTGTGTCACCATGATACCAAGAGACATACAGGTTCCAATTACTTTGTTAATTGGCACATCCATCATGATAGCAATTTCACCTACAGTAACGAATTCCGTAACCTTAATAGTCTTACTTTCTTCGTCTAAAGCTCTTTGCTCATCATCAGATTTTTGACGGTGTGTATCTCTTTTATCTCTTCTGTATTTAGCAGCTTTAGATTTCCCTCCTTTTTTACCCTGAAGTTTTTCTAAAGTTTCTCTAATTTGATTTTTAACTTCCTCTTCTGTTGGTTCTACTTTAGCCACAATAGCAGGACGATTTCCTTTTACAAATCCAGGTCTTGCACCTCTGTTTGCATTAAATCCTCCACCAGTTGTATTAGGTGTAATTTTATTCGGATTAGGAGTTCCAGGAGGTCTGGATGTACCTGGCGTATTAGACGTGCCTGGTTTAGGAGCAATTCTTTTACGCTTATTTTTATTAGCATTAACTCCGGCAGCTCCAGGAGCGCCTGGTTTATTAGGAGTAATTTTAGGATCTTCTTTTTTCTTTTTAGGCTTATTGAACTGCGACAAATCAATAGTTTGCCCTGTCAGCTTAGCTCCTGAAAGTTTTTGATATTGCGTAGCTATAGCATCTTCAGCTGGCGCTTCATCAGTTTTAGCTGTTTCTTTAACCGCCTTAACCTCTTCATTTTCTTTAGATTTTGAAGCCGATACTACCTCTTCTTTCTTAGGGGATTTATCTTCAGTTACTGGCTTGTTCGTTTCCGCAACAACAGGTTTTTCTTCTTTTTTATCTGATTCCGATTTCTCTTGAGAAACAGTTTTAGCAGCCGGTTTTTCTTCTGTAGCTTCAGGCTTTGGAGAAACAACTTTTTCTTCTGCCGGAACAGACGGAGGTGTAGGTTTAGAAGGATTTAAATCAATTTTTCCAACCTGAACAGGTCCTGAAATTACAGCTCTTGCTTTAATTACTTCCTGTTGTTGTCTTTGTAATTCTTCTTCTTGCTTACGCTTATCTTCCGCTTCTCTGTCGCGTTCAATACGTAAAGCCTCTTTTTCTTTTCTTTTTTCTTCACCTACTTCCTTAGAAGCTTCTTTTTTCCCTCTGTCACCCGCAAACTGACCGCACAAGACATCGTATACATCGTTGGAAATTTTTGTGTTCGGATTGGATTCTATTGCAATCCCTTTATCTTTAAGATAATCCACAGCTCTTTCCAAAGAAATATTCAATTCCCTTAAAACTTTGTTTATTCTTATTACTCTCTCTTCAGACATATAACCTTTTTATTATTACCTATTTTGTTGTGTTGTTAGAAGCATAGAACTAACTATCAAACTCTTCTTTCAATATTTTCATTACATCCAGAATTGTTTCTTCTTCTAAATCTGTTCTTCTTACTAAGTCTTCTACATCATGCTTCAAAATACTTTTTGCAGTATCTAAACCAATTTTTGCAAATTCCTCTATAATCCATTCTTCAATTTCATCTGAGAATTCTGTTAATTCAACATCATCCTCATCAGCAGTAGCGCCTGCGATATCACCTTCTCTGATAACATCTAACTCATAACCGGTTAATAAACCCGCTAATTTAATGTTATGACCGCCTCTACCAATTGCTTTTGAAACTTCTTCTAATTTTAAGAATACATCAGCACGCTTTGCTTCTTCATTAATTTTAATCGAAGAAACCTTAGCCGGGCTTAATGCTCTTGTTATAAACAATTGAATGTTACTGGTATAATTAATAACATCAATATTTTCATTTCCTAATTCACGAACAATTCCGTGGATACGGGAACCTTTCATTCCCACACAAGCTCCTACCGGATCAATTCTGTCATCATAAGAGTCTACGGCTACTTTAGCTTTTTCACCCGGAATTCTTACTACTTTTTTAATCATTATTAAACCGTCAAATACTTCCGGAATTTCCTGTTCAAACAATTTTTCCAAAAACTTCTCTGAAGTTCTGGACATAATAATCTGAGGTTTATTTCCTTTTAGCTCAACACTTTCAATAATACCACGTACATTATCTCCTTTACGGAAGAAATCAGATGGAATTTGTTTTTCTTTTGGAAGTACAATTTCGTTTCCTTCATCATCTACCAGAATAACTACTCTTGGTCTCACATGATGTACTTCGGCAGTATAAATATCACCTATTAAATCTTTAAATTGCTTGTAAAGATTCGTATTATCATGCTCATGTATTTTTGATATCAAATTCTGACGCAAAGCCAAAATAGCTCTTCTTCCTAAATCAATTAATTTTACTTCTTCAGAAACCTCTTCACCAATTTCAAAATCTGCTTCAATTTTTCTGGCTTCTGTTAAAGTAATCTCTTCATTTTCAAAATCTAAATCTTCGTCAGCAACGATTACCCTTCTTCTCCAAATTTCCATATCTCCCTTATCAGGATTGATAATGATATCGAAATTATCATCTGAACCGTATTTTTTCTTCAATGCATTTCTAAATACATCTTCTAAAATTGCCATAAGCGTTACACGATCAATAAGTTTATCATCTTTAAACTCTGAAAATGAATCGATTAATGCTAAATTTTCCATGCGAATTCTTTAAATTAAAATGTTACTGTAACAACCGCCTCTTTAATTTCTGTATAAGGTATCTGTTGTTCTTTCTGTACTGTTTCTTTTCCTTTTCCTATTTTTTTAGGCTCTCTTGCTTTCCAAGACAAAATTATAAAATCTTCATTAGCATCAATCAATTCTGCTTCGATTTTTTCTTCATTTGTAGTCACTATCAGTGTTCTACCAATATTTTTTTTATACTGACGAACTAATTTTAGTGGCGATCCCACCCCTACTGAAGCTACTTCAAGCGAAAAATCCTGCTCTTCTCTGTCAAGATTACTCTCTATAGCACGACTAATATCGATACAATCCTGCAAAACCACTCCGTTATCATCATCCAAAGTTATAATTACCTTAAACGCATCGGTAATAGTCAGGTCAATCAAAAAAAGCGAAGAACGCTCTTCAAGAGCTTCCTGCAATAATGTATTTACTTTTTCTTTAAATGTCATATTTTTTATAAAAAGAGGGGACATTTAGTCCCCTCATTATCTAGATTTTAATAAATAACGGCACAAATATAGTGTTTATTTTTATAAACCAAAAATAATTGACTGCTGTAAAATTATTCCTTACCTTTATTTCAATAAAAAAAACTACAAATACAAACCCAATCATAATCATGAAGAAAATATTAGTCCCTACAGATTTTTCAATTCAAGCTGAAAACGCCCTGAAACTAGCTGCACAACTAGCCCAAAATAACAATTATGAAATTCATCTACTACACATAATGGAAATTCCCAGCCAGATGAATGATGCGATTACAGGCGCCACACCAATACCTGATATCATGTTTTTTATCCAAAAAGCAAAAGAAACACTGCGCTTTACAAAAGAAAAAGACTACCTTAAAGAACTCACCATCATCGATTCCATCAAAATGGAAAAAGCATCCACAGGAATCCTCTCTTACATAGACGAAAACAATATAGACCTTGTAGTAATGGGTTCTAACGGAGTTTCAGGAATTGAAGAAATAATCATAGGCTCCAATACCGAAAAAGTAGTTCGCAGATCCTCAGCACCGGTTATAGTTATCAAAGAAGAAATTCCGGTTTTTAACCCAAAAAACATTGTCTTTGCTTCTGATTTTACTGAAGAAATCAAAAAACCGTTTACAAAAATACTTGATTTTGTCAATTTATTTGACGCCAAATTAAATCTGGTGACCATCTGCACCCCAAACAGCTTTAAAACAACCGCTGTCGCAAATAAAATAATGAATGAATTTACCAGTGAATTTGCAATTAAAAACTTCTCAACAAACATTTACAATGACAGCAACATCGAGAAAGGTATCATTCATTTTTCCAAGGAAATCAATGCTGATTTAATTAGCTTCTGCACCCATGGAAGAACAGGTCTTTCCCATTTTTTCACCGGAAGCATTAGCGAAGATCTGGCCAATCACGCCTCTAAACCACTTATCATATTTAAAATATAACAACGCATAAACTAAAAATAAAAAAGCCTCTCGAATGAGAGGCTTTTTATGTTGGTCTACTAGGACTCGAACCTAGAAAGACTGCACCAAAAACAGTTGTGTTACCATTACACCATAGACCAGCAGTGCTTTATTGCGAGTGCAAATTTACAAGCTTTTTCAGTTTACACAAATTTTTTTTGACTTTTTTTTCTAAAAAAAATAAAAAAAATAAAAACTCTTTTATAATCAGGCAGTTAAAAACCAGATTAGTTTTATAGAAAATTTTGTTAATGGCAGTATCCTTAAATAAAAAAACATTTTCTTTGTAACTCGAAAAATTAACTAAATTTTATTACATGAATAAGGAGTCTTTCAATTTCAAAAAATGGAATACCATCATCGGATGGCTTGCATTTGGAATCGCATTAATAACCTATTCTCTTACTGTTGAGCCCACAATGAGCTTTTGGGATTGTGGAGAATATATTGCCACAGCAGCAAAACTGGAAGTTGGTCATCCGCCGGGAGCCCCTTTATTTCAAATGATTGGTGCTTTTTTTGCCATGTTTGCCGCAAGTCCTCAACATGTTGCTTTAATGGTGAATATGACTTCTGTTTTTTCGAGCGCTTTTACAATCCTTTTTATGTTTTGGTCATCCACTATGATTTTGAAAAAAATCATAAACAGCTCTGAAGAATACAATAAAAATAATGACATTGTAATTTTAGGAAGTTCCTTTGTAGGTGCTTTAGCTTATACTTTCTCGGATAGTTTTTGGTTCAACGCTGTTGAAGCCGAAGTATATGCAATGGCCTCTTTACTGATCGCCTTACTTTTTTGGCTTGGATTACGCTGGGAACAGGATATGGATAAACCAAGAGGAAATAAATGGCTACTAATTATATCACTAGTAACAGGACTTTCATTTGGAGTGCATTTTATGGCATTATTAACCATTCCGGCTATTGGATTCTTATATTATTTTAAAAACTACAAAACAATAACAATCAAAAACTTCATCATAGCCAATGTGGTTGTGATCTCTGTTTTATTATTTATTTTTAAATTACTGCTTCCTTTAACTATGGCATTTTTTGCAAAAGCAGAAGTTTTCACTGTAAATAGCCTTGGAATGCCGTTTAACTCCGGAACTATTTTAGCTGCATTAGCACTAATCGCTGCTTTTTATTTTGGCCTAAAATTCACTAAAGACAAAGGTTTAGTAACATACAACACACTTATTCTTTGTATTTTATTTATTTTAATTGGTTTTTCTACCTGGCTGATGCTTCCTATTCGTGCTAATGCCAATGTTATTATTAACGAAAACAAACCATCAGACGCACGAGAAGTTCTGGCTTATTACAACAGAGAACAGTATGGCTCAAACCCTTTGTTTTATGGCCCTCAGTACACGGAAACCTTTGTTGGTTTAGACCCTGATAATCCATACCGCGATAAAGCACCTAACTACGAGAGAGATTACAAAACCGGAAAGTATGTTATTGTAAACAACTATAAAAATGCGGAACAGAATAGCGATGATTCCCAAAAAGCGTTCTTACCAAGAATGTGGAGCACAGGCAATATTGAAAACTATATCAACTTTACTAATCCGCCTCAATTCAAGATAAATCCTAATTATCCATACGAAAATGATTTAGCCCGCTACGGAATTGACGCAAGCAAATTATCTGAAGAAGATTACAATAGAGCTACTGCACAATTAAGAAATGAAGTAGAAAAAACCATTAGCGAATTCAGGAAAGCATATGCTCAGAAACAAATTGATAATGAAGGTTATGTAAAATTCCTAAGAAGCTACAGTGATTATTTAATCATTGAAAAACCTACCACAGCAGACAATCTTAGTTTCATGGTTGAATTTCAATTTGGCTATATGTATTGGAGATACTTAATGTGGAATTTTGTTGGGCGTCAGAGCGACAATCAGGGGAGATATGACAATCAGGACGGAAACTGGTTAAGCGGAATTAAGTTTATTGATGAAATCCACTTAGGTCCGCAAGACAATCTACCTACGGATGCCTTAAACAACAAAGGCCGTAATGTTTATTATTTCATCCCTTTTATCCTGGGACTTATCGGTTTAATGTATCATGCAGGGAAAGACTTAAAAAGTTTTTATGTGCTGTTGATACTATTTCTTTTTACCGGAATTGCATTAAAAATCTACCTTAATGAAAGACCTTTTGAACCCAGAGAAAGAGATTATGCCTTAGTAGGCTCTTTCTATGTGTTTGCTATCTGGATCGGACTTGGTGTTTATTCGTTATACGAAAGTGCTACTAAATACCTGAACGCAAAAATTGCCGGTCCTGTAATTATAGCCGCTTCTTTATTAGCTGCACCGGTTTTAATGGCTTCGCAAAACTGGGATGATCACAATCGTTCTGGGAAATACACTGCGTTAGCAATGGCAAAAGCCTATTTAAATTCATGTGATCCTGATGCCATTTTATTCACTATTGGAGACAATGATACCTTCCCGTTATGGTATGCACAAGAAATTGAAAGCATCAGAACCGATGTAAAAATTGTAAACACCAGCCTTTTCATGACCGATTGGTACATTGATCAGATGAAAACTAAAACTTATGAATCTGATCCTTTGCCTATTTCGTTTACACACGATCAATATGTGGGAGATAAATTAGATTATGTGGTGAGTATTCCAAAGATAAAAAGCCGCTGGACCGTAAAAGGATTTATGGATTTTATCAAACATCCTAAATCAACTGTTGACATGCAAAACGGTCAGACCATTCATTTCTACCCTACTAACCAGGTTAGAATCCCTGTGGACAAAAATGCCATTATTAAAAACAAAATGGTATCTGAGAAAGATTACGACTCAATTGTTCCTTACATAGATATCGATATTCAGGGAAGTGCCTTATACAAAAACAGACTAATGATGCTCGACCTTATTGCAAATAACAATTGGAAAAGACCAATCTATTTTAGCGGAGGAGCTTTTGAAGATGAAGAATATCTTTGGATGAAAGATTACCTTCAACTGGATGGTATGGTTTACAAACTGATTCCCGTAAAAACTACTATCCCTAAAGACGGTAATCCTATGGAAATGGGGAAAATTGATGCTGATAAAATGTACAGTATCGTGATGCAATGGGACTGGGGCAACAGTAATGGTGATATTTATCACGACCCTGAAACCCGCCGTGAAAGTATTACTTACAGAACAAATCTTTCCCGATTAATGGATCAACTGATTAAAGAAGGTAAAATAGACAAGGCTAAAAAAGTAATTAATTTAGCCATGGAAAAAATGCCTGTAGACAAGTTTGGCTACTATTCCTTATTAGAACCTTTTACCAATGGATATTATCAGGTAGGTGAAAAAGAAAAAGCACAGCAACTTCTAAATAAATTAGTAGGTAAATACAAAGAAAACTTAAATTACTACAGCAAAATGAACGCAGCAGACCAGTCTGATATTGTTATCGATATTGTTACAGACATTGAACGCTACAGAGCGCTGCTGGGAGTAATGAAGAAAAACAACGATACTGCTTTTTTCCAGAAACACCGGGCTACTTTCAACACCTATATTGATATCTTCGAGCGTTTCGGAAGAGATAAAGAATAAAAGAAAATCTATTTTCTTAAAAAAAAAATGTAGCGATCTTCAAACACAAGATTGCTACATTTTTTTTATCTTTAATTTTAAACTTTTTTTACAGATGAAAGCTTATTGGGTTAAAACAAATCGTCTTATTAAAAAACTATTTTCTAATTATGTTTGGGACATCCCTAATAAAGAAAATAAAATCTACCTTACTTTTGATGACGGTCCTACACCCGAAATAACAGCATGGGTTTTAAATCAATTAGAACAATATAATGCCAAAGCTACTTTTTTTTGTATTGGAAAAAACATAGAGCAACATCCTGAAATCTTCAAAAAAGTAATCGAAAAAGGACACGCAATAGGAAATCACACATTCAACCATTTAAACGGATGGAAAACAAATACTAACGAATACATAGAAAATAGTGTTCAGTGTTCAGTAATTAGTAATCAGTTTTCCAACAACAAACCACAAACAACCGACAACCAACTTTTCCGCCCGCCTTACGGCAAAATAAAAAGAGCCCAGGCTAAAAAGCTCAGACAAAAAGGCTATAAAATAATAATGTGGGATGTTCTTAGTGCTGATTTTGACCAAAGCATCACTAAGGAAAAATGCCTGAAAAATGTGGTAAACAACACCCGGTCAGGAAGTATTATCGTATTTCACGACAGCATAAAAGCTTTCGAAAATCTAAAATATGTATTGCCCAAAGTACTTGAATACCTGGTAGAAAATCACTTTTCTTTCGAAACAATAAAAAACTAAATTTGCTCCTGAACGATGCTTATTAGCGAATTTGCATCTAATTCTCCGGATTGTCTCCAAACCATCTGACCGTTCTTATACACCATCAAAGTAGGCAATCCTTTAATTCGTAATGCTTCGGCAAGTTCTTGATTTTTATCCACATCAATCTTTATTACTTTTGCTTTATCACCCAAAGCAGCCGCAACATCTCTAATCACATCGTGCATAGAAACCGAAGATTCATTCCAATCTGTGTAAAAATCAATTAACACAGGAACGTGTGCACTTATAAGTTCTCCAAATTTTGACATAAAACCAACGAATTAATTTTTTAAATCTAAGAAAAAAATAATATTTCTTATCTACAAATGTAGCATTTTTAACGAATTATGTTACTTTATCCCCTTTTTTTAGTTCGATAACTGTAATTTCTGGCATAATTCCCACTCTTCCGGGATATGCATGGAAACCAAATCCCCTGTTTACATACACATAACGACCTAAATGTTCATACAAACCTGCCCATTGCGCATAAACGTATTGCGCTAAACTCCATTTAAAATAACCCGGAATTTCAATACCAAACTGCATTCCGTGGGTATGACCCGAAAAAGTCAAATGAAAATTCTTTGTATGTTCTTTTACTTCAAAATCCCAATGACTGGGATCATGACTCATCAGGATTTTAAAATCCTTTTCCCCTAAACCTTCCGAAGCTTTATTTAAATCACCGGCTTTTTTAAAATTATTTCCCCAGTTTTCAACACCTACTAAGGCAATTTTATCATTCCCTTTTTCAATGAGAGTATGTTCGTTTAACATCAGTTTAAAATCAATTTGCCCGTACAAATCTTTTATCTCTTTAAAATTTTGCACTTTATCAGCTTCATTTGACCAGGTAACATATTCCCCATAATCATGATTTCCCAAAACAGAATATTTACCGTATTCGTGTTTTTTTATCCGTTTAAAAGTTTCAATCCACGGATGCATTTCGTTAGCATGTGTATTGACAATATCACCCGTAAACAAAATCATATCCGAATCCTGCTCATTAATCAGATCAATTGCATAATTAATTTTATCCGGGTTGTCAAAACTCCCCGAATGCACATCTGAAATTTGAGTAATCTTAAAACCATCAAACGCATCAGGCAAATCAGGAAAAAAAATACGCTGTTTAATCACCTTATAATTGTATTTCCCAATTGTCACCCCATACAGTAAAGACAAAAACGGAATCGCGGCAAGACCTAGACCCAACTGACTTATAAACCTGCGTCTGTCAGGCATTATTTCACTCCGCGGCGAATTATACATACAATAATTAACCACACTTGCTCCTACTCTAAAAATATCTTCACCTAATAAAACAATTGCCAAAACGATTTTTGGAACATAAATCACCAGCATTAAGCCCATTAGAAACATTGTTTGATGCGTTTGCCCCACCGAACGGTCAAAGCTAAAAAACCCATAAACGATATAAATTAAAACAGCAAAACTCAGAGCACCATAAGCTACCAGAAACCACTTATCCTTTACAATTGTCTTAAAAGCCTGAAAAGCGTAGAGTTCAATCACAAAAAGAAACACCACAAAAAAGAGCAACCTAAAACCCATTTGAATATATTTTTACACAAAATAACAACATCTTCCCCGTAATTTAGAAAATCTTAAACAAACTTTAACTTGATACCGCATTTTTAGGAGCAGAATAATAAAGTATTTAATTACGTTCTCTCCTGCTCTCCGCTCTATCTTTTTATTTTGTCATCCTGAGCTTAGCCTGTCCAGAGTTCATCGAAGGATCGAAGGACAAAATAAAAAGGATGCCGCTACGATCAGGGCTAAAGAGAACGATTTGATTCCATTAATTAATTTTGTAAGAATATTTTAATATATTTGAAAAAATATCATTCAAAATGAATTTAGCTATTAACAAACCGCATCATTTTTTCTTTTTAATCATCCCTTTAATACTTGCATTTTCATATTACAAACCGAAAAACACCTTTGATATCAATATTGGGGACACCTATTTTGTTATTCTAAATTTACACTTAGGAATTCTCTTGGCTGTATTTTATTTTCTTCTTGGCTTAATTTATTTCTGCTTAGACAAAAAAGGAATACAGTTAAACCAGTGGATAACCTATACACATACTATTCTAACCATTGGAGGTCTAATTTTAATATGGTTGTTACTAAAAAGAATCAACAATAATCCGACTAAAAATTTTGAAGAAATTTTAAAATCTATAAAAATCAACCAATACTTAACTTATATATGTGTAACAACGTTATTCGGTATGATTTTTTCTCAGATAGTTTTTGTTGTTAGCATTATCTTAAAAGTAATTAAAGTTTAATATAGAACATACGAATAAAGAACCTATCCCTCAATTTAACGCTCAATTGCACCGAATGTCATTTTTTTGAAAAACAAAATCCAATACAAATTACAATTATTATATCCTGCAAGGTTTCTAAAACCTTGTAGATATAAGTTTGTTTTTCAATTTAAACACCTACAAGGTCAACAAAAAAACCTTGCAGGATATAAAAGAGACAATCTTTTCAAGTTATACAAACCAACCCAAATCTGGCGCTCGAGTGCATCGAGTGCCTACTTTCTTGTAAAAACAAAACGAAGCGTTTGCAACGCGGCTAACACACAAATTATTTGATTTATCACTTTTACCCAATCTTTACGGAATTACTGAATAAAATCCCTCATTCTTCGGGATGACAAGATTGAGAAAAATTATTTATCCTACAACAAAGCAATCTCAACAAAGCAATTAGAAATAATCATAAAGTAAATTGAATTCTATATTTTTACATTTTAAATTCAATTTACAATTCAATGTCACAAAAACGTCTTTTCCTACTCGATGCCTATGCTTTAATTTTTAGAGGGTATTATGCCTTTATTAAAAATCCAAGAATTAATTCTAAGGGCATGGACACCTCGGCCATTATGGGATTTATGAATTCGTTAATGGATGTCATTAAGCGTGAAAAACCGGATCATCTGGCGGTAGCTTTTGACAAAGGCGGCAGTGATATGCGTAACGAACTTTATCCGGAATACAAAGCCCACCGTGATGCTACTCCCGAAGCTATTAAAATAGCCATTCCTTACATACAGGCCTTACTAAATGCCATGCATATTCCTATTATTGAAGAAGCGGGTTATGAAGCCGATGACTTGATCGGAACGATTGCTAAGCAGGCTGAAAAACAAAACTACAAAGTCTTTATGGTTACTCCTGATAAAGATTTTGCCCAGTTAGTTTCCGAAAATATATTTATGTACAAACCCGCCCGTATGGGGAACGGAATCGAGATTTGGGGAATTCCGGAAGTTTTAGCAAAATTTGAAATAGAAAGACCGGAACAGGTGATTGATTATCTGGGAATGATGGGCGACTCTGCCGATAATATTCCCGGATTACCGGGTGTAGGTGAAAAAACGGCTAAAAAATTCCTGGCTGAATTTGGTTCACTCGAAAATTTATTAGCGAATACACACCAGCTTAAAGGCGCTATTAAAACAAAAATTGAAGCCAATGCCGAGTTAGGATTATTATCAAAAAAACTAGCTACCATCTGCATTGATTGCCCGGTAGCTTTCAACGAAACAGATTATGAACTCTCTACTCCGGACGTAGAAAAAACAGATGCTCTGTTTCATGAACTGGAGTTTAGAAGAATGGCAGAACAATTTGATGCTATTTTTAAAAGTCCGTCGCAGGTGACCCAAAATGAGGCAACCGCAGTTGACGAAACCAAATTATACAAAAAACCGCAACCTAAGAACGAAGAGCAATTTGATCTTTTTTCGAGCACGCTGCCTACTCATGACAGCGAAGTATCGCACCTGCAATTTTACAGCACCTTAGAGAACACCCCCCATTCGTACCAGATTATTCAGGGCGATCTGGGCATTAAATTATTATTGCAAAATTTACTGAAACAAACCTCTGTTTGCTTTGATACCGAAACCACCGGATTAGATGCTTTGCATGCTGAACTAGTAGGTATTTCATTTGCTTACGAAAAAGGAAAAGCATTTTATGTTCCTTTTCCGGAAAATCAGGAAGAAGCACGGGCTTTGGCAGAGAAATTTATTCCTTTTTTTGAAAACGAAACCATCGAAAAAATTGGTCAAAATATCAAATACGATTTAAAAATATTATCGAATTACGGCATTCATGTAGCCGGAAAATTATTCGACACCATGATTGCGCATTATCTGATTAATCCGGATATGCGTCATAATATGGATATTTTATCGGAAACCTATTTAAAATATTCGCCAAAATCCATTGAAGATTTAATTGGTAAAAAAGGAAAAAATCAAAAATCGATGCGCGAAGTAGCATTGGAAGACATCAAAGAATATGCTGCTGAAGATGCCGATGTAACTTTTCAATTAAAAGAATTATTTGCAGGAGAATTAGAAAAAACAGCTACTCAAAAACTATTTGACGAGATTGAAATTCCGCTAATCCCTGTTCTGGCAGCAATGGAAACAGAAGGAATCAACTTAGACGTTCAGTTTTTAAAAAGCATGTCGGTCAAAATGGCTGCCGAAAGCAACGCATTGGAACAAAAAATATACGAAACTGCAGGAGAAAAATTCAATTTGGCTTCGCCAAAACAACTCGGGGATATTTTGTTTGACAAAATGAAAATAGGCGGTGCCAAACAAAAGAAAACCAAAACCGGACAATATGCTACTGGCGAAGAAGTCCTGAGTTATCTGGCTAACGAACACGAAATTGTGCGTGATATTCTGGAATGGCGCCAAATGGTAAAATTACAAAGTACCTATATTGATGCTTTACCAAACCAGGTTGACACCAAAACTGGTCGCGTTCATACCGATTATATGCAAACTGTTGCGGCAACGGGACGTTTGAGTTCGAATAATCCAAACTTACAAAACATTCCTATCCGTACCGAGAGAGGACGATTAATCCGTAAAGCTTTTATTGCGCGTGACGAAGATTACACTCTGGTTTCTGCCGATTATTCCCAAATAGAATTACGCGTGATTGCGGCTTTGAGTGGTGAAGAAAATATGATTAAAGCTTTCCAAAACAATGAAGACATTCACAGATCGACTGCTTCAAAGGTTTTCAATGTACCACTTGAAGAGGTAACCCGTGAACAACGTAGTCACGCTAAAACGGTAAACTTCGGAATCATCTATGGTGTTTCGGCATTTGGGCTTTCGAATCAAACCAATCTGTCCCGCTCTGAAAGTGCTGAACTCATTGATGCTTATTACAAATCGTATCCAAGATTGAAATCCTATATCGGCGAGCAAATCGATTTTGCCAGAGATCATGGTTATGTGCAAACAGTTTCCGGTCGCCGTCGTTATTTAAAAGATATTAATTCACAAAATGCTGTGGTTCGAGGTGGTGCGGAGCGAAATGCAGTGAACGCCCCTATTCAGGGATCAGCAGCTGATATTATCAAAATTGCGATGATTAATATTCATAATAAATTAATCGCCGAAAACTGGAAATCGAAAATGTTATTGCAGGTTCATGACGAACTTGTGTTTGACGTTCACAACTCCGAATTAGAACGAATCCAACCGATGATTCAACACGAAATGGAAAATGCTTTTAAATTAGAAGTTCCATTAGTTGTCGATTTAGGAATGGGGAAAAACTGGCTGGAAGCGCATTAGGATTTTAGATTGCAGATTTTAGATTTTAGAAGGCAGTAAAAATTAGCATATATAATTTTATGAAGAAAATAATCCTGTGTTTTTTCTTATTTCAAACCATATCGATATTTTGTCAAAGTCAGACCTATTATTTAGAAGGTACTTTGGCAAAAAGTAAAATCTTTATGCAAATAAATGTTTTAGATTCTTCTGACGAACCTAATGCGACTTATTTCTATCAAAATTCATTAAAAGACATTCCGTTGGAAGGTTCATTTAAGAATAAGGAATTTGTTTTTATAGTGAAACATAACGACACAATTAGAGAAAAATTTACCCTGAAAAAAGTAGCTAATACTAATTTTGAAGGAACATGGAATAATGCTCAAGGAAAATCATTTCCCGTGAAACTGTCTCCTATTGATTTTACTAATTACAAATCGACTCTGACAGATGTTTATTACACAGACGAAAAATTTGATCTCATAAAATTGAAATTCCTTGAATTCAAAAAAGAAAAAACCACTTTTTATAAGAACAAAACAATCGATTGGTATTCTGAAAAACACTGTAATGTTCCTTTTTTTAGGTTAGGAGATAATTTTTCCGAAAACAGCAAAAACAAAGTCAATGCTGTTTTAGAAAAAATTCACATTAAAAATGTTATATGGCAGTTGGACTGCTCAAATGATAACAACTACAACACAGGAGGCGGTATATCATTTGAAGCCGATTTTACATTTTTAAATAACGATTTACTTGGATTTAAAGTTTTTTCGGATTATTACTGTGGTGGAGCTTATCCCGACACTAGTACTAGAGGATATTTAATCGACTTAAACACCGGACAAAACTACGAACTAGATCATATAATCGCATTTGACAAAAGTGTTACCACCGAAAAGGAAAGTAGTTTTAACAATTGGGTTAAATACAGACAGACCTATTTTGCCCCAAAACTATATGCAATTATAAACGCTGAACAACATTTTCAAAAACCTAAGGACAACGAAGAAGAACCTTGTGATTTGACAGATTTAGACAAATGGTGGAACGCTGAAGGATGGATTTACACCGAAAAAGGGATCGAATTCACTCCCTCTTTTCCACATGCAATGAGAGCTTGTCAAGAAACTTTTTTAGTTTCTTTTGAAAAATTAAAAAAGTATAAAAATCCTAAATTCAAATACAACCTGAATTAAAGCCCTTTATTGTTATTAATTTTAGATTTCAGCAACAAACAACACTTTAAACAAAAAATCCATTTCTTATTTCTTAGTCCCGAAAGTTTTCGGGATGGATTTTTTTGTTCTGGAAGATTCTCTTTCTTTTAGATTCGTTTTTATTACAACAGTTTGATAAGGTGCTTCATTTTCTTCATCACCTTCCAAACGTTCAATGAGTAATTTGGCAGCTACTTCTCCAATCTCTACTCCATGTTGGCTTACTGTACTTAAACTTGGTGTCAAGCGTCGGGAAGCCAAAATTCCATCAGCAAAACCAATAATGGATAACTCTTCCGGAATTTTATAACCTTTTTTAATCGCTACTTTCAAAGCTGCAACCGAATCACGTTCGTCTAAAGCAAAAACACCATCTATAGCATTATTTTCAAAAACAGCTTCAATTTTTTTCTTCATATCATCTTCAGAATTAGTGCGAAGAATAATATTTTCGTTTACTGCAATTCCATTATCAGCCAAGGCTTTCAAATAACCTTCGGTTCTTAATTTCCCAACACTTAAATCATCTACCGAGGAAATCAATGCAATATTTTTACAACCGGTATCAATTAAACGTTGGGTAACATTTAATGCCGAATCATAATCATCTACCACTACTTTATCACACTCTACTTCATCAGCAATGCGATCAAACATCACAATTGGTGTACCTTCATTAATAATATCGATAAAATGAGAGTAATCCTGAAGTTTTTGAGCCTCCTGTGAAACGGACAATATAAAGCCATCGGTAGTTCCATTACTCAACATCTCTAAAGTATTGATTTCTTTGACTAAGGATTCATTCGAAATACAAGTAATTACGTTATATCCTTTTGCATCGGCTACCTTTTCGATTCCACTAAAAACTTTGGCAAAAAAAGAATTCAAAATATTAGGGATAATTACCCCTATCGTTTTTGTTTTTCTGTTTTTTAAATTCAAACCAATAATATTAGGTTTGTAATTTTTGAGTTTAGCATACTCCTTAATCTTTACCTTAGTCTGATTACTAATCTCCGGACTATCATTCAGCGCTTTAGAAACTGTAGAAACAGAAACATTCAGTTCTTTTGCAATTTGCTTCAGTGTTGCTTTAACTTTCATAATGAATTATTGTCTTATAATGGATTGCTGAATCTATATTCTAAAAAATATATCATCTTTACATTAAAAAAATCCTATTGTGTCTTTTTCTTTCGATTGCAAGATTGCAAGATAATCAAATTCTTTTTCAAATCAAATGTAAGATAATTTTAGAACCAAAACAGCAACCGAAATTATAAAAAACGACCGGCATAACGCACAATAAATATTCATTTGATTATCAGCACAAAACCTAAAAAAAATTATTCATTTAAGGTATTTGGTTTTAAAATAATTAATTGTACTTTTGCAACCCCTTTATTGGGGATGGAATGTTTAATTAAAAAATTTTTATTGTGAACGCATTAAGCTACAAGACAATTTCAACTACAAAGGCAAACTCTACTAAAGAGTGGATCGTTGTAGATGCAGAGGGTCATAACTTAGGACGTCTTGCTTCTAAAGTCGCTATGATTTTAAGAGGAAAGTACAAGCCAAGCTATACCCCACACGTGGACTGTGGAGATAACGTAATTGTTATCAACGCAGAGAAAATCAACCTTACAGGTAACAAAATGGACGAGAAAATTTACATGCGTCACACAGGTTATCCAGGAGGACAAAGAACTTTAACTGCTAAAGTATTGCAAGCAAAAAACCCTGCAGCTTTGGTAGAAAAAGCAGTAAAAGGAATGTTACCTAAAAATAAATTAGGAGCTGAACTTTTCAGAAATTTAAATGTTGTTGTAGGAGCTGAGCACAAACAAGGAGCTCAAAAACCTAGAATTGTTAACCTAAACGATCTTAAGTAATGGGAGTTATTCACAAAATCGGTAGAAGAAAAACCGCTGTTGCACGTGTTTATGTTTCAGAAGGAACAGGAGTAATCACTGTAAACAAAAAAGAATTTGCAACTTATTTCCCTACAGCTACTTTACAGTACAAAGTAATGCAACCAATGTCTATGACAGAAAATGCAGCTAACTTTGACGTAAAAGTAAATGTTTACGGAGGTGGTGTAACTGGTCAGGCAGAAGCTGTAAGAATGGCAATCGCTCGCGCAATGTGTGAAGTAAATGCTGAAAACAGAGGTGTTTTAAAACCAGAAGGTTTATTAACAAGAGACCCAAGAATGGTTGAACGTAAGAAATTCGGTCAGAAGAAAGCTCGTAAGAGATTCCAGTTCTCTAAACGTTAATATTGCCTGTCTTGTTCACAGGAGCAAGACTTTATTGAATTTATTATTGAATTTAAACAATGTTGTTGTTGTCTCACTGAGGTGAGAAATTAGTTTAGCATCTAAATGCATTTAGCCGGGAAACCGCCATTCATGCATTGCTTACTCAACAGAACGTAAACTAGTACAAAAAATGTCAAACAAAGTAGAAGTAAAAGAATTACTAGAAGCAGGTGTTCACTTTGGACACATGACTAGAAAATGGGATCCAAACATGGCTCCTTACATTTATATGGAGCGTAATGGTATTCACATTATCAACCTATATAAAACTGCAGCTAAAATTGAAGAAGCTAACGAAGCTTTGAAAAAAATTGCTGCATCAGGTAGAAAAATATTATTTGTTGCTACCAAAAAACAAGCAAAAGACATCGTTGCTGAAAAAGCAGCTGCTGCAAACATGCCTTACATCACTGAAAGATGGCCTGGTGGAATGTTAACAAACTTTGTTACTATCCGTAAAGCAGTTAAAAAAATGTCTTCTATTGATAAAATGAAGAAAGATGGTACTTTTAACACGCTATCTAAAAAAGAGCGTTTACAAGTAGATCGTCTTCGTGCTAAATTAGAAAAAAACTTAGGTTCAATCGCTGATATGTCAAGACTTCCAGCTGCATTGTTCGTAGTAGATATCAAAGCTGAGCACATCGCAATAAAAGAAGCACAAAAATTAAACATTCCAGTTTTCGCAATGGTTGATACTAACTCTGATCCACGTGAAGTAGATTACGTTATCCCGGCCAACGACGATGCTTCTAAATCAATCGATAAAATTTTATCTTTAGTAACTGCTGCGGTTATCGAAGGACTTTCTGATAGAGGTTCTGAAAAAGAAACTGCTGAAGCTGCTGCAACTGAAGAAGCTCCTGTAGCAACTGAAACTGCTGCTCCGGCAACTGAAGAATAAATAATTTTTTAAATTCCAAGTTTTAAATTCCAAATTCCAAAATCAGATTTTTAACGATCTGATAACGTTGGGATTTGGGATTTGAAAATTGGAATTTTTACTTTTAACATTAAAACACAAGATATATTATGGCAACAATTACTGCTGCAGACGTAAACAAATTAAGACAAGCTACAGGTGCCGGAATGATGGACTGTAAAAAAGCTTTAGTTGAAGCTGAAGGAGATTTCGATAAAGCTATTGAAAACCTTAGAAAAAAAGGACAAAAAGTAGCCGCTAACCGTTCTGACCGTGAGTCTTCTGAAGGAGCTGCTGTTTCTTTTATTAATGCTGACAAAACTAAAGGAGCTATCATTACATTAAACTGTGAAACAGATTTCGTAGGTAAAAACGAAACATTCGTAGCTTTAGCTAAAGAATTAGTTGAAAAAGCAATCAATTTCTCTTCTAAAGAAGATTTCTTAGCTTCTGATTTCAACGGAATTACAGTTGCTGAAAAATTAATTGAGCAAACCGGAGTTATCGGTGAAAAAATCGAAATCGGTGGTTTTGAAATTTTAGAAGGTGCTTACGTTGGATCTTATGTTCACGTTAACAAAATTGCTGCATTAACAGCTATTTCTGCTCCAATTGCTAAC
The DNA here is from genome assembly GCF_051846875.1 of Flavobacterium sp. ARAG 55.4. Lineage (NCBI taxonomy): Bacteria > Pseudomonadati > Bacteroidota > Flavobacteriia > Flavobacteriales > Flavobacteriaceae > Flavobacterium > Flavobacterium sp. ARAG 55.4. The sequence continues at coordinate 80,801 of NZ_JBPYCT010000001.1, read as the reverse complement.
GCAGAGACATTAACTAAAGATATCTCTATGCAAGTTGCTTCTATGGGAGCTGACACATTATCTTACAAAGATTTTGATCCTGCTTTCATCGCTGCTGAACTAGATGCTCGTATTGCAGTAATTGAAAAAGAAAATGAAGAAGCAAAACGTTTAGGTAAAACTTTGAAAAATGTTCCTAAATATATTTCTTTCGCTCAATTAACTGACGAAGTTATCAAACAAGCTGAAGAAGATGCTAAAGCTGAATTAAAAGCAGAAGGTAAACCAGAGCAAATTTGGGATAAAATTATTCCTGGAAAAGTACAACGTTTCATCTCTGACAACACTACTTTAGATCAGGAAAAAGCTTTATTGGATCAAAACTTTATCAAAGATGACAGTAAAAAAGTAGCTGACTATGTTAAAGGATTCAATGTTGAAATTACAGGTTTCAAAAGAGTTACTTTAGGATAATCAAAAAACACCTAAAATTTCCCCATACAAATCCATCTCGTTTTACATGAGATGGATTTCTTTTTTTATGTCTTTTCAAAATAATAGTCTAAATTTGAATACAAATTGTTACTATGTCACAATCCAGAAAAGACACTGTATTTGTCATTCTTGCCGGAATTTTTATAACGAATGCTATTGTAGCCGAATTAATAGGAGGAAAACTTATTTATATTGGTCCTTATCTAATGAGCATTGGAATCCTACCGTGGCCGGTGGTTTTTTTAACTACTGATTTAATTAATGAATATTTTGGTCAAAAAGAAGTAAAAAAACTCTCCGTTATCACAGCCTGCCTGATTTCTTATTGCTTTATTTTACTCTATTTTGCTTTAAAAATCCCTGCTGTAAAAGGAGAAGGACTGGTCAGTGATGCGCAATTTAATGGTATTTTTGGACAAAGTATGTGGATTATTGTAGGGAGTATCACTGCCTTTCTTGTTTCACAACTAATCGATGTCACTATTTTCCATTTTTTTAAAAACAAAACAGGAAACAAAATGATTTGGCTGAGAAGTACAGGATCTACCGTTGTTTCTCAGTTATTTGATAGTTTTATTGTCCTTGGAATTGCTTTTTGGATGACCGGAAAAATCACCACCGAACAATATATTTCCTCAGCATTTACAGGTTATTTTGTAAAATTAATCATTGCGGTTTTACTAACCCCTTTAATATATTTAGGTCATTCAATTATTGAAAAATACATTCACAAACCGTAATCATGGAAGAAAAAAACAGATGCAGCTGGTGTTTATCCAGCGATTTATACAAAGAATACCACGATCAGGAATGGGGAAAACCTGTTTATGATGATGCCACTTTATTCGAATTTTTACTACTGGAAACCTTTCAGGCTGGATTAAGCTGGATTACTATTCTCAATAAAAGAGAAAACTTCCGTAAAGCATTTGATAATTTCGATTATAAAAAAATAGCCCTTTATTCTGATGATAAAATTCAGGAATTGCTATTAAACCCCGGTATTATCCGTAACAAATTAAAGGTCTATTCGGCAGTAACTAACGCACAAAATTTCATAAAAATCCAAGAAGAATATGGTAGTTTTTCTAAATACATCTGGGGTTTTACAGACGGTAAACCTATTGACAATAAACCCAAAACACTGAAAGACGTTACCGCCACTACTCCACTCTCGGATACGATTAGCAAAGATTTAAAAAAACGGGGATTTAAATTTGTTGGTTCTACGGTTGTTTATGCTCATATGCAGGCAACAGGAATGGTCAATGATCACGTAGAAAGCTGCTGGACAAGGATCCAATAAGCTGTTTCGGTTTACAAATATTCTGCACAAAATTGTTAAACTTCTGATTCCGGAGCATCTATTTCTATCTTTTTGATTACATTTGTCTCACACTTTAGGGGTGTCTGCTCCGAGAATTCGGAAAAAGGCTGAGATTTTACCCTCTGAACCTGATCTGGTTAATACCAGCGTAGGGAAAAGTAAGATGACTTCCATAGTCCCATTTTTGGGCAATTGTAGCCATTCCTAAAGTATTTTTTATCTAAAAAATGAAAGGAATGGAACTAAAAATCAACAACCAAATCAAACAATTTCAGGCAAATGCACTAAGCATCCAAGCACTGCTCGATATTGAAATTCCACAAAAACAAAATGGCATTGCAGTAGCTGTCAACAACAATGTAATCCCTAAATCCAATTGGGATTCTCAATTCCTCAATGAAACTGACGACATTCTAATAATTTCTGCCACTCAGGGCGGCTAATATTTTAATTTAAAGATTGAAAAATTTAAGGATTAAAATATTCATCAAATCCACTTCTTCAATCTTTCAATTTTTTAATCATTAAATCTTTCAATTAAAAAAATATGACAAACGAAGAACAAATATCCAGACAACCTTTTCCAAATTCGACCAAAGTATATATCGATGGTGAAATCCACCCAATAAAAGTGGCGATGCGCGAAATCAAATTATCTGACACTAAATTATCCAAAGGTGGTGTTGAACATAATCCACCGGTAACCGTTTACGATACATCAGGACCTTACACGGATCCGAATATTGAAATAGATGTTAGAAAAGGATTACCTCGCATTCGCGAACAATGGATTTTAGACCGTGGTGATGTAGAAGAATTAACCGAAATCACTTCTAATTACGGAAAGGAACGATTGCATGATGAGAAACTGAATCATTTGCGTTTTGAATACCTGCACAAACCGATGCGTGCTAAAAAAGGAGCCAATGTTTCACAATTGCACTATGCCAAAAAAGGAATTATTACTCCTGAAATGGAATACATAGCCATTCGTGAAAACCAACGTATTGAGCAAATAGAAAATCAAACTAAGGCCATGCAATGCCAACATCCAGGTCATAGTTTTGGCGCTAACACACCAAAAAACAAAATCACTGCCGAATTTGTACGCTCTGAAATTGCCGCTGGTCGTGCCATTATTCCTAACAACATCAACCACCCTGAAAGTGAACCGATGATCGTGGGACGTAATTTTCTGGTAAAAATTAATGCTAATATTGGAAATAGTGCTGTGACTTCATCTATCGAAGAAGAAGTTGAAAAAGCGGTTTGGGCTTGCCGTTGGGGAGCCGATACCATTATGGATTTATCGACCGGAAAAAACATCCACGAAACCAGAGAATGGATTATCCGAAATTCACCCGTGCCAATTGGAACGGTGCCAATTTATCAGGCTCTTGAAAAAGTAAATGGAATTGCTGAAGATTTAACTTGGGAAGTATTCCGTGATACACTGATCGAACAGGCAGAACAAGGCGTTTCTTATTTCACCATTCACGCCGGAGTTCTTTTAAGATACATTCATTTAACTGCCAATCGTGTTACGGGAATCGTTTCTCGTGGAGGCTCGATTATGGCTAAATGGTGTTTGTTTCACCACAAAGAAAATTTCCTGTACACGCATTTTGAAGAAATCTGCGAAATCATGAAACAATACGATGTAGCTTTCTCTCTTGGTGATGGTTTACGTCCGGGTTCTATTGCCGATGCAAATGATGCCGCTCAGTTTGCCGAATTAGAGACTTTGGGCGAATTGACTAAAATTGCCTGGAAACATGATGTTCAGGTCTTTATTGAAGGACCAGGACACGTACCGATGCACATGATTAAAGAAAATATGGACAAGCAATTGGAACATTGTTCTGAAGCTCCGTTTTACACTCTTGGACCATTAACTACTGATATTGCTCCGGGTTATGATCACATTACCTCAGCTATTGGAGCAGCGATGATTGGTTGGTATGGCTGTGCGATGTTGTGCTATGTAACTCCAAAAGAACACCTTGGTTTACCCAACAAAAAAGATGTAAAAGATGGTGTGATTACTTATAAAATTGCTGCTCATGCTGCCGATTTAGCCAAAGGTCATCCGGGAGCGCAATACCGTGATAACGCCTTAAGTAAAGCCCGTTTTGAATTCCGTTGGGAAGATCAATTCAACCTTTCATTAGACCCAGATACAGCACGTGAATTCCATGACGAAACCTTACCTGCTGATGGAGCTAAAGTAGCGCATTTTTGCTCGATGTGTGGACCAAAATTCTGTTCCATGAAAATATCACAGGAAATTCGTGATGTGGAAGAAGCTAAAAAAGGAATGCAGGAGAAATCAGAGGAATTTATTGAGCAAGGAAAAGAGATTTACGTATAAAAAGAAAAAAGAACATAGAGAAGAGAATATAGATTTGATTTATTTTCGATTACTGTCTATTCTCTCTTTTCTATGTTCTATATTCTAAATTCTTAAAATGATAATTATATCCAATCCAACTGCGATAGCAAACGAAATTAATACCATTCATGCTCTTTTTGAAGAAGGAATGGAGCTATTTCATATTCGAAAACCAAATTTTTCCGAAAGAGAAATAAAAAATTTTGTAAATTCAATTGGATTGAAATATAGTCAAAAACTGGTTTTGCATAGCCATCATCATTTAGCCGAAGATTTAGGAATAAACAGAATTCATTTCACTGAAAAAGCCAGAACCAACTCTATCAGAGTTTCGAACCCTGATGGGATTATTTCAACATCAACTCATTCGACAGCTGAATTTAATACGCTTTCAAACGACGACTACGAATATGCATTTTTGAGTCCTGTTTTCCCTTCAATTTCCAAGGAAAACTATATTTCGAAAACAGATTTGTTCGAAGAAGTAAAAAAAAGAACCAATTTCAACACGAAACTGGTTGCTCTAGGGGGAATTTCGGCAGCAAATGTAAAACAAACTTTAGAACATGGTTTTGATGACGTAGCACTCTTAGGAACTATTTGGAATTCAGAAAAACCCGTTAAAAATTTCTTATTATGTCAACAAATCGCCCATTCGTTCTAAGTATTGCAGGTTTTGATCCTTCGGCTGGTGCAGGCGTCCTCGCTGATATAAAAACATTTGAGCAGCATAAAGTATATGGCCTTGCCATCAATACAGCCAATACCATTCAGACCGAAGATAAATTTGTTGCCATTGAATGGACAACTATTGAGTTTGTATTGCAATCTATCAAAACTTTATTTGATTCTTATGAAATCAAAGCGGTAAAAATAGGTATCACTCCCAGTTTAGAATACTTAAAATCAATTATCTTTTTGATAAAAAAGCTTTCGCCAAAGACAAAAATTATTTGGGACACTGTTTTAAAATCAACCACTGAATTTAACTTTTTAAACATCCAAAACCAAAATAATCTGATTGCTGTTTTAAAAAAAATTGACCTGATTACACCTAATTACAATGAGATTTTAAAATTGTCTTCTGAGGAAAAGGACGCTGATTTTATTGCAGCTGAACTGTCGGTCTACTGTGCCGTTTTACTCAAAGGCGGTCATCGTCAGGAAGAAATTGGTGTTGATTATTTATATCTGAAAAATGAGTTCATAAAGCTTTCAACGGATGAAAATTCACTCCCTAAAAAGCACGGTTCAGGTTGCATTTTGTCATCTGCTGTTACAGCTAATCTGGCATTAGGACAAGATTTAACAACTTCTTGCCGTTATGCTAAAAGGTATGTCGAAAATTACCTCAAATCAACCTACAATTTAATTGGATATCATTATGAATAAGAAATTACAATACATTTCGCAAGGACAAACAAGTGAAGAACAGTTAGACAATATTAGAAAAGCACTCGAAGGTGGCTGTAACTGGATACAACTGCGATTTAAAAATGCACCTGAATTGCAATTGTATACTTTAGCTGAATATACAAAAAAGCTGTGTGATGTGAACAATGCTACTTTTATAATTAACGACAATGTCCATTTAGCAAAAGAAATTCATGCCGATGGAGTTCATTTAGGGCTGTCTGATATGAAAGTGGAAGAAGCAAGAACCATTTTAGGCTACGAAAAAATTATTGGAGGAACAGCTAATACCATAGAAGATGTTTTGCAAAGAATTGAAGAAAAATGTGATTACATTGGACTTGGTCCTTTTCAATATACCGTAACAAAAGAAAATTTAAGTCCTGTTTTAGGACTGGAGGGTTATACTTCCATCCTGAACAAATTAAACACTGAAAATATCAAAATTCCTATTTATGCTATTGGAGGTATTACTTTAGAAAATACCGAAAACATCCTGAAAACAGGAATACACGGAATAGCTGTTTCGGGATTGATTACAGAAAGTAAAAATCCTGTACAATTAATTAATGATTTAAACAAGAAATTATATGCAACCATTTAATATTGGAGACAAAACTTTTGAATCCCGCTTATTCTTAGGAACAGGAAAATTTGGTTCGAATGCCCAAATGGAAGAGGCCATTTTAGCATCCGGAAGCGAACTGGTGACCGTTGCCTTAAAACGTGTTGATTTAGAAACCGAAACCGATGCAATTTTATCCCATTTAAAACACCCCCGAATCAATTTATTACCCAATACATCGGGAGCCAGAAATGCAAAAGAAGCTGTTTTTGCGGCTCAGTTAGCCAGGGAAGCTTTGGAAACAAACTGGCTCAAACTGGAAATCCATCCCGACCCAAGGTATCTTTTACCGGATCCTATTGAAACTTTAAAAGCCACTGAGGAATTAGCAAAACTGGGGTTTATCGTTTTGCCTTACATTCATGCTGATCCGGTTTTATGCAAGCGATTAGAAGATGCGGGTACAGCTGCCGTAATGCCGCTTGGTTCTCCTATTGGCAGTAATAAAGGATTAAAAACCATTGATTTTCTGGAAATCATTATCGAACAATCTAAGGTTCCTGTGATTATTGATGCTGGAATTGGAGCTCCTTCGGATGCGGCAAAAGCAATGGAAATGGGTGCTGATGCCGTTTTAGTCAACACCGCCATTGCAGTAGCCGGAAACCCAAAATTGATGGCGGAAGCATTCAAAGAAGCTGTTATTGCAGGAAGGAAAGCTTTTGAAGCTAAACTGGGACAACAATATTCTCAGGCAGTTGCTTCCAGTCCTTTGACCGCTTTTTTATATGAGTAATTTTCTTAACGGCTAAGTTCACTAAGCTTTGTGTTACTTGTGAAATATCTTAGTGCTCTTTGTGTTTAAAAAATAAAATGACAAACTTCAAATCTACTTTCGAGCAATATAATTGGAACGAAATTCAATCCCAAATTTATGCTACTACAGCTAAGCAGGTAGAACAAGCATTAGCTAAATCCAAAAGAAATCTTGATGATTTTTTGGCGATGATTTCTCCAGCAGCGCAACCTTATTTAGAACAAATGGCGCAAATAAGTCATGAATTGACCAAGAAACGTTTTGGAAAAACCATCCAAATGTATGCTCCGTTATACCTTAGTAACGAATGCCAAAACATCTGTACCTATTGCGGTTTTAGTCTGGATAACAAAATCAAACGTAAAACCCTGACCGATTCTGAAATAAAATTAGAAGTCGAAGCATTGAAAAAAGCAGGATTTGACCATGTTTTATTGGTAACCGGAGAAGCTAATTACACCGTAAATATTAATTACTTCCTGAATGCAATCGAGCAAATCAGAACTGATTTTTCCATTATTTCCGTTGAAGTGCAACCCCTTTCTCAGGAAGAATACGAACAATTGCATCAAGCCGGTGTGTATTCCGTTCTAGTGTATCAGGAAACCTATCATCAGGAAGTGTATAAAAAATACCATACTAAAGGCAAGAAATCGAATTTTGATTTTAGATTAGATACGCCGGACCGAATTGGGAAAGCCGGCATTCACAAAATAGGCTTAGGTGTTTTATTGGGGTTAGAGGATTGGCGAACAGATAGTTTTTTCAATGCTTTGCATTTGGATTATTTGCAAAAAACCTATTGGCAAACTAAATATTCTGTTTCCTTCCCTCGATTGCGTCCTGCAGAAGGCATTATCGAACCCAATTTCATCATGGATGACAAAGATTTGACGCAACTTATTTGTGCCTACCGTTTGTGGAATGAAGATTTAGAAATTTCAATTTCGACCCGTGAGAACGAAAAATTCAGAAACAATATTATCCCACTTGGAACAACCAGTATGAGCGCTGGTTCTAAAACCAATCCAGGTGGTTATGTGGTAGACCCACAATCATTGGAACAATTCGAAATTAGCGACGAACGTTCGGTTGCTGAAATAGCAACAATTATCAGTCAAAGAGGATACGAACCCGTTTGGAAAGATTGGGACAGAACTTTTAGTCAAACGTCGAAAGTCGAAAGTCTTAAAGAAAATTCGGTTTTACATTAAACATTATTTTGACTTTATAACTTTCGACTTCATTACTTTAAGACTTAAAAAATGAGCATTATACAGGATTTTTTACGATACAACAGACAAGTCATTTTACCTGAAATTGGTGAAGAAGGGCAGAAAAAATTAAAAAACGCCAAAGTATTGGTGATTGGCGCAGGCGGTTTAGGCTGTCCTATTTTACAATATTTAGCTCCCGCCGGAGTGGGAACTATTGGCATTGTGGATTTTGACAAAATCGAAATTCATAATTTACATCGCCAAATTCTTTATACCGAAAATCAAGTGGGTTTATCGAAAGCTTTGACCGCGAAAGAAACCGTTGAAAAACTAAATCCATTAATAAAAGTTTTAGCATTTGAAGAAAAACTGACTGTAGAAAATGCTGCCAGAATTATTGCTGATTTTGATATTGTAGTGGATGGATCGGATAATTTTAGTACGCGCTATTTAGTCAACGATACTTGTGTAAGGTTGGAAAAACCTTTGGTTTATGGCAGCATTCTGGGATTCGAAGGGCAACTTGCGGTTTTTAATCATCAGGGAAGTAAAAATTTACGTGATTTATTTCCAGAACCACCTAATCCCAAAGACGTACCCAATTGTAGCTTTAACGGCGTTTTAGGGACTTTACCGGGCATGATTGGAACGATGATGGCACACGAAACTTTAAAACTAATTATCGGTTTACCGAGTTTGAAAAACCAATTGGTTCTTTACAAAACCTTAGATTGGAGTTTTACAAAACTGAATTTTTAATTTAAATTTAAAAATCAAAAGCTATTTATGATTCCGTTGTATCTTTATACTTCCTAAATAAACATCATGAAAGCATACGATTATATCGATTCGATACTGAAAGCTCCTTTAGAAAAAATAGAAGGAATTAAAATTGGTACTTCTGTTGAGGGACAAACAATAGAAGGATTTCGTTTTGGAAAAGGCAATAAAAACATTAGTCTTATTGCGGGAAATCATGCTGACGAACCGATAGGTCCGTTACTTTTGAAAAAATTAGTATCTTACTTCTCTTCACTTTCTGAAAACCACCCATTATTTGAAAAATTCAGTTGGTGGATTGTTCCTCACACCAATCCCGATGGTGAAAAACAAAACCTAAAATGGTATCATTACACGGATTCAAAAACTGATTTAGACCAATATTTACTTCATGTACAACGGGAATTACCCGGCCGTGATTTAGAATTTGGCTACCCAATTGAAGGCAAAATTCCTGCTTTGCGTCCTGAGAATACTACGGTTTATGAATTTTGGAAAACTGCAAATGCTCCTTTTTCGCTACATGCTTCACTTCACGGAATGAAATCCAGTTATGGTGCCTGGTTTTTAATTGATGAAGACTGGATAGAAAGAACGCAACAACTAAGACAGAAATGTAAAGCTAAAACAAAAGAATTGGGGTATAACTTGTATGATTTAGATCGCAGTGGAGAAAAAGGATTTTCGAGAATTGATGAAGGATTTTGTACCAGACCTGATGGAGGTAAAATGCGGGAACATTTTTTAAATATTGGCGATACTAAAACAGCAACACAATTTCATGCCAGTTCGATGGAATCCATCAGAAGTTTAGGCGGAGATTGTTTGACCTTAGTTTCTGAAATGCCTTTATTTATTTTTCCAAAAAAAGAACGAAAATTAGTGTGGCCGGATACCTATTTGAATCAATGGAGCGACCAATTTACCCAATGGAAAACGGATTTAATTTCCGGCACCGTCTCTGCCGATGCATTAAAAATTGATATGGAGTCCAAAGGAGTTTATGCAATGCCTTGGGAAGACCAAATGAAATTGCAATGGCAGTTGATAGCCTCCGGATTAGAAACTATTTAAAATAGCCATAAATTCCTCGCGGGCAATTTCGCGACAGCCTAAACTTTCTAAATGTTCATTATAAACCTGACAATCAAGAAGTTTGTAATTCTCCATTTTTAATTGGTTTACCAAAAAAATAAAAGCCACTTTTGAAGCATTGGATACCAATGAAAACATACTTTCGCCACAAAAAACATGACCTAAATCAACACCGTATAAACCACCCACTAATTGGTCGTTTTCCAAAACTTCAACAGATTTAGCTATTCCCAGATCATGTAGTTTACAATAAGCCTCAATCATGTCATTAGTAATCCAGGTACCGTTTTGCCCTTCTCTTTTTACTTGTTGGCAATTAGAAATAACAGCTCTGAAATTTTGATTAAAAGTAACACGAAAGATTTTCCTGTTGATGATATTCCGCATACTTTTAGAAACAATCAACTCTTCCAAAAACAATACCATCCGGGGATTTGGTGCCCACCAGGTAATAGGTTCTCCATCTTCAAACCACGGAAAAATTCCGCTTTTATAGGCCAATTGCAATCGCTCTGGAGATAAATCACCGCCTAACCCAATAATTCCCGAAGAATGAGCTAAATGAACGGGTGGAAAAAATAAATCTTCGGATAAATAATACATAACTATTTTATTCTAAAAGGATATACTCTTACATTTGACAAATGTAATTTACTTTATGTGGTTAGCCCTAATAAACTTCTAATTTTATTTAGATGAGAAACATTTTGTTTGTAGTAATGTTCTTTTTTTTGATTCTAAAAATAAATGGACAAGCGATAGATTCCGTTGTTAGCGCTAAAAAGCTGTCTTACAAATCACTCCTTATCCCTACAGCTTTAATGGGTTCAGGAGTCTTATTATTTAAAACGCAACTTAACAAAGACCTTCAAAAAGAATCACAATCCTTTTTTGGTTCAGATTTTCGTACCGGAGCAGATAATTTTACCGTTTTTGTTCCTTTAGTACAAATGTACACCGGAAAACTTTTAGGATTTAAACCAAAAAACACTGTCATGCATCAGACTATTGATGTTGTTGCTGCCGATGCTATCAGTTATATTATAGTTACAGCAATAAAAAATTCAGTAAAAGCACATCGCCCTGATAGTTCAAATCAATTGAGTTTTCCATCAGGTCATACCGCAATAGCTTTTACACATGCAGCGCTTTTATATCAGGAATACAAAGATGCTGATTTTTGGTATGCCAGCAGCGGTTTTGTATTTGCGACTGCTACCGGGATATTGCGTGTAGCAAACAACAAACATTATACTTCAGATATTCTTACAGGAGCCGGAATTGGACTTGCTTTCGGGACTATCGTTTCTTATTATAATCCGCTCCAAAAAATTTATTTTGGAAAAAAGAATGAAACCTCAGCATTTATTTATCCTCAGATAGGAAGTCAAAAAGGACTTGGAATACTTATTAAACCTTCGTTTTAAGGCAAAAAAAAGCCCTGAATCATCAGGGCCTTGTTTCTGTATGTTTTGAATTAAAACGGTAAATCGTCCGGTTCATCTTCGTTTAAGTTTGTTGCCGGTGCAAAAGCCGGTGCAGCAGGAATTGGCGCAGCCGGAGCTTCGGTAGCCAGTTTCTCAATTCTCCATCCCTGAATACTGTTAAAAAATCTTGTTTCTCCTTGTGGATTAACCCATTCTCTTCCTCTTAAATTGATTGAAACTTTTACAGGTTCTCCAATAGAATAGTTATTCAATAAATCACATTTATCCTGAGTGAACTCTATCAAAATATGTTGTGGATATTGCTCATCTGTTGTAACAACTAATTCTCTCTTTTTAAATGATGCACTAACTTGTTGTTCCGGATTAACAACTCTAATTTTTCCTGTAACTTCCATCTTCGTTATTTTAATTGTTATTGATTATTATTTTTCCAAAAGCACTTCTAATCAGAAGTATATCATTTTCATTTAAGCCTTTTAACTTCAAAAGAAAAAACTTTTTTACAGAAAAACATTGAATATACAAATATAGTAACTTCTTTTAACCGATAATAATGTTTGTTTTACAATTTCCATTTTAATTTTTAATTCTCTGATGAACAGCTACATTTGAGAGCTTTCTCATGATTTACATTCGTTTATAAAACTTAAAAAAACTAAAATAATATGACGGTATATTTCGTTATATTTATACTCCAAAATATTACGTATGCAATTTTCTGACAAAAGAAATACCGGACGATGGATTCTTGTTTTTGCTTCATTTTTCATCATTTCGATTATTCTTTGGAATACTTATACTTTTTTTCAGATTTTTAAAAACGAGGAACGTCTGAAAATGAATCTTTTGGCTAAAGCCCAAAAAACGCTCATTAACGCTGATGAAAATACGGATGTGGAACTCCCGCTTCAAATTTTTAATAATAATAATTCCATTCCGGTTATACTCACTGAAAATGACAGTATCATTAACACCCTCAACATTGAGGAAAGCATTGTAAAAGACAAGGTGAAATCGATGGCATTTTTAGCTAACTTAAAAAAAGAAAATGAACCGATTATTATTGAGTATGCTCCTGACAAATTTCAAAAATGGTATTATGGAAACTCCGCTTTACTGAATAAGCTTAAATATTATCCTATTGCTTTGCTGTTGATTATTTTCCTGTTTTCGGCCTTGATTTATTATTTCTACCGCAGTACTAAAATTGCTACTCAAAATAAACTCTGGGCAGGAATGGCTAAGGAAACCGCCCATCAGATAGGCACACCACTTTCCTCCTTAATTGGTTGGGTCGAAATTTTAAAAAGTGAAAATATTGACGAAACCACAACAGCTGAAATAGAAAAAGACATTGACCGCCTGCAAACGATTACTGATCGTTTTTCTAAAATAGGTTCAGAACCGGTTTTAGAAAAAAGAAATATTACAAACGAAACATTGCAAACTTATAACTATCTGCAATCACGTTTTTCTAAACAGCTGGAATTTTCTTTCGAAAGTCCCAAGTCACCAATTTACACGATGCTCAATCCTGTTTTACATAGCTGGACTATAGAAAACCTGATTAAAAACGCTATTGATGCAATGAAAGGTAAAGGAAAAATTACCGTTTTAATACTGGAAGATCCTGTGTATGTAAAAATAAATATTTCGGATACTGGCAGCGGAATCTCTAAAAAACAATTCCAAACCATTTTTGAACCGGGATTTACGACTAAAAAAAGAGGCTGGGGATTAGGGCTTTCGTTGACCAAACGAATTGTAAAAGAATACCACAAAGGAAACATTAAAGTCTTACATTCCGAAATAGGTAAAGGCACTACGATGCAAATGAGTTTTAAAAAGCTTAGTTAAAATTATCTGATGCTGAAAAATCAATAAAAAAAATCGTTTAAAGAAATTCTCTAAACGATTTATATTATGTTTATCAGGGCGACAACTAAAACTACAAATTAGCTCTGATTTCCTGAGCCAGATTTTCAAATTCTTCTTTACTCAATTGCACTTTTTTCTGAAAGCGTATATCTTCCATACTGTTTAACGGAATCAGGTGAACATGGGCATGAGGCACTTCCAGTCCGATAACTGAAATAGCTATTCTATTGCACGGAACTGTTTTTTCTAAAGCCTTAGCCACTTTTCTGGAAAAATGCATCAATCCTAAATAATGCGCTTCATCCATATCAAAAATCTTATCGATTTCAAATTTAGGAATGCATAAAGTATGTCCTTTTGCATTAGGATTAATATCTAAGAATGCAAAATAGTTATCGTCTTCAGCAATCTTATAACATGGAATTTCTCCGTTTATTATTTTGGTGAATATTGATGACATTGTTTAGTTGTTTAATCGTTTATCCGCTTAACCGATTAAACAAATAAACGGTTAAACTTTTAAAATATTTACTCTCTTGTAATTTCTAAAATTTCAAATTTCAAAACACCGTTTGGCACTTTAATTTCAGCCACTTCGCCTATTGATTTTCCTAACAATCCTTTACCAATAGGAGAAGTAACAGAAATTTTTCCTGTTTTTAAATCGGCTTCACTTTCGGCAACCAGAGTATATTTCATTTCCATACCATTTGCCTGATTTTTGATTTTTACACTTGACAATACCAAAACCTTTGACAAATCAAGATTTGACTCATCAATTAATCGGGCATTAGCATGAATTTCCTCCAACTTGGCTATTTTCATTTCTAACATTCCCTGTGCCTCTTTTGCAGCATCGTATTCTGCATTCTCAGATAAGTCTCCTTTATCTCTTGCATCGGCTATATCCTGAGATGCTTTTGGACGCATCACTGTCTTCAAATAATCTAATTCTTCTCTTAATTTTTTAAGTCCTTCTGCTGTGTAATAAGATACTGTACTCATAACTTCATCATTTTATAAAATAGAAAAAATCCCATCGGAACGGGATTTCTTTCCACAAAGATAATATATTTTTTTATAGTGTATAATTATATGTTAACCATTATTATTTCAAATGTAAATAAATTAAATTTGTTTCACTAATACTTTTACAAATTAAAAATATGAAAAAAATTATCTCTCTTTTTCTAATCAGTCTTTTGTTTTTTTCGTGTTCAGATAATGGGTTCAATAATAACAATCCTTATATTCCAAATTACAATTTTTCAGTAACATTTAACTTGAGTTTACCACAGTATTCAAATCTTACAACCCCAGTTAATGCTGTTTATTATTCCGGTCCCGAAGTAGGTCCGAAAGGGATTTATGTTTTTAATACCGGATCCGGATACAATGCCTTTGATGCTGCCTGTCCTAATCAGCCACTGAGCAGTTGTTCTACATTAACTCTGGATGGGATTAATGTAGTTTGCCCCTGTGATGATGAAGAATACAGCTTATTTACAGGTCTGGGAAAATCAAAATATCCTTTGAAACAATATCGGGTTGAGAAAAGCGGAAATATCCTGAGAATATATAATTAAAAGCAAAAAGCCTGAAAGTTTAAACATTTCAGGCTTTTTAAAAATATAAACTACAAATTAAAACTTCAGGTTAAGTCCGGCCAGGAAATTAGCTCCGGCTTGGGGATAATAATAAACATAACCTCCACCATAATCAGCTCCATCCGAAACATAATGTTTATTTGCAAAATTATTTGCCAATACACTTATTGTAATTGATTTAAAAACGCTTTTAGGAAAAATAGTGTAAGTAGCATTAAAATCGTTTACAAAATAATCATTCAACTTTCCTTGTCCGTCATTCATATTGTTCAAATATTGACTTCCCACAAATTTAGACAACAGGTTCAATTGCAAATTTGCTAAAGGAGAAAATACAAGACTGTTAGCTGCAATTAATTTAGGGGAAAAAGCAATATTAGTATTCTCTAAATTAGCTGTACCGTTTCCGCTATCCAATACAAAATCAATATTTTTATTATCACTCAAGGTAAAATTAGGTCGGATTGTCCATTTTTTATCCAATTGAAAACTCGCATCAACCTCTAAACCTAAGCGATAACTTTCGCCCACATTAGTTCGAACCGGATTTCCTACATCATCCAACTCACCTGTTAAAACCAACTGGTCTTTGTATTTCATATAATAACCGTTGATATTTATCTGTGTTTTTGGAGTTAAAAATCGCCAACCCAATTCAAAATCATCCATTCTTTCCGGTTTCACATTTACGCCTTCATAATCCGTTCGGTTTGGTTCACGATTAGCTCTGGCATAAGACACATACACAGCATTTTTATTGTTTAACGTAAAATTCAAACCCGCTTTAGGATTAAAGAAATTAAAATTATCATTTACCAATCCTGTTTCTGCGCTATTGGCCTTATAGTGTACATTTCTATACTGTGCATCAACATAAACATTGACAAAATTTCCAATTTGATAATTGATTTTTGCAAAAACATTCCCATCCGTTTTTGAAGCAAAGTCTTCATAATAGCGATCTCCTAATTCGCTTTGAGAAGCAAATCGTGCCCAAATTACCTTTCCAAAATGATCGCCTTCATATTTATTCCAGCCTCCGCCTAAAATAACATCCAACGCTTCATTTTTATAATTTGCCGAAAAAGTAGTCCCGTAAAAATCATTGTCCAGCCATTTTTGGCGCACTAAATCAGTTGTAACCTCTGATCCTACAGGATTTAAACCATAATCTCCAAAATCAGCGTCTTCTTTGTAATTCTCGTAGTAACCTTTTCCTTTAGTATAATGAAAAGCCAAATTGGTATTCCAGTTAGAGGAAAATTTCTCGTTCCAATGCAACTGGTAATGGTCTTGTTGGTAATTATCGGTTTCGTTGTCATAAAAACGAGTATTCCCGGATTCATCTGTATAAATTCCTCCAAAATTAAAAGTTCTGTCAGAAGCCAAAGTAGCACCATCAATTCCGTTCCAGGCTTGGTATGTTTTTTCCGTTCCTCCAAAAGCCAAGGCTTTAATCAGAGTGGTTTTGCCCACATAAGTTCCCTGTAAAAAATAAGACTTTAAATCAGAACTTGCTCTGTCAACATAACCATCTGATTTTAAAGCCGACAAACGTCCAGCTAATTCGAAATGATCATTCATTAAACCGGAACTAAATTTTACTGTATGCTTTCTGGTATTAAAACTTCCAAAAGAATTAGCAATTTCGCCACTGCTCTTTTTTGAATAAGCATCGGTTAATAAATTCAAACTTGCACCAAAAGCCCCCGATCCATTAGTGGAAGTTCCTACTCCGCGTTGTAATTGCATATTCTCTACCGAAGAGGCAAAATCAGGCATGTTTACCCAAAAAGTTCCGTGACTTTCCGAATCATTATACGGAATTCCATTAACTGTAATATTCACACGGGTAGCATCACTACCACGAACACGAATTCCCGCATAACCAATTCCATTTCCTGCGTAAGATGTACTCACCACCGAAGGCAAATAATTCATCAAAGCTGGAATATCCTGTCCTAAATTGCGTGGAGCTATTTCTTTTTTGTCCAAATTAGAAAAGCTCACCGGAGTTTTTGTGGTGACACGAACTGCTGAAACCAAAACCTCATCAAGTTGATTTACCTTAGTGGTATCCTTTACCTGAGAAAAAGAGAGAAAAGAGAAAAGAGAAAAGAAAAGAGACATCAAAAACCTTAAACTTTGTGCCTTTATGCCTTTTCGGCTGGAAAAAAAAGTTTTCATCCGTAATTGTTTTTTTACGAATAAAAGGGGGAATTATTCTTTTTGTTATGTAATAAATTGTTCAATAAATAAATCAACAGTTTTAACTACTAATTTATCCTTATTTCCCTTAGCAACATTACTCGCTCAGGTTCGTTGGGTATAATCTCAGCTTCATTCTGAACTTGTTTCAGAATCTGAAATAAATTCAGATTTAAGCACCCCTTTGAGACGGCGCAAAGATAGAAAAGAATTAAGATAAAAAAATTAAGAACAAAGATTTAATTTTTTTAATAATTAATTCTATAAATCTTGATCCTAAAAATCTGGCTTTCTGCGAGTTTTCTTTATTTCCGAAAGATTCTTTTTGTCTTTAATTCTCTTTTTAATTACTGATTTAGGAATTTTAGTTGCTTTTCTGATTTTAGGAACAATCAATGCTTTTTTAATTAGTTCCAAAAATCGTTTGGTAACTATTTCTTTATTTTTTAGCTGGCTTCTGTCTTCATCACAATTTAGAATCAAAACTGCATCAGTAGTCAATCTTGAAGAAAGATTTGTTTCTAACAACGTTTTTTCTTCCTCTGATAATGCCTGCGAGTTTTTCAAATCAAAAGACAGCACCACTTTAGACGAAACCTTATTTACATTTTGACCGCCTGCACCACTGCTTCTGACCGCCTTATAATGTAACTCTGATATAATTTTTTGAATTTCCATCTTTTTTTAAGACTGATGCGCCTCTTTTAATAAATCATTTACATTTTTTACCGGATTAAAAGTAACCAGAGGCACTTCTGCAAAAACAGTCAGCCAGTTTGCCATTGCTCCGTTCCACAAACCAGGCAATTCGTAGCTTTTAATATCTTTTCCTAAATAATTTTTTTCTACAATAAAACCACTATCCTGATCTACAAACTGATGTAAATCAAATTTTTCATTTTTATAATTTTTTGTGGCACAAACTAAATCCACAGGATTAAAATGAGTTGCATGTTTCATAATATTAACCTGCTTTTTATTGCTTAAATCTACTTGCGAAGATTCTACAATCTGTAATGAAATTTCTTTGTGTCCATTTTTTACCCAGAAAGGTCCTCCACCAGGTTCCCCTTCATTTTTAACCATTCCGCATATCCTGATGGGACGGTTCAGAATGCTTTTCAGCACTTTGATTTTATTTTCGAAAGTGTATAAATCAAAATCTGCTTTGACTTCTATATTTATTTTTTCTTTCAGGAAAACCTTGATTTCTTCTATCTGATGATCTGTAGCAGTAAAACTGTCAATTAGATTCAGGCAGGCAAATATTTCCTGTTGCAGCTCTAACAGAATGCCGGCAAGTGCTTTTTTATAAAGTGCTATCGTATCATTATTATGCAGAATTACATTATCAATATTTTTAATAAAAATGATATCGGCATCAAGCTGATTTAAATTTTCTAACAAAGCTCCATGTCCACCCGGTCTGAAAAGCAATTCGCCATTTTCCTTTCTAAAAGGCTTATTATTCATAGTTACGGCAATAGTATCTGTTTTTTTATCCTGATACGAATAAGTGACATTAATACTGGTTTGAGTTTCTATTTCTACCTTGTCTTTTACTCTATCTATAATCTGTTCAAAATGTTCCTGATGTTCTTCTGAAACTGTAAAATGGAGGTATGACTGGTTATTGCTGCTGGAATAATAACCACATTCATATAAATGTTCTTCTATAGGTGTAGCAATTGTAGTAGCATATTTGTGAAAAGGCAAAATTCCTTTAGGTTTGGATGCAAAATCAAAATACCTGGCATCCAACATGAATTTTATAAAATAATAATTTTTGTAATCTCTGGAAAAAGAGTCAAAATCCGGATGTTCTTCTTTTAATTTTTTATAAATAATCTCAAAAAAGGGTAACTTCTCCATCCCCACAATAAAAACACGCAGCTTCGTATTTTTTTTTCTATTGATATAAGCATTAATACTTTCTTTATCAATATCATATTCATTCATAAATGTGGTCAGGAATTTAAACATCCTGCTTGCAGCCCCTGATGCAGGAACAAATTTTAATAATTTAAGATTTGTTTTATGCTCATCAAAAAAAACTGCTTTCTCAACAAATTCTTCGTGAGTTAATTTTAAAATTCCATTTCCTACGGTTGCAGCTTCTATTAATTCCATTTTAGCAATTCCTCTTTTAAAAATTGCCAGTTGCTTTTTAATATCTTCTAATAAAACACCGTGTTCATTGATTTGTTCAAAATCCTGATCTGAAAACCCCATACTTTTAACTCTTTTTAACTCATTAATTAATTTAGATCTTTCAAACCCGGAAACAGTAATTTCACTCATATATTTATTATAAAGCATCATTAAAAAAGAGGCCCTTTTCAGTCTTTTTTTTATTTAAAATTTCTTTCCATTCTAAATAGCCATATATCGCCAGAATTGTAAAAATTAAATATTGCAAAGCCGTAAAGGTATATCCCTTAAAAAAATACAAAGGTATTGAAATGAAATCTCCTACAATCCAAAAAATCCAGTTTTCTATTTTTCGTTTTGCCATTAACCACATTCCTACAAAAAAAGTTGCGGTTAAAAAAGTATCTACATAATTGAACCAGTTAATAAATTTATCAAAATACTGATACACCAGATACACAAAAACTAAAGTTAATATAAAAATAACAACTGCAGTACTTTTTTCTTTTTTGGTTATTAAAGAAACAGGAAATTCTTCTTCTCCGCCTTTTTTTCTGGTCCAGTGATACCATCCATAAATACTCATTATAAAATAATAACCGTTAATCATAGAATCACCAAGCAATTCCCATTTCCACAACAAATAAGCATAAATAAAAGTGCTAATTAACCCTGTGGGAAAGACCAGAATATTATCTTTTTTAGCAAACCATACACTGGCCAATCCAAAAAAAACTCCCATTAATTCCAGTGCAATTTCTGACGCAGGATAATTCGCGTATTGTGCGAAAAAAAAATCTATCATTTATAATTTAATTTTAGTGTTAAAAAAATCAGCATTTTTTTCAAAAGCAGTTCCAATTACCACTAAATCAGCTCCTGCCTGATAGGCTTTTTCAATAGCCGTCAAATCAACAATTCCACCACCTACAATTAAGGGAATCTGAATATTTTTAGAAACCCGGCTTATCATTTCTAATGGAACTGCCTGTTTAGCACCGCTTCCGGCCTCAAGATAAATCAGTTTATTACCCAGCATTTCTCCGGCCTGAGCAGTATGCAAAACTAATTCCGGATTATTTCTGTCCAAAGGCTTCGTTTTACTAACGCGTTCTACAGCGGTTTCGTGTCCGCTTTCTATCAAAACATAGCCCGTTGAAATGATTTCGAGTTGTGTTTTATTTAAAACTGGTACGGCATTAAGCTGATGTTCTATCAGGTAATCCGGATTTCTTCCGGATATCAATGATAAAAACAAAATTCCATCCGCATATTTAGAAATCTGCGAAGGATGCCCCGGAAAAAGAACGATTGGTAAAATGCAATTTTGTTTTATTCTAACAATCAAATCGTCTAAAATGTTGCTTTCTACTTGGCTTCCGCCGATAAAAACATGAGTCGCCGGTGATTGATTTATGTTAAAAATCAAACTATCTAATTTTTCCCAAATTATTTTATCCGGATCCAGAAGAATGGCTAATAATTTTTGATTAGCAGCTTTAGCTAGCTGTATTTCCTTATAGATTGTTGCTTTTTCCATGAGAATGTAAAAGTAAAAAGTTTTTACACCACAAGAACTATTTCTAAACAATTATATTTGTAAGCCTTTTAGATGTCTTAAAATTTTACAATGATTGCCGGAATAATACTGGAAGCATATGGCGGAATAAAAAAACTTTTCAAAAATGGAGAACTTATTTTTGAAGAAGGCAATCAGCCTGCCTATTATTATCAAATTATTTCAGGTGAAGTTAAGATGAATAATTATAATGATGAAGGCAAAGAATTTATTCAGGGAATATTTCATCAGGATCAGTGTTTTGGAGAACCGCCACTTTTTATAAATCAGGCCTATCCTGCTAATGCTGTCGCAGTAACTGACTGTGAAATAATTTCAATCACAAAAAACAAGTTTCTGGAATTACTTAAAAACAATCCCGAGATTAGTTTAAAAATAATTAAAAATTTATCGCAACGACTGTATTATAAATCGGTTATGGCTGCCGAAATTTCTTCTCAGGATCCGGAACACCGGATTTTACGCTTAATAGACTATTCAATAGAACAATTCCGTTTTAAAAAAGAAGAAGCCGGTTTTCTGATTAATTTTACCCGTCAGCAATTAGCTGATCTAACAGGTCTAAGAGTAGAAACGGTTATCAGAGCTATAAAATCATTAGAAAAAAAAGGCTGTTTAAAAATTATCAACCGAAAAGTATACCGCTAAAAAAGTTTTTGTTTTATGATTTTAGTCATAAAACTGAGGTGTTTTATCGTGGTAAATTTGTCCTATAAAACAAATATATCATGACACTTTATAACACAACATTCGAAAATTTCAACAAAAGTTACATTGGTTCTGCCACTATGGCTATAATCGGACAAAGCTGTCTGGGAGCTACAGCAGCGATGTTTATACTTTCTAATGGCACATCTGTAGTCCAAATGGTTCAACTGGCAATTATTGTATTTGCTAATATTTTTGCCAACACTTCTATTCTCGCACAACTGAGTCATAGAACCGTTTTTAATTTAATTATCAGCAGTGTGTTTTTAAGTATTTTATTAATCATCATAAATAGCCTGATATGAAAGAAATAGAAAGCAGAACTGATGTCAAATTTTTAGTACATCAGTTCTATGCTAAAATAAGAACAGATGAAGAAATTGGTTTTTATTTTAATACGATGATAAAAGATTGGGATGCACATTTGGAAAAACTGACTGATTTTTGGGAAACCAATTTGTTTGCGGTTAAGAAATACAAAGGAAACCCTCATGCAGTGCATAATGAAGTAGATTCTCATTTTGAAGAAAAAATTAGTGCTAATGAGTTTGGAATCTGGCTCAATCACTGGTTTCAGACCTTAGACGAACATTTTGAAGGAGAAAATGCAGCAATCCTGAAACGAAGAGCCCGCAAAATGGGTAGTTTCCTTTATCTTAATATGTTTAAAAACAGATTAAAAGAATCCGATACACCAGTGAAAAAAAATTAAGCGTTTTTAAAAATCTCTTAAGAAACTACCTGACTCCAGTAATTTTTTTTAGAAAACTTAAAAACCAGCAACTATAAAAAAAATTACACTTGCTCTAATGCGTAAACAAGTGTAAAGTCTTCCACTTCTTCAAAATAAATATCAAATTGTGTCTGTAATCCTCCAAAGTTTAAATGCGCAGTAGTCCCGGTTTGATTTAAGCTAAATGCCCCGACTGCAATATGATCTTTAAAACTGATTCCTTTTTCGTTTCTGATTTTAAAAATAGCTTCTTTAGCTCCCCAGATTACCGTGAGTTTTTTTATGTATTCGGCTGTTTTTTCCCGGTCTAAGTATTGAAATTCTGCATCACAGAATTTGTCAGCAATGCGAATAATTTTTTCTCTTTGCAATTCGATATCAATTCCTACGGTTTCATTACTGATAATAATCGATGAAAACTCATGAGAATGAGTAATTGAAATATGTTTACCATCCTGAAGATGTGGCTTCCCAAATTCGTCATAATACAAGTCAAAATCGGTATAACCTGCTTCATTTAATAATTTTCGGACACTTAGAAAACCGCGTTGATGCAATTCTGATTTCATGCCCTTAATTCGCAATTGACATGTAGTAGTCAAACTAACTTCTGCAAACAATTGTTCGTAGGATTCAGTGATTTTCCAAATATAAATTTGAGTGTTGTTATTAAATTGTATTTTTTTGTATAAAGGCATTCTTTTAAATTATGAATTATGAGTTATGAGTTTTGCCTCTTAACTCAGCTGTCCTTCTAGCCCCGGTAGTAGCGGCATCCTTTTACTCCTTTCTTTAGGGAGTAAAAGATACAGCGGATAACGGGAATAGCTTCTAAACGAAATAAGCTCTTTACTAAAATAAATTATTCAGTTAATATTCAAAAGATTAAGACATTAAACATTTCATAAATGTTTGCGAATCCTTTTTATATAATAAGTTATTACGTAATTTTGCAAAAAATTTATAATTACAAATATACTATAAATGAGTACAACGACTACGCCTTATGTGGCTTTCAAAGTAAAAGACATTTCTCTGGCCGCCTGGGGAAGAAAAGAAATTGAACTGGCTGAAGCTGAAATGCCAGGGTTAATGGCGCTTCGTGCTGAATATAAAGACGAACAACCATTGAAAGGTGCTCGTATTGCAGGATGTTTGCATATGACAATCCAGACTGCAGTTTTAATTGAAACTTTAATTGCTCTTGGTGCTGAAGTTACCTGGTCTTCCTGTAACATTTTCTCTACTCAGGATCAGGCTGCTGCGGCTATTGCTGCTGCCGGAATTTCAGTTTACGCTTGGAAAGGTTTAAATGAAGAAGAATTTGACTGGTGTATTGAGCAGACTCTGTTCTTTGGTGAAGAAAGAAAACCATTAAACATGATTCTTGATGATGGTGGAGATTTAACTAATATGGTTATTGACCGTTACCCGGAATTGGTTCCTGGAATCAAAGGATTGTCTGAAGAAACTACAACTGGTGTTCACAGATTGTACGAAAGAGTAAAAGCCGGAACTTTACCAATGCCTGCAATTAACATTAACGATTCTGTTACTAAATCTAAATTTGACAACAAATACGGTTGTAAAGAATCTGCTGTAGATGCTGTTCGTCGTGCAACTGACTTGATGTTAGCCGGAAAAAGAGTTATCGTTTGTGGATACGGTGATGTTGGAAAAGGGACTGCTGCTTCTTTCAGAGGTGCAGGATCTATTGTAACAGTTACTGAAATCGATCCAATTTGTGCCTTACAAGCTGCAATGGACGGTTATGAAGTGAAGAAATTAAACACTGTAATTGCTAATGCTGATATCATCATTACTACTACAGGAAATAAAGATATCGTTCTTGGAGAGCATTTCGAGCAAATGAAAGATAAAACGGTTGTTTGTAACATCGGACACTTTGATAACGAAATTGATATGGCCTGGTTGAACAAAAACCACGGTGCTTCTAAAATCGAAATCAAACCTCAGGTGGACAAATATACAATCGATGGAAAAGATATCATCATTTTGGCTGAAGGTCGTTTAGTAAACCTTGGTTGTGCTACAGGTCACCCAAGTTTTGTAATGAGTAACTCATTCACCAACCAGACTTTAGCCCAAATTGAATTATGGAATCACTCTGATAAATATGAAAACAACGTTTATATGTTACCAAAACATTTGGATGAAAAAGTAGCAGCTTTACACTTAGCTAAATTAGGTGTTGAGTTAGAAACTTTACGTCCTGACCAGGCGGCTTATATTGGTGTTGAAGTTGAAGGTCCATACAAACCAGAATATTACAGATATTAGATTAGTGATTAGTTACTAGTCAATAGTGATTAGTCTTTTTTTTTTAATAAAGCAGAACCCTTGCTGTCCCGAAGTTTCGGGAGCGAGGGTTTTTTTACGACCATTCACTAGCATCCGGGAAAAATAAATATAAAATTTACACTTGCAGTTAAACCTTTTCTTCTAATTAACATCTTATGTTCAGTTTAACCAAATTATCATGTGTAAATATTTATCATTTCTATTTTTACTTGCATTTTCTTTTCACGCTAATGCCCAAAGCTATACTTTAAAAGGAAAAGTACTCAACATCAACACACAACTTCCGCTGGAGTCTGCTACAGTATATATTACGACAGTAAAAGACTCGACTATTTTGGAATATACCCTTACAGATAAAAACGGGGATTTTAATTTTGCAGTTAAAAAAAATGACAAACCTGTCTTTTTAAAAGTTACTTATGTAGGTTTTGAAACTTTTACTGAAGAACAAAAAGACCTTACCGCTAACAAGGATTTCAGCAACATTTATCTTGCTGAATCAACCAATACACTTAACGAAGTGGTTGTAAAAGGAGAAGCTCCACCAATCAGAGTCAAAAATGATACAATAGAATACAATGCTGCTTTATTTAAGGTTCGTCCGGATTCGAATGTTGAAACACTGCTAAAACAACTTCCCGGACTCGAAGTGGATAGTGATGGTAAAATTACTGCCAACGGAAAAGAAGTGACTCAGGTTCTAGTAAACGGGAAGCCCTTTTTTGACCGCGACGGTGCTATGGCTTTAAAAAATCTGCCTGCTGAAATCATCAATAAAATTCAGGTTTCTGACTTTAAAACTAAAAAAGAAGAATATTCTAAAGATCAGGCAGCTTCAGACAATGCCAGCATCAATCTGACTATTGATGAAGAAAAAAACAAAGGTTATTTTGGAAAATTCCTTGGCGGATACGGTACCGATGATCGTTATGAATCCAGCTTTATCGTAAACTATTTTAATAACAACAGAAAAATAAGTTTGCTCGGCTCCTCTAATAATATTAATGCTCAGGGTTTTTCTCAAGACGAAGTATTTGACAATATGGGCGGCGGAAGAAACAGTAGAGGCTCAACTGTTAACAGGAGTCAGGCCAATGGTATTACCACATCAAATTTATTAGGACTTAATTATTCTGATGAATTATTTAAAGATTTTGAGGTAAACGCCAATTACAATTATACTGATACTCATACGGAGAACATAAATAAATCTAACTCGACTAATTTTAGACCTGACGGAAATTTCAACACAGTTTCTGAATCTATAACAGACAACAGAAACAACAGCAATAAGGCGAATGTGGAATTAGAATATAAAATATCGCCTAGCATACGATTATTTGTTGCGCCAAGATTCAGCACTTCTACATCAGAAAGCAATCCTCAATCTAACAGCACTACAACTGCAGAAGATGGCACATTAACTAATGATGCGTACTCTAAATCCGAAAACAGAAATGAATCCAACAGCTTTAGCAATTCCATTAACTTTAATAAAACATTCGAGAAAAGAGCAAGAAACCTGAGTTTTGTATTCAACAACAGCAATAACAATTCAAATTCGAACAACTTTAATCAATCAGAAACAAATTATTACATAACAGACCGACAAGTCATTCGGGATCAAAACATTAAAAACAACAGCATTAGCGACTCTTATTCTGCCGAAATTGAGTACACTGAACCAGTAACCGATTCTATTCGTTTTAAAATAGGTATGGAATATAATTTTCAAAACAATATTAACGATAACAAAACCTATGATGATATCGGAAATGATGTATATACCAACTTAAATGAGGAACAAACCACTTACCTGACTTCTAAACAAAATAGTATTGCTCCAAAAGCCGGTATACGATTTCAAAAAAACAAATTTACTTTTGACGTCAATTCTACAACATCAATTGTACAATACGACAACCACTCTTTTTACAAAGGAGAAACAATTGATTTAAATAAAAAGTATGTTCTGCCTTTTGGCAGCGCACAAATCCGGTACAGAATAGACCGTTCTAAATTTTTCACAGCCA
The DNA here is from genome assembly GCF_051846875.1 of Flavobacterium sp. ARAG 55.4. Classification (NCBI taxonomy): domain Bacteria; kingdom Pseudomonadati; phylum Bacteroidota; class Flavobacteriia; order Flavobacteriales; family Flavobacteriaceae; genus Flavobacterium; species Flavobacterium sp. ARAG 55.4. The sequence continues at coordinate 54,054 of NZ_JBPYCT010000001.1, read as the reverse complement.
GATACAATTACAGTCAGTCTCTGCCTTCAGCATCAGAGTTACTTCCTATAGAGAACGTATCAAATACCTTAAACACAGTAACAGGAAACCCAAACTTAAATCCTACAGAAACACATAGTGCCAATATTAACTATAGAAATTTTGATTTCCGTACCCGTTCCGGTTACAATTTATATCTTAACAGTAATTTTTATAATAATGATGTAATCACTACTTCTATATATGATGAAGACAACAACAGACGGACTTCTTATGAAAACATTTCAGGTACCTATTCGATTTCAGCAGGTGCCAGCTGGAATAAATCCATCAAACAAGAAGGTAATTTATTACGCTACGGAATAGCCTTAAATGCTAATCATTCCTTCTCCAAAGGTTTTACTAACGGTGTTTTATACGGAGCTAAAGCTATCGGAATTTCTCCAAGAGTATATCTTAATTATGATTATGGCGAATTTTTTACCATTGCTCCTTCTTATAATTTCTCTTACAATGAAACAAACTACGACATTAGTACTCTAAACGCTAGATCTAATGTGGTTCACAGACTTAACCTTCAAACTACAAGCTACTGGCCTGCTAACTGGATTTGGGGTAATGATTTTGGATATACTTACAATTCTATCAATCAAAGTTTTTACTTATGGAATACCAGTTTATCGTATACCTTCTTAAACAAAGCATTTGTTGCTAAAGTAAAAGTATATGACCTTTTAAACCAAAATCAGAGTATTACCAGAAGTATTTCGACTACATCGGTTAGCGATAACGAAAATACTGTATTGAGACGTTATGCTATGTTCTCTTTGACCTATAAAATCCAAAACTTTGCCGGAAAAGCTCCCGGAAAAAACAGAAATACAGGCAGAGGGGAACGTCCGGAAGGATTTGGAGGCGAGAGACGCGGAGGCCCAATGGATTAAAACAATTATTAATTCAGGTTTTTGCAACAAATCCCCTTGTTTTTAAATTAAGCAGGGGATTTGTTGTTTATACTACACAGGAAACTCTGTAACTGCTTAACTTAAAAATACCAGATTCAATAGCTAACTAGCAATATTGCTTTTGCAAAAGATATTAACCAAATAGATTTTCTGTGCTAAAATATTTTATAAAACCATTTGATTGAATCAGTAACTTTTAAGCACAAAAAAAACCTGTTAGCGTCGCTAACAGGTTTAAATAAATTGAGAAAATCAATTATGCTTCTACTTCAAACGGAAGGATTGAAACGTATGATTTGTTGTCTCTTTTCTTTTGGAACTTAACAATTCCGTCTACTCTTGCGTGTAGGGTGTGATCTTTACTGATGTAAACATTTTCACCTGGATTGTGTTTCGAACCTCTTTGTCTTACGATGATGTTCCCTGCGATAGCAGCCTGTCCTCCAAAAATCTTAACACCTAAACGTTTTGATTCTGATTCTCTACCATTCTTAGAACTACCGACACCTTTCTTGTGAGCCATGATGTTTTAGTTTTAATATTGTTATTATTCTTGAGTATCTTCTTTTTTAGCTTTAGCTGCCTTTTTCTTTGGAGCTTCAGCTGTTTCTGTAGTTGCTTCAGCTGCTGCTTTTTTAGAAGCCGCTTTTTTAGCACCTGCTGCAGTAATACCTTCAATTACAATTTGAGTAAGATATTGTCTGTGACCATTTCTTTTTTTGTATCCTTTTCTTCTTTTCTTTTTGAAAACGATAACTTTATCTCCTTTTAAGTGTTGTAACACTTTAGCTTCTACTGAAGCACCTTCTATAGCTGGGGCGCCCAAAGTTACATTCCCATTGTCATCTAATAAAAGAACTTTATCAAAAGAAACTTTTGATCCTTCTTCGTTAGACAAACGGTGAACATAAACCTTTAAGTCTTTGCTTACTTTAAATTGTTGCCCTGCTATCTCTACGATTGCATACATACCAAATTGATTTATTGATTTTTAAGGTTGCAAATATACAATTATTTTTTTATCACACAATCCCTAAATTTAAAAAAGTTTTTATTCTCTTTTTTACTTTATTTTCAATACTTTAGAAACCGGATTACAACTTATTTTTCTGTTAAAAAAAACCACACTACACAACCAATACTAAAAAAAAGTATTTTTGGAGAAACAATATTACTCATTAAAGTATTGCAACCTTATTTTTATTAATCTTAATATGAAAAAAACAATAATGGCAATAAGTACTGCACTTTTCCTTGGCGGTGTCGCCTCTGCTCAAAAAATAGCTTTCGAAGAATATGATTTAGATAATGGCATGCACGTTATCCTGCATCAGGACAACAGTGCTCCGGTGGTAATCACTTCGGTAATGTACCATGTGGGTTCTAAAGACGAAAACCCTAACAAAACAGGATTTGCACATTTTTTCGAACACCTGTTATTTGAAGGAACTGAAAGCATTAAAAGAGGCGAATGGTTTAATATTGTTACTGCCAATGGCGGCGTAAACAACGCTAACACCTCAGATGACCGTACTTATTATTATGAAGTTTTTCCTTCCAATAATTTAGAATTGGCTTTATGGATGGAATCTGAAAGACTGATGCATCCCGTGATTAATCAAATTGGTGTTGACACCCAAAAACAGGTAATTAAGGAAGAAAAAAACTCCCGTTATGACAATCAGCCATACGGCAAAATAATCCAGGCTGTTAAAGAAAACCTGTTCATCAACCATCCTTACCGCTGGACCACTATAGGCTCTACCGAACATTTAAACTCGGCCAAACTGGAAGATTTTAAAGCCTTTAATGAAAAATTTTATGTCCCTAACAATGCCGTTCTGGTGATTGCCGGAGATTTCGAACCAAAACAAACCAAAGATTGGGTTCAGAAATATTTTGGACCGATTAAAAAAGGGGCTCCGATAAAAAGAGAAACATTTGTTGAAAAACCAATAACCGAAACTATCAAAGCTACTCATATCGACCCAAACATCCAGATCCCGATGCTTGTAGCTGCATACCGGACTCCTTCAATGAAAACCAGAGACGCCCGTGTTCTGGATTTTATTTCCGTTTATTTAAGTGACGGAAAAAGTTCAAAACTATATAAAAAAATAGTTGACGATCAGAAAAAAGCATTACAGATTGGAGCTGTGAGTTTTAATCAGGAGGATTACGGCATGTACATTATATATGGTCTGCCTATGACTAATTTTACCAATGAAGATTTACTGAAAGAAATTGACGAAGAAATAGTGAAAATTCAAACCAATTTAATTTCCGAGAGAGATTACCAAAAATTACTGAACCAATTTGAAAATCAATATATCAATGAAAATTCAAGCGTAGAGGGAATTGCCGAAAACCTGGCCAAATATTACTTACTTCATGGAGATGTAAATCTTATCAATAGTGACATTGACATCTACCGTTCTGTCACCAGAGAAGAAATTCAGGCCGTTGCAAAAAAATACCTTAATCCAAACCAGCGTCTTTTATTAGATTACATTCCTAATCCTGAAAAAAACGAAAACTAAGTCCTTTCGAACCATGAAAAAATCAAGTATTTTAATCATTCTAATTTTAGTCACCGCAATGATGCAAGCACAAGAACGAAAACAACCTGTAGCCGGAAAACCTCCTGTTGTCAATATAAAAAAACCAAAAACTTTTATTTTAGCAAACGGACTAAAGGTAATGGTTGTTGAAAATCATAAATTACCCAAAGTAACTTATAACCTAACCATAGACAATCCCCCATTTGCAGAAGGAGAGAAAAAAGGAATGGACGAATTATGCAGCAATCTGATAGGTAACGGCAGCAGCAGGATTTCAAAGGAAGACTTCAATGAAGAAATTGATTTTATGGGAGCCAGTGTTTCATTTAGTTCTAATAGCGCTTACGGAAGTTCACTTTCTAAATTTTCAAAACGCACACTGGAACTTCTGGCTTACGGAGCTCTGGATCCAAATTTCACTCAGGAAGAATTAGACAAAGAAAAAGCAAAAGCAATCGAAGGGTTACGCTCTCAGGAAAAGAGCGTTTCCACCATAGCCAACAGATTAGTTAATGCACTGGCATATGGAAAAAACCATCCGTCAGGTGAATTCATGACTGAAGAAAGCATTTCTAAAATCACACTAGAAGATATCATAAAAATTTACAATACTAATTTTGCGCCTCAGAATGCTTATTTAGCCATAGTAGGCGATGTTAAATATGAAGAAATAAAACCACTTGTCGAACAACTGTTTGGTTCCTGGAAAAGAACAAACACTAACAAAATCATCTATCCTGATCCCGACAATGTAGCATCAACCCAAATCAATTTTATTGACGTTCCTAATGCGGTGCAATCTGAAATCTCATTAGTAAACACTTATAAATTAAGAATGAATGAAAAGGATTTTTTTCCGGCGGTAATTGCAAGCTACATTTTAGGCGGAGGTTTTAACAGCTACCTGAACATGAATTTAAGAGAAGCTCACGGCTGGACTTACGGAGCAAGTACTAGTATTGGCGCAGGAAAATATGTAACCAGTATTCGCTCGTCGTCTGCTGTAAAAAACAATGTAACCGACAGCGCTGTAGTTGAGTTCATCAAAGAAATCAAAAAAATAAGGACTGAAAAAGTAACCACAGAACAACTTGATAACGCCAAAGCCAGCTATATAGGCCGATTTGTAATGAAAGCCGAAAAACCGGAATCAGTTGCACGATATGCTTTAAACACTGAGACTGAGGATTTACCAGCTGATTTCTACGAAAACTACATTAAAACCATCAATGCAGTTACCAAAGAAGACGTTATAAACGCTGCCAATAAATATTTCTTAATCGACAACAGCCGAATAATCATTGTAGGAAAAGGCAAAGAAGTCATTCCGGAATTAGAAAAACTCAACATCCCTATTTTCTATTTTGACAAATATGGAAATCCGGTAGAAAAACCTCTTTTTGAATAAGAAATCATTTTTAAAACATAAAGGCTGTCTTTCGGGCAGCCTTTCTTATTTTTATTTAACTCCACTATTTTTTAGCTGACAAATAAACTCCTATCAGAATAATGAATGCGCCAAAAAACTGAACTGCTGTCAACGTTTCATGATCCAGCAATCCCCAAAAGAAAGCCACAACGGGAATTAAATACGTTACAGAAGTTGCAAAAACCGGTGATGAAATTTGAATTAATTTAAAAAACAAAATATTCGCTATACCAGTGCCTACCACTCCTAAAATCATAATAAACAATACAGAATGCTGTACTTTTTCAACTGCAAGCACATCATAAAATCCAGTGAAATAAAGAATAATTAATGCCGGAAAAATCAAAAACAAAAAATTTCCTGTGGTAATACTTATTGGACTCAAATCAGACAAAAAACGCTTAAGCAAATTAACATTTACCGCATAACAAAGTGAAGCGATAATAACCAAAACAGCATAATAATAATTTTGACCCGGATGATTAAGTGCTCCGTTAAAAACAAGAAGCAAACTCCCAATTAATCCTATAAAAACACCCCAAACTTGTCTTTTCTGAAAACCAACACCAAAAAATAAAACACCTAAAACCAAGGTATTCAAAGGAGTCAACGAGTTCAAAATAGAGCTTACTGAACTATCAATTTCTGTCTGAGCCAGCGCAAAAAGAAATGCAGGAACAAAGGTTCCAAATACAGAAGTTAAGGCTATAAATTTCCATTTGTCTTTTGGGATTTTCGATAAACTTTTAAATCCTATTAACAACAAAAACAAAGCCGCAAATATAATTCGCAAAGAACCCACCTGGATAGCTGATAATCCTATTAACCCTTTTTTAATTAGAATAAAAGAACTTCCCCAAACCAAGGAAAGCAAACCTAAATAACCCCATTTTACTTGTTTTGATTCCAAAGCTTTTATTTTAGTCTGAATTGTACAATTTTAAAGAGACAGAATTATTAAAAGAAAAATTATTTCCAAGATAAAGTCTCCATCAAATGCTGCATATCGTTTTTAATATAACTCGCTGCCGGCATAATAGAATCAAAATTAGGTTTAGCGTAAAAGTATACAGAACCTGTTAAAAAATGCCTGGTACTGTCAGTTACATAAAATTGGGAATTAGTCGCTGCATTCCCATCTACCTGATAAAACATTCCGTATACCTTCCTTTCCGGATTTAAATAGGGTTGTTCCAGAATATCATCAGCTTTAATAACATGCTCAAAAGTAAGTTTCTGAGCATCGCGAAGTAATGTATTCAGATTATTTTTCACAGGCTTATAAGTCAGATAGATTGTGGCTCTCATCTTGGGATACGAAATGGTAAAACCACAGTCTTTTTCGCCCTTTATAATTGCCTTAGCATTCATATCAAATGCAAAAGGACATTGATTTTCAAAATGTTCATATTCAGCCACAGGATAATCCAGTCGCAAATAACCTGCGGGTTTAGGCAACACATTATCTTTACAACTGGAAAAAAGTATTAATCCAAAAAAGACGGGTATCACCGCTATTTTCGTTCTGTTAAACTTTGTACGAACACTTTTTAAATTAAACATCAATAGTCACTTTTATCTGTTTGATACGTTTTTTATCTACAACCTCAATAGTAAAAAGGCAGTTTTCAAAAGCAATTTTTTGTCCTTTGGCGGGGAAATTTCCAGAAATTTCCAGAATAAATCCTGCTAAAGTTTCAGCTTCTCCTTTTTGCTCTTCAAATAATTCCTCATCAACATCTACAATTCTGTAGAAATCTTTCAGGTTTATTTTTCCTTCAAAAAGGTAATTTCGATCGTCGATTTGAGAAAAATTAATATCTTCATCATCAAACTCATCGCTAATATCCCCTACAATTTCCTCAATAACATCTTCTAACGAAACCAAACCGGAAGTCCCGCCATATTCATCCACAACAATAGCAAGATGACTTTTCATAGACTGAAAATCTTTGAGCAGATTATCCAGTTTTTTATTTTCAGGCACAAAAAATGCTTCTCTGATTAAAGTCGTCCAGTCAAATTCTTTTTTATCAATATATGGTAATAAATCTTTGATAAACAGAACACCTTCAATCTGATCAATATTATCGCGATAAACCGGAATTCTGGAATAGCCTTTTTCAAGAATCTTAACATAAATCTCACTAAAAGATTCTGAAATTTCTAATGCAAAAATATCAATACGCGGACTCATAACCTGCTTGGTATCAGTATTTCCAAAAGAAACAATTCCTTCCAATATTTTTTGTTCATCGGTCGAAGTTTCATCCGTTGCAGTCAATTCTAAAGCCTGAGACAATTGGTCAACCGAAAAACTTGTTCTTTGTTTTCCCAGTTTATTGTGTAAATAAACAGTTGTAGAACGCATCGGAATACTAATTGGCGACAGAATATTATCTAAAAAAGATATAGGATAAGCGATTCTTTTAGCAAACTTAACATTGTTTCTGCTGGCATAAACTTTTGGTAAAACTTCACCAAAAAGTAATAATAACGAAGTAACAACGATAACTTCTAAGATAAATTTTAAAACCGGCGAAGTAACAGCCGCAAACAAATCAGAACCTATAAAAGAAAAAAGAATAACTACTCCAATATTTATAAAATTATTAGCTACAAGCAGTGTCGCCAATAGTTTTTTAGGCCTTTGTAATAATTCTGAGAGTATTTTTCCTGTAGAAAGGTTTTCCTGAAGCGTATCGTCAATATCCTTTTGCGACAGCGAAAACAAGGCAACTTCAGCTCCCGAAACTACTGCAGAACAAAACAGCAATACAAATATTCCGGCGAAACCAAACAATAGATTAATATCTAAAGTATAAACGAAATTTAAACTGGGCTCTGGGTCCAAATTAAAAAAGATTAGTTAAACAATCAAAAAGGCAAATCATTGATAGGCAAGCCTTTATTTGGTGTGTCAAAGTTAGTGTTTTTTGCGGATTCCGGACTCTGATTTTGCTTGTTGTTTTCAGTATCTTTTTTAGTTGATAAAAAAGTAAATTCCGTCACCTGAATCTCAGTAGTATGCTTCATTGAACCATCTTCTGCCTGCCATTGCCGGGATTTAATCCTTCCTTCCACGTAAATTTTATCTCCTTTTGACAAATATTTTTCACATATTTCTGCCGCTTTATTACGCACTACCAGATTATGCCATTCGGTAGAAACGATTTTCTCATTGGTCGTCTTATTAATATACACCTCATTAGTAGCCAGTTGAAATCTCCCAATACAATTGCCTGCCTCAAAATAGTGCATCTTAACATCGTCCCCCAGATGACCAATCAGCATTACCTTATTTAATGTTCCGTTCATAGTTGTATTAATGCGTCGTACTTATACCAAAGGTACATTTTTTTGTGCTGTAATTCTATTCTGATTCAATAAAATTATGAATCACAATGGGAAAAGGATACCGCTTTAACTCTTCTTTAGAGATTCCATTCTCCACTTTACCTTTTACATTCAGCTTCCAGAACTTAATATGCAAATGCTGATGCGACAATTTATGCACAATGCTTTTTTCATTGCAGGCTTGCATACTTATAATAGGATTAGTAAAAAATAATTCCTGCTGAACAGCATTAGACACAAACTCAAAATCTTCTTCCTGTAACGTTTCTATTAAAGGAAACTCATATAAGTTATGCCAGATTCCTTTTGCGGTTCGTTTCTGAATCAAAGTATTCTCTTCAGCATCAGAAAGCATAACATAATTAAAGTATCGATTTCTTACTTTTAACTTCTTTGATTTCACTGGCAATTGATCCACTTTCTTTTTTTGAAGAGCGGCACAACTATCATTAAAAATACAATTTGTACAATCAGGATTTTTAGGCACACATTGCAAAGCACCAAACTCCATAATAGCCTGGTTAAAAATAGCCGGGTTATCTTTTGGCATTAATTCGAAAGCCAAGGCTGCGAATTCTTTTTTAGCGGAAGCCTGGGCAATATCAGTTTCAATATCAAAATAACGAGAAAGCACTCGAAACACATTTCCATCTACCACCGGCACCACTTCATTATAAGAAAAAGAAGCAATTGCCGCTGCGGTATATTCGCCTACTCCTTTTAATTGCAATAAATCCTTATAGTTATCCGGAAAAATTCCGTTGCGTTCAGTCGCTATATATTGAGCGGTTTTATGCAGGTTACGGGCACGTGAATAATATCCTAAACCCTGCCATAATTTTAAGACTTGTTCTTCTTGGGCTTTAGCCAAATCAAAAACGGTTGGAAAAGCAGTTGTAAAAGACAAAAAATAGGGCATTCCCTGCGCTACCCGTGTCTGTTGCAACATGATTTCGGAGAGCCAAATATGGTACGGATTAGCGGTATTTCGCCACGGCAAATTGCGCTTATTTTGTAAATACCAGTTTATTAGCAAGTTATGAAAATTCATTATTAAATATTTGTTCACAAAAGTAAAAGTTTATGTAATTAAAATTTAATGAATTAGCTTGAATAATTGTTTTTTTAATTCATATATTTGCACACTCAAAAAAATTATTACAGAATAATAAATAAGGAAAGAAAATGACGAAAGCAGATATCGTAGCGAAAATTTCAGAAAAGTTAGGTCTTGAAAAAGGTGATGTGCAAGCAACAGTAGAGACCTTTATGGAGGAAGTAAAAACTTCATTAGAAACTGGAGACAATGTTTATTTAAGAGGTTTTGGTAGCTTTATCGTAAAGACAAGAGCTGAGAAAACAGGTAGAAATATCTCAAAAAACACTACAATTAAAATACCTGCACACAACATTCCTGCTTTCAAACCTGCAAAAGTTTTTGTAGAAGGAGTAAAAACAAATAACGAAGCAAAATAATATTATTAATCATAAAATCTAAAAGATTATGCCAAGTGGTAAAAAAAGAAAAAGACATAAGGTAGCTACTCACAAACGTAAGAAAAGAGCGAGAGCTAACCGTCACAAAAAGAAAAAGTAGTTTTTAACTACTTTTTTCTTTTTAAACGTTCATTGAAATTGAAAAAAGATGAAAGAAAAAAGAAAATAGAAAATAGGCGCAAAAAAGTCTATTCTCTTTATTCTATTTTCTACTAATCTTCTTTTCTCCGGGTTCAATACCTGTTCAAAATATTGTTTAATCCATCCTTGTAGAAGTTGATGGTTAATAGTTCATGGTTGATGGTTTTTACCAACAACCGACAACTAACAACTAACAACCAATTCTTGGATAAAAATTTACAACGTGAATAAAGAATTAATCATTCGATCTAGTTCTGATTCCGTAGATTTTGCCTTATTAAAAGATGGAAAACTAATTGAATTACACAAAGAAGAAGAGACAAGCAACTTTCAGGTAGGCGATATTTTTATTGCCAAAATCAGAAAACCGGTTGCCGGACTTAACGCTGCTTTTGTAAATGTAGGCTTTGAAAAAGATGCCTTTTTACATTATCATGATTTAGGACCTAATCTCACTTCCCAGCTGAAATTCATAAAACTTGTAAGCGCAGGTAAAATAAAAGATTTCTCCCTAAAAAACTTTCAGTTTGAAAAAGAGATAGACAAAGACGGGACTATTACAGACGTAATAAATGCCAATCAATCTATCTTAGTGCAAGTTGTAAAAGAACCAATATCTACCAAAGGACCAAGAATTAGCGCTGAGCTTTCTCTTGCCGGACGTTTTATTGTTTTAGTTCCTTTCTCTGATCGTGTGTCTATTTCTCAAAAAATAGAAGACAAAAAAGAAAAAGACCGTCTAAAAAAACTTGTACAATCCATCAAACCTAAAGGATTTGGTGTTATTGTTCGCACAGTAGCCGAAGGCAAAAATACAGCCGAATTAGAAAAAGATTTGCAGAATCTGCTCAACAGATGGACTGCAATGTGTAAGAAATTACCAACTGCTCATCATCCCTCAAAAGTATTAGGCGAACTCAACCGAGCTTCCTCTATTCTTAGAGATGTTTTTAACGATACTTTTACCAGTATCCAGATAGATGATGAAGAGTTGTACCAACAAACAAAGGATTATCTGCAAGAAATTGCACCATCCAAACAATCTATTGTGAAGTTTTATCAGTCAAACGACACACCTATCTTCGAGAAATACAATATAGAGAGACAAATCAAAACTTCTTTTGGAAAAACAGTTTCCATGAGTAAAGGAGCTTACCTTATCATTGAACATACTGAAGCATTACACGTTATAGACGTGAATAGCGGAAACCGTTCTAATAAAGCGACTAATCAGGAAGACACAGCCATGGAAGTAAATATGATTGCCGCTGCCGAAATAGCCAGACAATTGCGTTTGCGTGATATGGGCGGTATCATAGTCGTGGATTTTATCGACATGTCTAATCCCGAAAATCGCAAAGTCCTGTTCGACTTCCTTCGAGAAGAAATGAGCGACGATAAAGCGAAACATAAAATCTTACCTCCTAGTAAATTTGGATTAGTCCAGATTACCAGACAAAGAGTAAGACCAGAAAGAAATATTAAAACCAGAGAAGAAGATCCAAACAATGAAAATGGTGAAATTGAAGCGCCAATATTAATCATTGACAAAATCCAATCTGACCTGGAAAGAGTTTTAAAAAACCACAAAAAAGTAGTACTTAATGCACATCCTTTTGTGGCTGCTTACCTCAGCAAAGGTTTTCCATCATTACGTTCAAAATGGTTTTTTGAACATAAAAAATGGGTGAAAATTATACCACGTGACGCTTACACGTATTTAGAATATCATTTCTTTGACAAAAAAGGAAATGCTATAAAAGACTAAACAAAAAACCGCTTTTCGAAAGATTAGCGGTTTTTTTGTGGCTTTTTTTGAAGCTTTTTCAAGCTATCCGTTACAATCTTTATTGTTTTAAAGAAAAACAATAAAGGATTTCTCCCGAAACCTCAGGACTATCTGGACTAGGGATTTTGATTTCAAACTAACTATTTTTATAAAAATCTAATTCTTATTTTTGTACGAATAAATTTCAATATTTAATTTATTCATATTAAAAATTTGCATTAAGAACCATAAAAAAGATGAAATCAAAAAACTTATTGAAAATAGTTTGGTTATCAACCTCTATTATAATTTTTACAACAATTGGCCTATATTTATTTAAATTCGGGAGCTTAAAATTATCAGACAACAGCGAAGACTGGGTTAATTTTGCTAATTACTTTAGCGGGATAATCAATACTTTATTTACATTAATAAATCTCATAATATTAACTTATATAAGTATTAATTTAGTAAAAATTGAAGATGACAGAAACAAATGGACTATACAAGAACTAGCAAGACCATTTGGAAGCATACATCTACAAAATTCTGAAGAAACCATAGAAATCTCAATTCATAATATTGGATTAGGACCAATGATTATTACTAAATTTAGAATACTAGATAATACAGGAAAAATTTATCCGAATTTTTATGATTTAATATGTGAAATCGATGAAAATGAAAATTTTCCATTCCAAGCAACAGAACCTAAATATGATTATTTTGAAATCAACTCTAAAAATGGCGCTATTGGCAAAGATCAATCCCATTTTTTATTTAAATTATATTTTAAAAATGATAATATTCAGAACAAAGAATATACAGAATTAATAAAAGCAAAACTTAACAATTATACCGTAGAAATAACTTATAAAGATATTTACAGAAGACCAATTGAATGTATCAAAGAAAGACTCCTTTTTAAACCAAGCTAAATATAATATAAAAATATTGAGCACATTTAAAAGAATGCCATACTTAAATTTGATTTTAATCAAACAAAAAAGCGCCAATCTCCCGATAGTTATCGGGACAAAAGCGGTTCTTAAAAAATATAAATTATTAAATTTAAACAGTTTCAAATTTTAAAATTCTTCGGCGTCTTTGTATCAAAATTACAATCACTAAAACCCCTATTAGAGACATTCCAACTCCAACTAAATTAGGCGAAGCATAACTAAATCCGGCAATCAAAGGCAAACCACCTAAAAAAGCACCCAGAGCATTCCCGATATTAAAAGAGGCCTGTATGGCTGCCGAAGCAATCATTTCGGCTCCTACTGCAATTTGAATCATCAACATCTGAATAGGAGCAATCAATGCAAAAGCAATGCAACCCGTACAAAAAACTAAAATCAAACTAATATATGGGTTTGATGATAAAAAAAATACCATTGCTAAATCGAAAGCCATCAGCAAAAGCAAAACAATTAAGGTTTTCTCCGGTGAAAATTGATCAGCTAATTTACCCCCTATAACATTCCCTACAACCATTCCTGCACCAGCAAGTATCATAATATAAGGCACATCGGTAGCTTCAAAACCTGAAATATCAGTCAATAAAGGAGCAATGTAACTAATCCAGCAAAACAAACCTCCTACCCCAATTGCCGTAATTAAAATAACCAACCAGGCTTCGACCTTCTTAAAAAACTGCATTTGGTCTTTTATCGAAACTTTCTCATTCGATTCTACATCTGGCATCCAAAAGTAAAGCGAAATAAAGGTTACAACACCTAAAAAAGCTATCAGAATAAAAGTGTAGCGCCAGGAAAAATGATGCCCAATATAAGTTCCGATAGGCACTCCAATCAGATTAGCAATTGTTAAACCAGCAAACATAATGGATATTGCCTGAGCTTCTTTTCCTTTCTCCGCAAGTCTGCTGGCTACTACCGCTCCAACACCAAAAAACGCACCGTGCGGTAAACCGGAAAGCAATCGCGTTAAAAAGAAAAAACCATAACCCGGCACCACAATTGATAATGCATTAAAAAAAGCAAGCATTGCCGCGAGGATTAAAAGTGTTTTTTTAGGCGGCTCATTTCTAGCTATAATCACTAATAAAGGTGCGCCAATAACCACTCCAAGTGCATAAGCCGAAATTAAATAACCCGCAATGGGAATACTTACTTTTAAATCGGATGCAATATCTGGTAGTATTCCCATCATCACAAATTCCGTAATCCCTATAGTCAAACCACCCAAAGAGAGTGAAAGCAAACTTTTTTTCATTTTTATTCTAAAAAATTAATACTAGCGAAGATTGATTTTACCTCAACGTCTATTTACACTGCAAATTTACAGACCGGCAATTCAATAAAATTGTAATTTTACCTCATAAACTTGCAACTATAGACTATGGAATTAGCATACCCTAAATCCCCCGTAAACATCAATAGTGATATGCGACTCGAGCGATAGCGAACAGGCGAAGCAATTATATATAACCTATAAAAAACAATAAATAGCTACATATGAAAAAATTAAATCAATTTGACACCTTAGTCATTGACGAATTTGAAGAAGACCAATACCATCTTCCCAGACATAGTCACACCTATTATGAGATTATTTATATTATAAAAGGAAGCGGAATCCATCAGTTAAACAAAAATCTGATTCCGTATCAGGCAGGAGATTTATTTGTTCTTTCAACTGATGATGAGCATTATTTTGATATTCAGGAACGAACACGCTTTTTCTTTATAAAATTCACCGATACTTATTTTAATTCGAATAAAAAACTTTCCTGTGATGAGTTTTTACTCAATACACCCGAGAATTTCATGAGGGATAAATCTCTGAAGGAAAATGTTTTAAAACTGGACGAAACATATGCTGTGATATTAAAAAATACCATCGACAACATCCGAACTTATAACAGTAATTCAAACATTTCGACTTCGCCAATTGCTTTTTACCAAATCCTGTCTATTTTTGGGTTAATTAAAGAAAGTTTACAACAGCAAAATATAAAAATTGCTCATTCAGGAGTAGATAACGACCAGATTATCTCTTATATTCATCAGAATATTTACAAACCAAAACTAGTTCAGATAAAAACCATTGCAGCACATTTTAATATCTCTCATAGTTATTTTGGTACTTATTTCAAACGAAATTTTTTGTTGAGTTATAGAGATTACTGCAATAAACTGCGAACACAATTAATAGAAAAAAGAATTTTAAACAAGCAGTTATCTATGAAACAAATTGCTTATGAATTTGGCTTTACCGATGAAAGCCACCTTTCTAACTATTTTAAAAAACAAAGAAATTTGAAACCTAGTGAGCTTAAAAAGCTATAGTTAATGTGTTTATTTTTCATCTGCCACATTACATATGCTGAGTATAAAAGTTATAATCTTTTAAAATAGTTTTGATAAATTCTTCGTTTGTTGTACCGGATTGTTTTGTTATTCCGGTTACACTTTCGATTTTATCTTTTAATTTTCCTAGAATTTCAAAATCAATCTTTTTTTGCACTAATGTGGTCTGATAGGTTTCTTTTATTATACGGATATCATTATCTGAAAGCCTGATAACCAAAGGATAAACCGGCACATAAGCATCACCTATTTCTTCGAGAATAGTACTGTTTATTGTAATTTTATTTTTCAAAGTAATGACAGCTGTTCCGGATGCCATATCGCCCAGCCGCTGCGTTTTTTCACTAATAATCATAGCTGTCAACCCCACCAGACCACTACTGGAAATAAAATCAATAAGACGAAAAAGCCAACGTATAATATAATCCCCGAAAGAGGCCTGATAACCATCTATTTTCACCACTTTAATTTTACAAATCTTCTTCCCTAAAGTCTGCCCTTCAAAAAGAGTTTCCAGAACTAAAGAATAAAAAACATAGGGCAGCGCCAAAATCATCATAACAGACATTATCGCCCATCGGTCTCCGCCAAAAATCCGGTCTAATTTTAGCCAGTAAAAAATATAGAATACCGTAAATAAATAGGCGATTTTTATAACCAAATCTAAGGCGTAAGCACCCATTCTTTCTCCTACAGAAGCAGCAGAAAATTTAATAACAACATTTTGTGTAGTATTTATCGATAATTCTGACATATTTTATTATTTTAGCCTCAATGAGAGAAGTTGCATTCATAAAACAAAACAAAGAAAAATGGCTTGAATTTGAACAGGCAATTTTTGGTAAATCTAAGAAAAATCCTGATGAAATGGCAAGCTTGTACATTCATTTGGTAAATGATTTATCTTATGCACAAACTTATTACCCCAAAAGTAAAACGGTAATCTATCTGAATTATTTGGCTTCTCAGATATATCAAAAGATTTACAAAACCAAAAGGGAAGATAAAAATCGTTTTATACATTTCTTTTCAGCCGAAGTACCTCTTTTAGTCTATCAATACAAACGCTATCTGTTGTATGCCTTTATTTTGTTTTTTTGCTGCGTCAGTATCGGAGTTGTTTCTGCTAAATATGATCAGGATTTTGTACGCCTTATTCTGGGTGACGATTACATAAATATGACTTTGGAAAACATAAAAAAAGGCAATCCGATGGCAGTTTATAAATCCGGCGGGAATGTGGGGAGTTTCATTGGGATAACACTCAATAATTTATATGTAGGAACCCGTTGTTTTATTTATGGCGTTTTTCTAGGAATTGGGACCTTTACTGTTTTATTACAAAACTCTATCATGCTCGGTGCTTTCCAGTATTTTTTTCACCAGCAGGGTGTTTTTTGGGAAAGCGTTCGCGGTATCTGGATTCATGGCACAATGGAAATTTTTGGGATGGTGGTAGAAGCTGCATGCGGTTTCATATTAGGCGCATCTATTTTATTTCCTAGAACTTTTTCCAGAATGAATTCCTTTAAAATTGGTTTCAAAAACAGTCTTAAAATTTTTCTGAGTACTATTCCTTTCACCATTGCAGCTGGATTTCTGGAAGGTTTTATCACCCGGTATTCCATTGAAATGCCAGTCTGGCTGAGTGTCTTTATTATCATTTCAACACTTTCCTTTATTGCTTTTTATTATTTAATATACCCATTTATTATTAACAAAAAAATAAATCTAAATGATGTTTCAGCTTCACAAAAACCGTTCGTTTAGCACTTATATTAATGATACTTTTCTGTTTTTCAAAATGCACGGAAAAAGCTATTTTAAAAACTATTTCATTATAAACGGTGCCTTGCTGTTGCTATTAATTGCAATTGTATTTTTTGGTTTTCAGTTTTACTTTCAGACGCTGTTTTCTAATTTAGGCAACCCCGGATTAGATTCGAACCCAATGGTAAATATGCTTACTGACAATGTCGGTTTTATTGCTTTTTTTGCCATACTTATAATGGTTTTATTTTTCTTTATTTCTGTTTTACAATATGCATTTCCGGTAATTTATTTTGATTTATTTGACAAAAAAAACAATGATGATATCGAACCTTCGGAAATACTCCAGAGTCTGAAACAGAAATCTTTTAAAATTTTTAAATTCTTTATCGCATTAGTATTTATAATAACTCCCATAATAGTTCTCATTTTTGGACTCAACATCCTTTTATTTTTCATAATCATAGGAATCCCATTGTTTTTTATCACAGCTCCGGCTGCCCTTAGCTGGGTAAACATTAGTTTTTATCATTATCTGAATTCAACTGACAGATTGTTTCCTTCTCTAGCTGTAGGTTTTAAATATTTAAAACAACAGTTCTGGACCAATGTAGGATCAACAATGATTATGATAATTATTATTCAGATTGTAATGACCATTTTTACCACAATACCGTATCTGTTAGGCATGGTAAATATGTTTACCGATTTTTCACCTCAGTCCGGACCAATTAATCCCGAACAATTTTCGGCACTGCCTATGTTAATGACAGTTGTAATGGTTATTTCTCTTGTTGCCAATTATATTCTCAGCAATTTAATTATTGTCAATCAGGGGCTAATTTATTACAGCCAGAAAGAAACGGAAGAGAATACTTCGGCTAACCATTCTATAGACTTGATAGGTAGTGATAGTGAATAAACTAATCTTATTTTTTTTGTTGATAACAGGTATTTGTTCCTGGTCGCAGGATTCTTTGGCTGTAGCCAAAAGCAGCACTATGTCTATCAATGAAAAAGAAATCCTAGTTGACAACAGTATCATTAAACCGCTGAAATTTAATCCGGAGTATAAAAAAAGCTATCAGTCGTCTGATTTTATTTATGATGTAAAAATTGCCGAAAAAGGAATTTGGGATCGCTTTTTAAATTGGTTATCATTTTGGTTTAAAAAGATTTTTGGGCTCCCTGACATGGATGTTTCAGGAAAATATGTTAATCTGACTTTAAAAACTATTGCAATACTTATCATAGTGTATGTTATTTATAGTATTGTGAAGCTCATCCTCAATAAAGAAGGACAATGGATTTTTGGGAAATCAACTGCTCAAAAAATCCTGAAATATGATGATATAGAGCTAAATCTGAAACATATAGATTTTGAAAATTTAATAAAGGACACCTTAAAATCCGGGGAGAAACGATTAGCTATCCGATATTATTATTTATGGTTACTCAAAAAAATGTCCGAGAAAAATGTAATCGACTGGAATCCTGAAAAAACAAATTCAGATTATCTGTATGAGATAAAAAATGAAAGCATTAGGAATGACTTCGGTTATGTGTCTTATTTGTACAATTACATTTGGTACGGAGAATTTGACCTGGACGAAATCACTTTTGAAAAAGCAAAAAAAACATTTGAAAAAACGTTACAATCCATCTCATAAATGAACAATACCATTAAAATATATATTGTTTTTTTCATCTTATTTTTAGCAGGAATTGTTTATATTGACGCTGTTAAGCCCAAACCTGTAAACTGGTTTCCCTCTTATGATTTAACCGAAAAAATTCCTTTTGGACTCTATGTTTTTGACAAAGAATCTACCGGTTTATTTAAACAAAACAAAATCCAAAAAGTAATAAAAACACTCTATGAATTTTTTAACAGCAAAAATGCTTTAGTCGATGTAGCGTACGACTACCGCGGAACTATCTTTTCTGTCTCTGAAAATTACAACTTAGACAGCAAATCAGACAAAGAACTTTTTTATTTTGTCGGTGATGGCAATACCGCTTTTATAAGCTGCAAAGATTTTCCTGAAACGCTAATGGACAGTTTAAATTTCAGCATTAACTCCAGTTTAAAATTATCTGACACGGTAAATGTGTGGATGGCTAATAAAAATTTAGGTTGTGAAAAATACAATTTAAATATTGGAGCCGGGAATATTTACTTTTCAGAAATAGACACCCTGACAACAACCGTTTTGGGGTATCAGGGAAAAGACGATAAAAAAGAAATTAATTTTATAAAAGTGCCTTACAAAGAAGGTTATTTTTACCTGCACACACAACCGGCCTGTTTTGCAAATTATCATTTATTAAAAAGCAATCATTTTGAATATACCGAAAAAATTCTTTCTTATATCCCTGAAGGTAATCTTTTCTGGTTAGTAAAAGGCCAAAATGGAGAAGTTATTTCTAATTCTCCTTTGCGCTATATTTTGAGTCAGCCTGCTTTAAAATGGGCCTGGTTACTGTTCCTTTCCGGCATGCTGCTGTTTATGATTTTTAATGCTAAGAGGAAACAGCGTATCGTTCCTATCGTGAAACCATTAGCCAATACAACAGTCGATTTTACAAAGACTATTGGTAATTTGTATTATCAGGAAGGCGATCATCAAAATATTATCAATAAAAAAATAATTTATTTTTTTGAAAAAATAAGGAATGAATATTTAATTGACACTACTGTTTTAGACGAGAATTTTGAAAAAAAATTACAACTGAAAACAGCTAAAAGCATGCAGGACATTAAAGAGCTGGTATGGCTAATTAAACGTCTGAATGATCCTTATTACTTATGTGTTGAAGAAGATTTAATTGAAATTAATAATGCAATAGAAAAAATTATCAGCTAATGGAAAATACAGAAAACAGCCATCCGGATTCAGAAAATGTAACCTTTGAATCCCGATTAGATTTAGGAGCATTAAGCGAAAGCATTCAAAAAATAAAAAAAGAATTAGAAACCGTAATTGTGGGTCAGCATAAAATGATTGATCAGTTGCTGGTTGCTATTTTATCCAATGGTCATGTTTTAATCGAAGGCGTTCCCGGAGTTGCTAAGACCATAACTGCTAAAATTCTGTCAAAAACACTCTCAATAGGATTCAGCCGCATCCAGTTTACACCGGATTTAATGCCATCGGACATCTTGGGAACATCGGTATATGATTTAAAAAAATCCGAATTCGAATTTAAAAAAGGACCTGTTTTTTCTAACCTGATTTTAATTGACGAAATCAATCGTGCTCCGGCCAAAACGCAGGCTGCTCTTTTTGAAGTTATGGAAGAACGCCAGATCACTATGGACGGAACAACATATACATTAGAAACACCATTTATTGTTTTAGCGACACAAAACCCCATAGAACAGGAAGGAACCTATCGTTTACCCGAAGCACAATTAGACCGTTTTCTGTTTAAAATCAACATTGATTATCCGGTTCTGGATGAGGAAATTATAATTTTACAAAGAGAGCATTCTCTTCAGAATCACGGAAAATTAGATACTATTGCCAGCATTATTTCGGCGAGTGAAATCAACAGCTATCAGGCTTTAGTAAAACAAGTACTGGTAGATGCAAACCTGATTGAATACATTGCTAAAATTGTGGTGAATACCCGCGAAAATGCATTTTTATATTTAGGTGCTTCTCCACGCGCTTCTATTGCAATCCTGAATGCAGCCAAAGGTTTTGCTGCTATCAGAGGCAGGGATTTTGTTACTCCGGAGGATATTAAAGAGGCCGCAATTCCCGTATTGCAGCACCGGGTAATTGTTACTCCTGAACGTGAAATGGAAGGGTTAACGAGTGTCGAAATCATTAAACAAATATTAGAAAACATTGAAATTCCCAGATAAATAAATTTCAAAAAAAATCCTTTTACAAATCATAAGTGCTATAAATATTGAACTATTTTAAACAATTTTATATCAATCTGCTGTTCTTCTATTTGCTGGCAGGCATAATAGGGATATTTTGTCTGTCGTTTATATTTCCAGCTTTGTATCAGGCTGCGGAATATATTCTGCTTGCTTTAATGTGCTTTTTCGTTTTGGATTTTATCATTTTGTTTCTGACAAAAAACGGAATAGAAGCACAAAGAATAACGCCCGAAAAATTATCTAACGGTGATGAAAATCCAATAATCATTAGCATTAAAAATTTCTATGCTTTTAGTGTTTATGCTAAAGTAATTGACGAAATTCCCTTTCAGTTCCAAATCAGAGACTTTGAAATTAAACGAAAAATAAAAAATGCTTCAGTTGATGATTTTCAATATTATCTCAGACCCACAGAACGCGGTGAATATCATTTTGGAAATTTAAATATTTATATTTCTTCTCCATTAAAGTTGCTTTCTAAGCGCTATATTTTCAATAAAGATGTAATGGTTCCGGTCTACCCTTCTTACATTCAGTTAAGAAAATACGATCTGATTGCTTTTTCTAATAATTTGTTTCAGTACGGGGTTAAAAAAATAAGACGACTGGGACATACAATGGAATTCGAACAAATTAAAGAATATGTTCCCGGTGATGATATCAGAACCCTGAACTGGAAAGCTACTGCCAAGAAAAACAGTTTAATGGTGAATCAGTTTCAGGACGAAAAATCCCAAAATATTTATATGGCAATTGATAAAGGGCGTACGATGAAAATGCCTTTTAACGGAATGAGTCTGCTTGATTATGCTATAAATGCCACTTTAGTGATGTCTAATGTGATTCTGAAAAAACAAGATAAAGCCGGTATGTTTTCTTTTTCTAAAAAAGTAGAAAACCGTGTCGTTTCAGAAAAAAGAACGTTGCAAATGCAAAAAATTCTGGAAAATCTCTATAAAATTAAAACGGATTATTTTGAAAGTGATTATTCCAGACTCTATGCGGACATCAAAAAAAACATCAGCCAGCGAAGTCTGATTATTTTGTATACCAACTTTGAAACATTAGATAGCCTCCACCGTCAGTTACCTTATTTAAAAGGAATTGCAAAAAGCCATTTACTGGTAGTCGTTTTTTTTCAAAATACCGAATTGAATCAGATAACCACTAAAAAAGCAGAAACAATCCAGCAAGTCTACGACAAAGTCATTGCTGAAAAGTTTATTTTTGAAAAAAAGCTTATTGTAAACGAACTTAAAAAATACGGAATTCATTCGGTTTTGACACAACCCGAAAATCTGACCTTAGACACCATTAACAAATATCTTGAAATTAAGGCCAGAGGAATATTATAATCGTTTACAAAAATTATTTTCTCCTCGAAACAAAAAAATGTTTCATCAAATCAGCAGCTTCATTTGCCATGATTCCTGAAACCACAGTAGTTTTAGGATGTAGTTTTGTTCCCAGAGTCATAAAACCACGTTGTTCATCACGGGCACCAAAAACAATTTTAGAAATCTGACTCCAGTATAAAGCTCCGGCACACATCTGGCAAGGTTCCAGAGTTACATACAGCGTACAATCTTTTAAATATTTCCCGCCTAAATAATTTGCAGCAGCAGTTATCGACTGCATTTCGGCATGAGCAGTAACATCATGAAGCATTTCAGTCAGATTATGACTGCGGGCAATGATGGTATTATTGACTACAATAATTGCTCCTACAGGAATTTCGCCTTTCTCAAAAGCCTTTTCGGCTTCCTGCAAAGCCTTTTTCATAAAATATTCGTCGGTGAAAATATTTTCCATACAGCAAAAGTACGATTTTGAAATAATTTTCGGGAGCTTAAAATTAAGATCTAAATCTCTTGCAGCAATTGTTATGGCGTTTTTTCAATTTGAATCTTGAAATTTTAGCAAGACGAATAAACAATAACAGTATAATTTAAAATCGTTTTATAATGCCTTCCTGCTTTAAAATTCAATTCAATCTGCAGATACAAAAACAGATTTAAATTTAAAACCGTAAATTTGCTTTTTTAGAATTCCTAATGAAAAGCAGTCTACTCCAAAATATCAATTCTCCTTCTGATTTACGTGTCCTTGACGAAGCCCAACTTCCTCAGTTGGCTCAGGAATTACGCAATTTTATTATCGATATCGTTTCAGTAAAAGAAGGACATCTGGGTGCGAGTTTAGGAGTGATTGAATTAACCATTGCTTTGCATTATGTATTTAACACACCCGATGATGCTTTAATATGGGATGTGGGCCACCAGGCTTACGGACACAAAATCCTAACGGAAAGAAGAGATAATTTTCATACTAATCGGCAATTAAACGGAATTTCAGGTTTTCCCAAAAGGAGTGAAAGTATTTATGATGCCTTTGGCGTAGGTCATTCCTCGACTTCCATTTCGGCCGCACTGGGAATGGCAATTGCATCAAATCTGAAAGGAGATTTCGAAAAACAACACATTGCCGTAATTGGTGATGCTTCGATAGCTTCAGGAATGGCTTTTGAAGGACTGAATCATGCCGGAGTGACTAATGCCAATTTATTAGTCATTCTCAATGATAACGCCATCGGAATTGACCCAAGCGTCGGTGCTTTGAAAAACTATCTTACGGCGGTAAAAGAAGGCAAAAATCCCAGACAAAATAATATAATTAAATCCCTGAATTTTAATTATTCAGGACCAATTGACGGCAACGATATTTTTGCAGTAACCAAAGAATTAAAGCGTTTACAAAAAATAAAAGGACCTAAATTTTTGCATGTAATTACTAAAAAAGGAAAAGGATTACAACAGGCAGAAGAAAATCAGGTCGTCTATCATTCTCCCGGAAAATTTGATCGCTTGACCGGTGAAATTATTCCAAAATCAGAAGCGGATCTACCTCCAAAATATCAGGATGTTTTTGGTCTGACTATTTTAGATCTGGCAAAAGCCAATGAAAAAATTATAGGTATCACACCTGCAATGCCTTCAGGAAGTTCATTAAAATTTATGATGGATGCCTTACCGGAACGCGCTTTTGATGTAGGAATTGCCGAGCAACACGCAGTAACCCTTGCCGCCGGAATGGCAACACAGGGGATGACTGTTTTTTGCAATATTTATTCTACTTTTTTACAAAGAGCTTATGATCAGGTCATTCATGATGTGGCTTTGCAAAATTTAGCTGTAATATTTTGCCTGGACAGAGCAGGATTAGTAGGTGAAGACGGAGCAACACACCATGGCGTATTTGACATTGCTTACTTACGCTGCATTCCTAATCTGATTATTTATGCTCCTATGAATGAAATAGCATTACAAAACATTATGTATACCGCTCAGTCAGGACTGGAACATCCTATAGCTATCCGTTATCCCCGAGGTCGCGGTGTAATTCCTGATTGGAAAAAAGAATATTTTGGTCACTATCAAAAAATTGATATTGGGAAAGCTTTTTGTATCAAAAATGGAAGTAAAGTAGCCGTTTTATCGAGCGGAACCATAGGAAACAATGTAAAAATGGCGCTGAACGAGATAGAAAATCCTGAAAAAATTGCCCATTTTGATTTTGCATTTGTAAAACCTTTAGACGAGAAATTATTACACGAAATATTTCAAAAATTCAAATTCATCATTACAATTGAAGATGGCACAGTTATTGGTGGTTTCGGAAGCGGAATTCTGGAATTTGCAGCTCAGAATAACTACCGGTCCAATATTAAAACATTAGGAATTCCGGATGAGTTTATTGGACAAGGAACTGTAAACCAATTACAACAATATTGCACAATTAGCGTTGAAACACTAAAATCACTCTTTTTGAGTTATTAAAACAAGAAATTTGCTGACATTAAATACCGATTCAATAATGAAAGTACAAAAACAAACTCTTCTTATTCTGTTATTACTATTTATTACTGGGACCAGTAGTTTTTCGCAGGTTGTTAAAGATACAATTGTTGCGGATTCCATTGCTACAGATTCAATCCCTAAAATAATACTTCAGCCGGTATTACATGATAATTTTTACAGAAAACCTTCTCCTCCTAAATTAAGATACACTATTGCAAGAACGGTTAAACTTCCTGAAATTATAAAAATAGAACCACATTACTCACACTGGCACGGCAAAAACATTTTAGGATTTGACATTTCCGAAATTGCGTTTGTAAACTGGAGTGCGGGTGGTACCAGTTCTATTTCAGGATTACTCAAAGGAGATTTCAACCGAACTTATGAGAGAAAATACATGAAATGGGTGAACGAACTCAGTATCAGATACGGAATGAATAAACAGGACGGTGTTGAAGTTCGTAAAACCGACGATGCTTTTCGGTTTAATTCTACTTTTGGATACCGAAAAAACCCTGAAAGCAACTGGTTTCATTCGGGAAAACTTAATTTTAACACTCAGCTGACTAACGGATACAAATATCCGAACAAAGACAATCCTATTTCACGACTCTTTGCACCGGCATATCTGTTTTTAGGAACCGGAGCGGAGTATAGCAAGAAAAATAAAGATTTTGTTTTTTACGCTTCTCCTTTTACTTATAAGGCAACATTAGTGTGGGATCAGGATTTAGCTAACAATGGATCTTTCGGTGTCGAAAAAGCGATTTATGATGAAGACGGAAATATTGTCAAAAGAGGAAGAAGAGCTAAAAATGAAGTCGGTGTACTGATTACAAATCATTACAAAAGTGAAATTTCCAAAAATGTGATTTTTGTGAGCAATGTGAGTCTCTATTCAGACTACATTAACAAATTTGGAAATGTCGATGTAGACTGTGATTTAGCTTTAAATTTAGTCGTAAATCAATATGTAAAAGCAAATATTGGTGCCCGTATTTTATACGATGATGACATCAAAAACAAAACAGAAATTGATGGCGTTGAGGTTACCGAAGGGCCTAAAACCCAGTTAAAACAGGTTTTAGGAGTAGGTATTACATATGCTTTTTAAGCCATTATCTTTTTTTGGTACCATTAATGGTCTCATATAATTCTAATGCATTTCCATCTGTAAGCAAGGATACGTAGTGACAAATGTGCAGCAAACGATCATATAGATTCTCTTTTTCCAGATGGTGTTTTTCCGGCAATAATTTTAATATTAACTTATCATAATTAGAAGCTGTACCATTAAATGTATTGTCATAAGCAGTAATAAATTTATCCAGTAAAGTCTGTATAATCTGATAACCTACTAATTCTTTTTCAATGACTTCACGGCTTTGATAAATTTTGTCAATACTAATTTTGATAATGTCATCCATCTGAGCTTTGTATTTGCTTTTGTCCATTAATGCAAATGGAAATTGCCCTTTTAAAATAGCCTCTTCATTAGCGATAAACACTTTTACGGCATCATTTATCAGGCTGCTTATCGCTAATGCCCTTAAATAACTTATACGGTCTTCTTTAGTTTGTAAAGTTTTATATTTGGAAGTATTAATACTGTCTTTTACTAATTTAATCAAATATTCCAAAGCAAAATCTTCGGAAACCAAACCTAAATTTATACCGTCTTCAAAGTCAATGATGGTGTAACAGATATCATCTGCAGCTTCAACTAAATAAGCCAGCGGATGTCTTTCAAAACCAATATCCTCACCGGATTTATTGGGAATCAAACCCATATCCTGAGCGGCTTCTTTAAAAAAAGCAGCATCAGCCTGAAAGAAACCATATTTTTTATCGGAGAT
The DNA here is from genome assembly GCF_051846875.1 of Flavobacterium sp. ARAG 55.4. Taxonomy (NCBI): domain Bacteria; kingdom Pseudomonadati; phylum Bacteroidota; class Flavobacteriia; order Flavobacteriales; family Flavobacteriaceae; genus Flavobacterium; species Flavobacterium sp. ARAG 55.4. The sequence goes on along the minus strand of NZ_JBPYCT010000001.1, from coordinate 27,641 downwards.
ATTTCGGGTAGGTTTTTTGGGCAAACTCTCCTTTGGGTATTTCATAAACGCACCCAGAGTAGCGTAGGAAATGCGAAGCCCGCCCTCAATTCCCGGACGGCTTGAAGTCATCACCGAAAAACCATTGGCATTTCCTTCAAAATCAATTAAATCCTGCCATTGTTTTGGGCTCAGATATTCCTGGTATTTTTTTCCTTTTCCAATAGAAAAATATTCTCCTATAGCTTTCTCTCCGGAATGTCCAAATGGAGGATTTCCAATATCATGCGCTAAAGATGCTGCGGCAACAATAGCTCCAAAATCATTCATGTGAAATCCATGAATATCTTTTAAATACGGATATTTTTCTATAATTTTTTTTCCAACCAAACGTCCTAAAGACCTTCCCACTACCGAAACTTCCAAACTATGCGTTAATCGGGTATGTACAAAGTCAGTTTTAGAAAGCGGAATTACCTGGGTTTTATCCTGTAAACTTCTAAAAGCAGCCGAAAATATAATACGATCATAATCTACTTCAAATCCTAAACGGGTGTCATCCTGTTCAATTCGTAATCGTTTACTTGTATCGCCTTGTTTTTTTAAAGATAAAAGTTGTTCCCAGTTCATTTTGATTTTATATTCAAATTAAAAACTCAAAAATACATTTTATTTTAAGATTTTATAAGGTAAATGCGAGGAAACACAATCACATCAAAAAAAGTAGATTCTGAGATTTTCATGCTGATCAGTTATGGGTTAATCCGGATTGCGGTTTAAAAACGCGTCATTGGGAAGAAACTAAAAAAGCGTTGATCGAAATGGTAAATGGCGCTAAAAAAATGCGTATTGCTGCCAAAAATACTGTTCTTGCTTAATTTTTTTTTATTATTCAAAACCCTGGCTGAATTATATTCGACCAGGGTTTTTGCATTTATTGATACCTGATTACAAAGCCATCTGATTGTATTTAATTTGATGTTCCATAAAAATTAACTGGATTTCTGAATAAGACAAATTCGAATTTTCGATAGAAATCAGACTATTCTTTTCCTGCTTTTTAAATTTCAAAATAGCATTGGGACTTAAATTTAAAAGATCATAAGTAACCCAAAATTTCTGATACACAGAGTTAAGATCGGTATTAAAAAGATAATTATTAAATTTTGAATTCATTTTTTACTGCTTAAAATTATTTAAAAAATAGTTATAAACCGGTTATTCCCATCCACCACCAAGAGCACGATACAATTCGACATTTGACGACAAACGTTCCTTTTTTATTGATGCGAGTTCCAGTTCTGCAGCCAAAAGGTTTCCTTGCGCAACAATCACTTCAAGATAAGTAGCCATTCCGCTTTTAAAAAGCAAATCTGCATTTCCAATTGCTTTTTGAAGCTTTTCAACGCGTTGTTTTGCAATAGCATATTGTTCTTCCTGCTTGTTAATTTTTGCCAGAGCATCAGATACTTCCTGTACCGCAACTAAAAAGGTTTGTTTAAACTGCAAGATTGCCTGTTCCCTTTGAACCTTAGCCACTTCATATTGGGTTTTTAGTTTTTTACCGTTCAAAACCGGAGCTGTTAATCCACCTGTTACTGATCCAAATAAAGAAGCCGGAATATTAAACCAGTTGTTAAACTCAAATGAGTTCACACCGGTTACGGCAGTGATATTCAAAGCCGGGTACAAACTTGATTTTGTAATTCCAACTTTTGCATTCGCCATTTTTAACGCCAGTTCAGCACTCTTAACATCCGGTCTTTTTTCCAACAACTCAGACGGAATCCCTGCTGAAAGATTTTCTTTGACAAGAATTGTGTTTAGTTTACTTTCCCTTTCTTTAGCATCCGGAAAACTTCCTGATAAAACACTTAAAGCATTTTCCTGAATTTCTATATCCTGCTCTAATTTGGGAATTAACTGAGCCGCTACTAATCGTTGTGCTTCGGTTTGATCTTTTGCCAGCGAGCTTAACTGACCGGATTCAAACTGTAAATTAACAATGAAGAGCGTACTGTCATTTAGAACCAACGTTTTTCTGGCAATTTCCAGCTGTGCATCGAGCATAAGCAAATCATAAAACCCTTTTGACACTGTAGCTACAATAGTAGTTTGCAATGCTTTTTTAGCTTCGGCTGTTTGCATAAATTCAGCTAGAGCACTTTTTTTCTGGTTTTTTATTTTACCCCAAATATCCGCTTCCCAAGATAAATTTAATCCGGCTGAAAAATCTTCCAGGTGTTTTTGTCCTAAAAACTGAGAGGTACTTAATCCGTTCAGACTATTATCGGAAAGACGGTTCGTTACTGCCGTAGCATAGGCATTCAGCTGAGGAACATTTCCCCATTTAGCCTGCTTAAATTTCAAGTTGGCAATTGCTATATTTTGCTCCGCAATTTGTAAATCGTTATTTTTTTCTAATGCAACATCAATAAGCTTTACTAAATCAGGTTCTTCAAAAAAAGATTTCCATTTAATATCCGCACTACTTGTGGTATCAGCAGTCTTTTGATTCCTGAAATTCTCAGGAAGTGCCTCTTTGGGAGCTTCAATATCCTTTGAAACGGTACAGGATAGTATTGTGAGAATCAAAATGGCGACCATCACAATTTTAGTTATATATTTTTTCATTTTATAAATTGTCATTAAATTTCTGTACAAGTATCTTTTCTGCTTTCTAAATCTTTAGAAATCCTGTACGATATATAGCCGATGCCAATAATGACGGCCAGCAGAATTGTCGTTATAAAATTTTCCATTTTTTTATTTTTCTTCGTTATGAATTACGGCTATCGGTTTTCCGGTAACTTTTTCCTGTAAATGCTGGAATACGATGAATAAAACCGGAATGATTAATAACCCCAGAATTACTCCTGAAACCATACCTCCCGCAGCGCCAATACTAATGGAATGATTTCCCTGTGCAGACGGTCCTGTAGCACCCATCATCGGAATTAATCCTACTACAAAAGCCAGTGATGTCATGATAATAGGACGCAAACGTAGTTTAGCCGCCTCTATTGACGCTTTGACTAATGCTTGTCCGGATTTTCTTTTCTGAACGGCAAATTCAACAATCAGAATCGCATTTTTGGCAAGCAATCCTATAAGCATTACCAATGCCACCTGTACATAAATATTATTTTCGATTCCTGTTAAACCTATTGCAGCAAATACTCCAAAAATTCCTGCCGGAATAGAAAATATAACTGCTAATGGCAAAATGTAACTTTCATATTGTGCAGCAAGTAAAAAGTAAATGAATATCAGACACAATAAGAAAATAGTTGCCGACTGCCCTCCGGATGAAATCTCTTCCCTGGTTTGTCCTGAAAATTCATAGGCATAACCTGCCGGCAGTTGTTGTGCTGCAACTTCTTCAATCGCTTTAATGGCATCACCTGAACTAAATCCAGGAGCAGGTATAGCATTTATCGAAATAGAGTTGAACAAATTATATCTAGAAGCGGTTTCTGAACCATAAATACGACTTAGTTTTACCAATGTGTTGATAGGAACCATTTCGCCATTGTTATTTTTCACAAAAACTCTGTCAATAGATGACGGATCGGCTCTGTCATCAATATCAGCCTGCACAACTACTCGGTAATATTTTCCAAATCGGTTAAAATCAGATGCCTGGGCACTACCAAAATATGCCTGCATGGTTTGTAAAATGTCTTTTACTTTCACTCCCAATTGATCAGCTTTTTCATCGTTGATATCCAATTGCAATTGCGGATAATCGGCTTTGAAAGAGGTAAAGGCAACTGCAACTTCTGGACGTTTCATTAATTCGCCAATAAAGGTTTGAGAAATTCCACTGAATTTATCCAGTTTACCGCCGGTTTTATCCTGCAACACCAAATCTAAAGCTTCCACATTACTAAATCCGGGAACAGTAGGAAAACTAAATACGAAGAAGCTTCCGCCTGAAATTGCACCTAATTTACCACGAACCTGATTCATAATTTCGTCGATGTTTTTCACTTCGCCACGCTCTTCATTTGGTTTCAACAATACAAAAACAACCGCTGATGACGGACTGGTAGAATTAGTTAATAAATTAAACCCTGAAATAGCAGTAACATCTCTTGAAGCATCTAATTTGCTCAAAATATTTTCAGCTTCTGTCATTACTTTCTGTGTTCCGTCAAGCGAAGTTCCCGAAGGTGTGTTAACTGCAATGGCAATAAATCCCTGATCTTCTGTCGGGATAAACCCGGCCGGCGTTGTTTTTACCATTACAATTGTAGCAATAGTAATTAAAGCCAATCCTCCCAAAGAAACCCATTTGTTACGAATTAAGAATTTTAATCCACCTATATAACGGTTGGTCAAGGATTCGAAACTATTATTGAATCCGGTAAAGAATTTCTCTTTAAAACCTGGTTTGGTATAAGGAATATTTCCATCATGTGGTGCGTGATTATCTTTTAAAAATAAAGCCGCCAATGCTGGACTCAATGTTAATGCGTTTACAGCTGAAATTACAATCGCAATAGCCATTGTAAAAGCAAACTGACGATAGAAAACTCCGGTCGAACCTTCCATAAAACCAACCGGCAGGAATACAGCGGCCATTACCAGCGTAATTGAGATAATAGCTCCCGTAATTTCATGCATCGCTTCATGTGTGGCTATTTTTGGAGACAGATGTTTGTGCTCCATTTTGGCATGCACCGCTTCTACAACCACAATAGCATCATCCACCACAATACCAATTGCCAGAATTAAAGCAAAAAGTGTTAATAGATTAATCGAAAACCCAAATAACTGCATGAAAAAGAAGGTTCCTAAAATAGCTACCGGAACCGCTATGGCCGGAATTAAAGTAGATCTAAAATCCTGTAAGAAGATAAATACCACTATAAATACTAATAGAAAAGCTTCTAATAAAGTATGTTTTACCTGATCGATGGATTGATCCAATGACACTTTGGTACTATAAAAAATATTATGCTTGATATCTTTTGGAAAATCCTTCGAAGCTTTCTCCATTAATTTATTAATAGCAATCTGAATATCATTGGAGTTAGATCCAGCCAACTGAATAACACCAATTACAATTCCTTTTTTACCGTTCAAACGTGTTAAACTGTTATAAGAGTAAGCACCAAGTTCCACTCGGGCAACATCTTTTAATCGAAGTACAGAACCATCAGCATTCGATCGTATAGCAATATTTTGATAATCTTCCGGTTTAGTAAGTTTTCCTTTGTATTTGATTACGTATTCAAAAACCTCTTTACTTCGTTCTCCAAATTTACCTGGAGCAGCTTCCAGACTTTTGTCCTGAATTGCTGCCATCACTTCATTAGGCGTTACATTATGTGTCGCCATTTGAGTTGGATTCAGCCAAACCCGCATCGAGTAATCTTTTACACCACCAAAAATACTGGCAGAACCTACACCCGGGATACGTTTGATTTCAGGGATAATATTAATTTGAGCATAATTGGCAACAAAAGTCTGATCGTATTTAGCTTCGTCATCAGTATACATACCAATCGCCATGATGAAACTATTTTGTTGTTTGGCGGTGATCACTCCTTGTTGCACTACTTCGGCAGGCAATTGACTGGTGGCTTGTGCAACTCTGTTTTGCACGTTAACCGCTGCTTGGTCGGCATCAGTGCCTAGTTTAAAGAAAACGGTAATGGCTAAAGTTCCATCATTACTGGCGGTAGAACTCATGTAAGTCATGTTTTCTACTCCATTTATAGATTCTTCCAGTGATGGTGCTACAGAACGTAAAACTGTTTCGGCATTTGCTCCCGGATACACTGCTGTTACTAAAACCGAGGGAGGTGCAATATCAGGAAACTGTTGTAAAGGCAATTTTGTAAGTCCAAGCACCCCGAGAATGACTAACAATATGGAGATAACCGTTGCCAGTACAGGTCTTTGTATAAATATTTTGAACATTTTTATAAAAATTATTTTTTAGTAATGATTTGCGCAACCTCAACAGCTGCTTTTTGAGGCTGAATTTCCTGTCCTTCCTGAAGTTTATCAATGCCGCTTAATACAATTTGGTCTCCGGATTTTACTCCCTCACTAACCAGATAGTTTGTGCCGCTTTTACCAATAATGCTGACAGGCATTTTACTTACTTTATTTTCTTTGTTTAAAGTGAAAACAAATACTTTATCCTGCATTTCAATTGTTGCTGATTGTGGTATCAAAATAGCATCGTCATGATTGATTCCTAAACGAATTTTCCCCGTATTTCCGGAACGCAAAGTTCCGTTTGCATTTGGGAAAGTAGCTCTCAAAGTAATGGCTCCGGTAGTTTTATCAAACTGACCGTCTACCATATCAATTTTTCCGGATTTTGCATAAGCATTATTATCCGCAAGAATCAAGGTTACAGGAGGCAGATTTTTAATTTTATCTCCAATTGTATTACCATTATATTGTGATTTGAATTTGATAAAATCAGTTTCGCTCAATGAGAAATAAACAAAAACCTCGTGTACATCCGAAAGAGTTGTTAAAGGTTCAATATCGGTAGCAGAAACTAAACTTCCCTGCTTTTTAGGCAGCCTGCCTATGTAACCGCTAACCGGGGCTATCACATTCGTATATCCTAAATTGATTCTGGCTGATGCTACCATCGCTCTTGCCTGCTCAATATTGGCTGCAGCAATTTTTTGAGAAGCTTTAGCTGTTTTTAACTGATAATCTGAAACTACTTTGTTTTGCACTAAAGGAGCTAATTTATCTACTTCTAACTGAGCATTAATCAAAGCTGCTTCTGCAGCATGAAGACTGGCCAGAGCATTGTTTAACTGTTCACGAAAAGGACGCTCATTTATTTTAAATAAAGTCTGCCCTTTATTTACGTAAGCACCTTCGTCTACTAAAACACGGTCAAGATTTCCGCTTACCTGCGGACGAACTTCCACATCTACAGTTCCCTGAATTGAAGCAGGATATTCGGTTTCAGTAGTCACGTTTTCGTTAATAATACTTAAAACAGGTAACTTAGGTGCTTCAGGAGCTGGAGGAGCTGCATTCTTATCGGCGCAACTGATAAAAAACAGTGCTATTAGGCTTAGAAAAGTAACTTTTTTCATAATGAAGATTTGATTTAATTTGGTAATTACTATTGTTTTTGGAATAATCGTTTCAGAATTCATGCTGTTTTTAATTAATATTAATGTTTGTTGTATAATCACTTATTCTGAAATAAACGTTTCAGAATCAATGCTGTAATTTAAAAATGATGCTTTTAGTATGTATTGTTTTCTGAAATAAACGTTTCAGAATTCAGATAAAAAAAAAGGAAATTATTTAAATATGTTTTTAATCAGAAATTCTGACATTTTTTTGATTTTTATTGGGTTGCCATGAAGGATATAGGATTGCTTCCATCCTGTGAAAGAAGTAACAATATATTCTGCCATTAAAGCGGCATCTTCTGAATCATCCATTTCACCATCATCCATTGCTTTTTGAACCACGGTAGCTATAAATTCGATAAAAACATCATTGTTTTTACTCATTTGATTGCGAACACTACAATCATCGGGAGCTATTTCAAAAATTGTTTTCATTCCCAAACATCCTTTATCACAATCAACAATCCAATCTGCTTTATCAGTAATAATTTTAATCAGTGCCTCTTTAGCTGATGGATATTTAGCCACTTTTTCTTTTACTTCAGTCATCGCATTATCAAAATAATTGCTGATGCACTTCATAAACAATTGGTGTTTGTCGCCGATGGTGTTGTATAAACTGCTTCTGTTAATCTGCATAGCATCTACGAGATCCTGCATTGAAGTAGCATTATATCCTTTTTCCCAAAAGACATTCATTGCTTTTTCAATTTTTTCCACTTCGTTAAATTCTACACAGCGAGCCATATGAGTTTAATTTACATTTTGCAAAGATATAATTATTTTTGAAACAAGCGTTTCAGAATACGATTTTTATTTAAATTTTAAAGGAGAACATCCGTTCTGGGCTAAATTTCCCCGGATGTTTCATCCTCTTGAAAAAAAACTATTTATAATTATGATGAAAGTATTGATTTTATAGTTACAGTGTTGCTGCACCTCCATCAAGTAACAACTCACCTCCTATCATAAATTTAGAATCATCGGAAGCCAGGTAAAGAAATCCTGCTGCTATTTCTTCTGAAGTTCCTAACCGTTTAGCCGGAATTCCTGAAGCCAAATGATTTTTAGTTCCGTTTACTTCTTCTTTTGAAGCCCCGTTTCTTGCAAAGAGTGGTGTATCAATTGGTCCGGGCGAAAGTACATTTACACGAATATTTCTGTCTAATAATTCTGCCGATAAAGTTCTTGCTAACGAACGAACAGCAGCTTTTGATGCCGAATAAGCTGCCAAAGTAGCAAAACCTTTATGAGCAACCGTGGATGCTGTAAGAATAATTGAAGCCCCGTCATTCAGATAGGGTAATGCTTTTTGTACACTAAAGAACACACCTTTAAAGTTGATATCGCTCGTCTGATCAAACATCTCTTCGGTAAAATCAGCAAGGGGCGATGCAATAAAAACACCTGCATTAATCACTAATACGTCAATTTTTCCAAAAGTATCTTTTACAGCCAAGTAGCTTTTATCAATGTTTTTGATATCCGAAACATCACTTATGACTCCGATTGCTGCATTTCCTATTTCAAAAACCGCTGCATCAATGGTAGCTTTATTACGTCCTGTTATGGCAACTTTAGCTCCTTCTTCAGCAAATAATTTAGCTGTTGCTAATCCGATACCGCTGTTCCCTCCTGTAACAACAGCAACTTTGTTTTCTAATTTTTTCATTTTTTGCATTAACAATTTAATTATTATAAGTATTTAAATATCTAAATATTTCGATTTATATGGTTAAAAAAAAGGCTAAAAGCCTAAATTCGCAATATACCGGCTATAAGCCTCGCACATTTCTTTATTGATAACAAACTTCAGATTCCGTCCTTCTTTTTCTGACAATAACAATTCAGCTTCTACTAATTGTTTCAAATGATGAGACATCGTTGATTGTGCCAGATTAAAACATTCAGAAACTTCACAACACTGCATAAAATCTTTACGCTTACTAATCATATCCAGTATTTTTAACCGATAAGGATCTCCTAACGCTTTGGATATTTTTTCTACCTGTTTTATATTTAATGGGGTAATCATGAGGCAAAGATAATAAATAAATCGATTTATTTCGATATTTATATTTAAAAATATTTTCAAACAAGAATTAACGGATAAAAACAATATACGGAACTTACAATAAAATATTTGCTATTCCCTGAATCTACACCATCGAAAAAAGGATTAAACTGTTTTCAAAATAATCTATTTTTCTCTTTTGAGAATTTTAGAAAACAGTATTTTTTTTCAGTTTACTGAATGAAATACTGTTAAGATATTTTAAAAAACAACTCTTATTTTCTAAAAAAATTGTTTTATACAAATTACTTTTATACTTAAAATCCTTTTTAATATTTAAAAACATATGTTTTTGCAAGGCATTCATAAATAAACTATCTGCAATAAAAAGGCGGTTGAATTCTATAAAAAAAGCGACTACAAAAACCTCTATATTACTAGCCTGTCTGGAATACATAATCATATCATTTGTACATACAGCATACATTAAACGAATAATAGCCGTACCTGTATTTTTTATATACTGAATTGCTTTCATAACTATTTCATTTAGTACTAATACAAATGTAAATTAGAAAGGGCTCTGACTATTTATACTATTTCAGGATAGTTTTATGAAATTCTGAATAAAATAAAAAAACAGCCATGAGAACAATAGCTGTTTTAAACTTTAATATTTATACTTCAACATTTTACATCACATCCGTAATAAGTTTATTTTGATTTTTTCTGACATTAAGCAATTCTCTCTTCTTAACCACATAGGTTTTTGAAAAAACATCATGCCAGCCTCTGGGAACAGACCCCAAAAAAGAAAACACTTCAAAAGGAATAAAACGACAACAGCTTCGGATAAAAAAGGTTTTTTTAGCAGGCTTAGATCCGTCACTGTTTACAACTATTGTATGAGTAATTAATTTTGCAATAGTACGGGAAAAATACATCTCAGTAAGCCAATAATACAAAAAGGCAATTATTAAAGAATAAACACCTATTTCAGATTTGCTCATATTTTTAACCCAATTGGATAATTCAAAATTATCTACAGCAAGTGCAATTAAAATAATTGTAGTTCCTAAACTCAGGATTAAAATATAAATAAATATTAAATCAACAAACCAATTCAGAAAGCGCTGAAACTGGGTTGCCTGCAAATTATCTGTTATTATAAATTTTTCATTTTCCATAAACAATATATTTAGTATTATAAAAAATCACGATTAATGTCTATCTCAAATATAGCAAATAATCAGTAGAATAACCAATAAAAACTGACTAAAGCAACCACTTTAGCACTAATTCATTTTTAAACAGAAATAAAAAAAACAGCCATCAAAGCGATGGCTGTTTAAAAAATATTGTGAATTAATAATTAAACTTTATTTATGCTCCGCACATTTCGCAGTCTTCCGGACCGCCAGCCTGTGCCTGTAAAATCATTTTTTTATAATCGTCAATATTAATAGATTCCGTTTTAATCTCTTCATTAGCCACAGGGGTTTCCTCTTTTTTATCATTATTTAAGGTAAACTTAATCGCATCTACAGCTGATTTTGTTCTTAAATAATACATTCCTGTTTTCAATCCTGATTGCCATGCATAGAAATGCATTGATGTCAATTTAGCATAATTAGCATCCTGCATAAACAAGTTTAATGATTGTGACTGGTCAATAAAATACCCTCTTTGACGGGACATATCAATAATGTCTTTCATAGACATTTCCCAAACGGTTTTATACAATTCTTTCAGGTCTTGAGGAATCACATCAATGTTTTGAACTGATCCGTTGTGACGCATGATTTCTTGTTTCAGACTTTCATTCCACAATCCGCGTTCAACTAAATCATGTAATAAATGTTTGTTTACCACAATAAACTCACCTGACAATACACGACGTGTATAAATATTTGAAGTATAAGGTTCAAATGCTTCGTTGTTTCCTAAGATTTGAGAGGTAGAAGCCGTAGGCATTGGCGCTACTAATAATGAGTTACGCACTCCATGCTCCATTACTTCTTTTCTTAATGAAGCCCAATCCCAACGCCCGGATAATTCTTCGTCTTTTAATCCCCATAAATTATGTTGGAATTCTCCTTTAGAAATTGGAGAACCTTCATAAGTTGAATAAGGTCCTTCTTCTTTTGCCATTTCCATAGAAGCGGTTACAGCAGCAAAGTATAACGTTTCAAAAATTTCCTGATTCAGTTTCTTAGCTTCATCACTTGTAAACGGCATACGCAACATGATAAAAGCATCGGCTAACCCCTGAACACCTAAACCTACCGGTCTGTGACGAAGGTTAGAATTCTCAGCTTCCTGAACCGGATAGTAATTTCTGTCAATTACTTTATTCAGGTTTCTGGTAACACGTTTGGTAACATTAAATAAAGCTTCATGATCAAATTTTCCGTTCTCCACAAACATTGGTAATGAAAGCGAAGCCAGATTACAAACAGCAATTTCATCCTTAGACGTGTACTCCATAATTTCGGTACACAAGTTAGAAGAACGAATTGTTCCTAAGTTCTTTTGGTTCGATTTACGGTTAACTGAATCTTTATACAACATATAAGGAGTTCCTGTCTCTATTTGAGATTCCAGAATTTTTTCCCATAACTCACGTGCTCTGATAGTTTTTCTACCTTTTCCTTTAGCTTCATAATCTGTATACAAAGCTTCAAATTCTTCTCCGTATACATCATACAATCCAGGACATTCATTAGGACACATTAAAGTCCATTGTCCGTCTTCCTGTACACGTTTCATGAACAAGTCCGAAGTCCACATTGCGAAGAATAGATCTCTGGCACGCATTTCTTCTTTTCCTGTATTCTTTTTCAAATCTAAAAATTCGAAAATATCGGCATGCCATGTTTCGATATAAATCGCAAAACTACCTTTACGTTTTCCTCCACCCTGATCTACATAACGAGCCGTATCGTTAAATACTCTCAACATTGGAACAATACCGTTGGAAGTTCCGTTAGTACCACGAATATAAGAACCTGTAGCACGAACGTTATGAATAGAAAGTCCAATTCCTCCCGCCGATTGCGAAATTTTAGCCGTTTGCTTCAACGTATCGTAAATTCCGTCAATACTATCATCCTGCATTGCCAAAAGGAAGCATGAAGACATTTGAGGTTTCGGTGTCCCTGCATTGAATAATGTTGGAGTAGCATGTGTAAAGAACTTTTTAGACATCAGATCATATGTTTCTAAAACAGCAGTTAAATCATCTAAATGAATCCCTACAGCTACACGCATTAACATATGTTGTGGTCTTTCAACAATTTTACCGTTTATTTTTAACAAATAAGAACGTTCTAATGTTTTGAAACCAAAATAATCATAATTAAAATCTCTGGTATAAATAATATGCGAATCTAAAAACTCTGCATTTTCCTGTATTACTTTAAAAACCTCATCCGAAATTAACGGAGCTTCCTGACCGTTTCTCGGATTCACATAATGATACATTTCGGTCATTGTTTCCGAAAATGATTTTTTTGTATTCGAATGTAAGTTAGAAATTGCAATTCTCGCAGCCAACTGAGCATAATCCGGATGTGCAATTGTCATCGAAGCCGCAGTCTCGGCAGCTAAATTGTCTAACTCTGACGTAGAAACTCCATCATATAATCCTTCGATTACTCGCATTGCCACTTTTACGGCATCCACTAAATCATTTAAACCATAGCAAAGTTTTTTAATTCTTTCTGTGATTTTGTCGAACATTACTGGCTCTTTGTGGCCGTCTCTTTTTACTACGTACATAAGTTTTTTGGTTTTGTAAAACAGAAAATCCCTTCTCTGCTTTGGGTTATTTGTAATCTTTGTTTTGCCCGTGGGCGATAAAGCATACCGCTTTTATTTTATATTAAAAATCAGCGTCGAAAGAAATTTTCTGAGCATCAGAATCATTTGCTGTTCCACTGTTTAAAACTCCCGATTTTTGATATTCAGATACTTTTTTCTCAAAGAAATTAGTTTTTCCCTGCAATGAAATCATATCCATAAAATCAAATGGATTGGCAGTATTATATATTCTTTCACAACCTAGTTCTACCAATAATCTATCGGTAACAAATTCCAAGTATTGAGTCATCAAACCAGCGTTCATCCCAATTAAACTTACAGGAAGCGACTCTGTGATAAACTCTCTTTCAATATCTAAAGCGTTTACTATAATTTCTTTGATTCTTTCTTTTGGTACTTTATTCACCAAATGGTGGTTGTGTAAATGCACCGCAAAATCACAGTGAACTCCTTCGTCACGGGAAATTAATTCGTTAGAGAACGTTAATCCCGGCATCAATCCACGTTTTTTCAACCAGTAAATAGAACAGAAAGCACCTGAAAAGAAGATTCCTTCCACAGCAGCAAAAGCAATTAGTCTTTCAGCAAAAGAATCTGACTCTATCCATTTCAAAGCCCAGTCTGCCTTTTTTCTAATAGCAGGAAAAACATCTAAAGCATTAAACAATTCATCTTTTTCTTTTTCGTCTTTTACATACGTATCAATCAAAAGCGAATAGGTTTCACTATGAATATTTTCCATCATAATCTGGAAACCATAGAAAAATTTAGCTTCAGCATATTGTACTTCATTCACAAAATTTTCAGCCAGATTTTCATTTACAATTCCGTCAGAAGCAGCGAAGAAAGCTAAAATATGCTTGATAAAATATTTCTCATCCGAATTCAGTTTATTATTCCAATCATGCAAATCCTGAGACAAATCAATTTCTTCTGCAGTCCAAAAACTTGCCTCCATTTTTTTATACCACTCCCAAATATCATGGTGTTTAATTGGAAATATTACGAAACGATTTTTATTCTCTTGTAAAATGGGTTCAATTTGCGACATTGTAATTCTATTTTTAATGAGATTTAAGGATAGTTTTTTGCTTTTTGAAGCTTTACAAAGATTGTGAAATATTGCGGGAATTAAAAGCCAAACTTATTCACAATACCCCCTAGTTTTTAACAAAGACAGAAAAGACATTCAAATCCGCCAATAAAAATAAACATTTAACAATCAGCTATTTAAAAATTCGAAAACGTTGTAAAAAGCCGTAAAATATAGGATTTAAAAAATAGAAACCAAGAAAAAAATACTTTATTTTATCTTTGTTTTTGCCCATTCCTGAGCAACAATTTCGAGTTCCGAATACCAATCTTCTCCAAATCTCCTGACTAAAGCTTCTTTGACAAATTTATACACAGGAACTTCTAATTCTTTACCTAAAGAACAGGCTGCATCACAAATATCCCATTTATCATAATTCACAGCAGCAAATTCCGTAAAATCTTTTACCCTAATAGGATACAAGTGACAGGAAACCGGTTTTTTCCAGTCTACAATCCCTTCATTATAAGCCTGTTCAATTCCGCAAAGTGCTGTTTTACCGTCAAAAATCACATAAGCACAGTCCTTGTTATCAATTAATGGTGTTTCCAGATCACCATCGGTTCCTTTTATCCAGGTTCCCTGAGCTTCAATTGCAGCGATTCCTTCTTTTCTCAGAAAAGGCTTTACCTTAGGATATATTTCTTCCAGAATTTTAGTTTCTTTTTCATTTAATGGCGCACCTGCATCACCGTCAACACAACAACCACCATGACAAGCTGATAGATTACAAACAAAATTTTTCTCCAATATATCTTCTGAGACTATGGTTTTCCCTAATTGAAACATGACTTGTCTTACTATAATTTATAAAATGCAAAGATAATCAATCTCCAGCATAGAATACCGTATCTGCCTATTAAGAACTATCTGAAATCATAAAATCTGTTTATTTTAACAGTCTGCTGTTAAATTATAAGCTTCTAATGTTAAAGGAGTATTGCTCTAAATTATTTTTTTATAATTTTACCCCATAATTTAGCCTGTAGTAATAAGTTATTTCAAAAATCAGGTCTGTTTAATAACTACAAGCAAAAAAAAATATCATGAAAATCTTTACTAACATCTTAGTGATTCTGGCAGCAGCTCTTGTTATTTTTAACATCACTCAATTAGATTTTAAAAATCTTTTTAAAGAAGATAACGCTATAGCTTTTATTGGAATAGCCGCTTCTTGCTGTGCCATTTTAATTTTAGTCATTTTTAGAATGTCTAAAAAAATTGAAGACAAAATGAACGACAAATAATCCATGTTTGACGTTTTAATCATAGGGGGCGGAGTTTCCGGAATGTCATGTGCTTTAGTTCTTGGCTCAGCCAAAAACAAAAGCTTTGTAACGGACAAAAAAATTGGCATCTTCTCACATCAGAAATCCTCTTCATTACAAGATGCTTTGTTTAATAATGCTTACGGAATTCCGGCAGGAAAATTAGGCTCTGAACTCCTTAGCGAAAGTATCGAACATTTAGAAAAAAGCTATCCACATATTAGTCAGATTCCAAACGAAAAAGTACTTCGCATTGAAGGGAATTCTCCTGATTTTACTGTAATCACTAATAAAAACAGCTATAAAACGAAAATAATCGTAGTAGGAATTGGCTCAGCAAATACATTTGCAATCGAAGGATTAATGCAATATGTTATCCCACATCAAAAAGCACTTCCTGAAAAACAAAGGATACAACTACAAAACAACGACCATAAAGTTGCCGATGGTATTTATGTTATTGGAACTTTGGCCGGATGGAGAAGCCAGCTTTCTATTGCCGCAGGAAGCGGTGCAGCAGTTGCTACTGATATTCTTACTTTATGGAATAATGGCACTCAGACTCATGCTCACGACAGTATCCGATAAATTTCTTCACAATTCAATATTAACCTTTCAGAATTTAAGTTTCATTAAGTTTTTCGCTTAATCTCATTCTTTATCAATACTTTAAATAGTTTTCTGATTATTTAACCAAAACGATATCGGTAACTTTAATGTAATTTTCTGTTTCTGCTTTCCAGAATTCTCCTTTCAAAGTCACTTTTTCGCCTATTTGAAACACTCTGTACTCCTGTGCATCTGTCAGATTAATTCTGCTCACAGTCGCCTGATAAACCTGATTATCATCGGTTTTTATCTTAGCAGTATAACCATCTTTACCGTATGTTACAGATTCCACATTTCCTGTCAGCTGATTTTTATCTTTTACCGAAGCACAGGAAAAAATCATCCCCATTAAAAATAACAAACTCAGAAACTTTTTCATTTTTTTATTTTTTATTTAAAATCGTTTTAATCATTTTATCATGTTTTAAAACCACATCATAATAAGCCTTATTATCATACAACTGCCTTGCAAATTCAGCGTTAATATAGCGCTTTACAACAGATTTACTTTTACCTAACTGAATTCCATGTATATGTTTAGAAATGAATTTTTCAAAAGTACTATAATACACATCTGTAGCATTCATTTTCTTTAAAAACTGTTCAAACGAAAGTCCTTTAAAAGTATTTCTCTTTTTATCCAATTGTTCAAAAACAAAATTACCTAAAATCCCCGATTCCATTATATAAACCGCTGCTTCATCGGCATTTTCAAATTCAAGCGGAACAAAAACGTCAGGCACAATTCCGCCGCCGCCGTATACAATTTTCCCTTTTGGTGTTTTAAATTTTAAACTGTCTGCTACTTTGATACTGTCTTTATCATACAATTCGCCGTTTTTAAAACGCAATTCTGATTCTTTAAAATATTGCTCCGTTCCTTTAAAATACGGTTTCTGAATAGATCTTCCCGTAGGTGTATAATAGCGGGCTACGGTCAATCGCACGGCAGAACCATCAGCAAAATCCATTTCCCGTTGTACCAAACCTTTACCAAAAGAACGCCTTCCTACAATTGTCCCTCTGTCATTATCCTGAATAGCTCCCGCTAGAATTTCGCTTGCTGACGCTGAGTTTTCATTGATTAAAACGAATAATTTTCCTTTTTCAAAAGCACCTTTTTTGGTCGCATAGGTTTTTTCAATTCTTCCGTTTTTATTTTTTGTAAAAACAATCAGCTGTTTATCCGGCAATAATTCATCGGCAATAGCAATAGCCTCTTCCATATAACCGCCACCATTGTCACGAAGATCAATCAACAGCGATTGAGCCCCTTGTTTTTTCAACCTGAGCAAATTAGATTTAAACTCTTCATAAGTCGTTTCGGCAAAACGATTTATTTTAATATAGGCTGTTGAAGAATTAAGCAGGAGTGCCACATCAATACTCTGCAACGGAACAATACCCCGCTTAAGCTTAAATTCTATTTTTCTCTTTTCTGATTTTCTGTAAACAGTAAGAACCACCTCAGAGCCTTCTTCTCCTTTAAGTCTGGCAGATAAACTGTCATTAGCCAATTTACGACCAAATAACCTAGCCCCGTCTGCATACAGAATACGGTCCCCGGATTTGATTCCTGCTTTTGCCGAAGGGCCATTTTCTAATGGTTGAATAACCGCTACAGTATCTTTGTAAACATAAAAACGAACTCCTATACCTACAAAATCACCTTTCATATTCTCAGCCGCTACGACTTGTTCTGAAGGAGGTATATAAACTGAATGCGGATCTAACTGCGACAAAATGTTATCTACTGTTCTATTAACAATAGAATCTGTATCGAGTTCATCAACATATTCATTATCAATAAAATCAATTAATTTATTGAGTTTAGCTTTAGAATTATTAGTTACTAAAAACCTGTTTTGACTTGAGAAATTTAAAAAACCGCCAATAAATATTCCTATGGAAAGAATAACAGCAATATAAACAGGTATGTATTTAAAATTTATCTTCACTTTAATCCTCCAATTCCGGAATATGATCCACTATTACACCTGCTTTTTTTAAAAATTGAATCCCTGAGTCGTCACGGTAACCGTTTTGATACACCACTCTTTTAATCCCGGACTGATGAATTAATTTACTGCATTCCTTGCAGGGAGAAAGTGTGATATAAAGAGTTGCTCCTTCACAGGATTGTGTGGAACGTGCGACTTTAAGAATCGCATTAGCCTCGGCATGTAAAACATCCCATCTGGTCAAACCTTCTTCATCTTCACAGCAATTATCAAAACCTGAGGGTGTGCCGTTATACCCGTCAGAAATTATCATTCTGTCTTTTACAATAATAGCTCCTACCTGTTTGCGTTTGCAGTAAGATAAAAGTCCCCATTCCTTAGCAATACGTAAATAAGCTTTATCGTATTTATTTAATTTTTTTTGATCCATAATCATCTTAACCAAATTTCATTTCCAATAATCATTGGCAAAACTACTCCAATAATAAATGCCGACACAACTAAAGTCCAATCTCTTTTAGAAAATCTAAAAACAGTCTGCACAATATACGCAATAATTAAAAAAACTAAGATAACTGCTAATTGCCCTGCTTCAATACCCAATGCAAATTCTAATATAGGCAGCAATTTAGAAGTTATTGTTCCGTGGTGTATGGATTTAAAATAATTAGAAAATCCTAAACCATGAATAATTCCGAAGAAAAGCGTAATGAAAAAAATCAGATTGATACTTTCTTTTTTTCCTGACTTTCCGGCTGTAAAGAGATGAAACAAAGCTACTATTAAAATGGTTACAGGGATTAACAACTCTACAACTGCTACTTTTACTGCTATAACTCCGTAAACAGACAATAACAAAGCCACAGTATGACCAACGGTAAATGTGGTAACCAGAAGCAAAATCCGTTTCCATTCTTTAAAAGAAAGCGGTATTGCCAGCGCAATTAAAAACAGAATATGATCGTAGGAATAGATATTTAAAATATGTTTTAATCCTAATTGAAAATAGATTAAAAATTGGGACATCATAGCACTAATTAATTGATAAAGGGTTTGTAAACTTACGATTAATTTTGAAACCCCTCAATTCAATCCGGCAATTCATTAGAATAATTTTATTATAAATTAAATTTATCCTTAAATTAAGTTTAAAAGAAAATTAATAATTTAAAAATTGAATTATATTTGCCGAATAAAAAAACACAATAATTATGTCATTTTCAGATTTATTTGATAGCGAATTTAAACAAAGAAATAAGGGACATTTTTCTGCGATTGTTCGTGTTGCTCTAGCTGACGGAATTGTATCTGCTGAAGAAAAAAACTTCTTAGACAAACTAGCTACAAAACTTGAAATTTCACCTTCAGAGTACGAAGAAATTTTAGAGAACCCAGCAATTCATCCGATTAACCCTCCATACTTATACTCTCAAAGACTGGAGCGCTTATACGATTTGGCAAGAATGGTACATGTTGATCATCAGTTAGGAGACAAACAGGAAGTGGTTTTGAAAAAAATTGCCGTTGGTTTAGGATTCACGCCAAGTAACGTAAATTATATTATTTCAAAAGCAATGTCTCTGGTTGACAAAAAAGTTGACTTTGACACTTTTGCTTACGAAATGCAAAACATGCACAAGTAATTTTTACTTTTCACATACCGAATAAGCTCTTGAATTTAGCATTCAAGAGCTTTTTTGTATATATAAATTGTTGTTATTTTTTTGCTTTAAGCATGAACTCTTCCGCTTTAGCAACCATGTTATAGCTTCCGCAAAAGAAAGGTACCCGTTCATGCAGTTCTTTTGGTTTGATTTCCATTATTCGTCCGAAACCATCTGACGCTTTTCCTCCGGCCTGTTCTGCAATAAAAGCCATTGGATTGCATTCATACAACAATCTTAATTTTCCTTTAGGCGCTTTAGAACTGGTAGGATAAATATAAATACCTCCTTTTATCATATTTCTGTGAATATCAGAAACCAGACTTCCAATATACCTTGATGTATAAGGTCTGTCTTCTTCTTCAGACTGACAATATTTAATATAGTCTTTTACACCTTGAGGAAACTGAACATAATTCCCCTCATTAATAGAATAAATATGTCCGTCTTTCGAAAACTTCATATCAGGATGTGAAAGGTAAAAAGTACCTATTGCCGGGTTTAACGTAAATCCGTTTACTCCATGTCCTGTTGTGTATACTAACATAGTCGATGTTCCGTAAATTACATACCCTGCAGCGACCTGCATGGTTCCCGGCTGTAAAAAATCTTCCAGAGTAACAGGTGTCCCGATTGGAGTAATTCTTCGGTACACCGAAAAAACGGTACCTACCGAAACATTTACATCAATATTAGAAGAACCGTCGAGAGGATCCATCAATACAACATACTTATTTTTATGGCTTTTATCCTTGCCTTCTACGGTAATAAAATCATCGTTTTCTTCAGAGGCAATTCCGCAAACAATTTCGCGATTGGTTAAAGTCTGAATAAAAATTTCATTAGCATATACATCTAATTTTTGCTGATCTTCGCCCTGAATATTAGTTTCTCCTGCGGCTCCGGTAATATCTACTAATCCTGCTTTGTTGACTTTATAACTAACTACTTTTGCTGCTAAACGAATTGAATTGATTATTCTTGATAATTCACCTGATGAATATTGAAAAGCTTTTTGGTTTTCAATAATAAATTCTCCTAAGGTTTTACTGCTTTCTTCCATTACGAAATCGATATAATTTGAATTTGAAGTAACAAATATCGCTTTTTTTGTGATAATGACTCAATAAAACTTACTAAGTTTGTCAGTATTGTATATTTGCTAACAATTAATTGCTTAATAGAATTTAAGAAAGTCATATTGTTAAATTTTAAACCCTAATAATACGAATTTATGAATATTAGAGTAGGCAAAAAAGAAGATATGGCAGCCGTTCTTGGACTTATTCAGGAATTAGCAGAATTTGAGAAGGAGCCAGATGCCGTATTGATTACTGAAGAGGATTTGATTCGGGATGGTTTTGGGAATCAGCCTTTATTCCATGTTTTTGTAGCCGAGATTAATTTGGAAATTGTAGGTATTGCATTTTACTATTATCGCTATTCTACCTGGAAAGGAAAAATTATCCATCTTGAAGATTTAGTGGTCAAAAACAGTATGAGAGGTAAAGGAATAGGTTACGCCTTATATTCAGAAATCATCAGGCAGGCACAAAAAGATGGGGTAAAACGCATTGACTGGAATGTACTGGACTGGAATACACCGGCGATTGATTTTTATGAAAAAACGGGAGCAAAAGTATTAAAAGAATGGCATGTTGCTCAAATGGATGAATCAGGAATTGCTGATTTTTTAAAGAACAGATTAAAACAATATTAGAGAAATAAAAATATGAAAGTATTTAAGTTTGGTGGAGCATCAGTAAAAGATGCTGCCGGAATAAGAAACGTGTATGACGTTTTACAAAAAGCAGGATATCAGGATGTGTTATTAGTGGTTTCGGCAATGGGGAAAACAACTAATGCATTAGAATTAGTAATTAAAAATTATTTTGACAAATCGGCTGAACTGAATGCCTCTGTACAGGAGATAAAAAAATACCATAATCAAATTTTATTAGACTTATTCGAAGATGAAAATCATGCCGTATTTGCAGCTGTAAATGAACACTTTTCAGACTTAGAATATTTCTTAGCACACAATAAATCTCCTAATTACAACTTTGTTTATGATCAGATTGTAAGCATGGGAGAAATTATCTCCACAACAATCCTGAGCTATTACATGAATTTTATGGGAATTGAAACCCAATGGATTGATGTGCGTAATTTTATTAAAACCAATAATAATTACCGTGATGCCGAAGTAGACTGGGAACTTACTCAAAGTAATATTTCTAAAAATATTAAGACCAAAAGTTTAAACATCACACAGGGATTCTTAGGTTCTGACGAAAATAATTTCACCACTACCTTAGGACGTGAAGGTTCAGATTACACTGCTGCTATTTTTGCATATTGCTTAAATGCCGAAAGTGTAACCATCTGGAAAGACGTTCCAGGAGTTATGAATGCTGATCCAAGGTATTTTGAAAACGCAAGTTTGCTAAACCAGATTTCGTATCGTGAAGCCATTGAATTAGCATTTTACGGAGCAACGGTTATTCACCCAAAAACATTACAACCTTTACAAAAAAAGGAAATTCCTTTACATGTAAAATCCTTTATTAATCCATTATTAAAAGGAACTGTAGTGAGCAAAGGAGCAACTCTGGAACCCTTTATGCCTTGTTTTATTGTAAAAAGAGAACAATTACTGATTTCCCTTTCTTCTATTGATTTTTCATTTATAATGGAGGAAAACATTAGTGAAATATTTAGATTATTCCATGAGTTTAAAATCAAAGTAAACCTGATTCAAAACTCTGCCATCAGTTTCTCTGTTTGTGTGGAGGATAAATTTGGCAACTTTAAAGATTTATTGGCCATTTTATCTAAAAAATTCAAAGTAGGTTATAATGAAAATGTTACCTTATATACTATCAGACATTTTAACGATGCTGCTGCTCAAACCGTTAGTGAAGGCAAAACCGTTTTACTAAAACAATTAGGCACAGAAACCATGCAGATTGTAACTAAAGAAAACTAAAATTTTCTTTTAATATATTTTAAAGACATTGTGTTTAATGACAAACGCAATGTCTTTTTTTTATTTAAAAACGGATTCCTGTGTAATTATTAAATTAGGAAATAATAACTTAATAGTTTGATAATTCATAAGAAAGTCTATAGCAACTTTGTTTACTTATTTTTATCCTTAAAATGAACAAAGCAATGAATTTAAATACGCCAAGTAAAACAATTTTAGTGGCTCCTTTAAACTGGGGTCTGGGTCATGCTACAAGATGTATTCCTATTATTAAAGCCTTACAAGACAACAATCACATTCCCGTTATTGCTTCTGACGGAATTGCTTTGGACTTATTAAAAAAAGAATTTCCATATCTAAAATTTCTTGAATTACCTTCCTACGAAATAGAATATGCTAAAAACGGCAAACATTTTAAATGGAAATTGCTTAAAAATTGTCCTAAAATGATTGAAGCCATTTTAGAAGAAAAAAGGCTGGTAAAAAAATGGATTAAAAAACATGATATAGACGGCATTATTTCTGATAACAGATTGGGGGTTTACAGTAAAAAAGTACCTTCGGTATTTATTACGCATCAACTCAATGTTATGACAGGAAACACCACATGGTTAACGAGTTTATTGCATCAGAATATTATAAAAAAATATACCGAATGCTGGGTGCCTGATGTGGCAGAAAAACCAAATCTGGCAGGAGAATTAAGTCATCTAAAAAATCCCGATTTAAATATCAGATATATAGGTCCGCTGAGCAGAATGCATCCTAAAAAAACAGCTGAAAAATATGACTTGATGATTATTCTTTCCGGACCGGAACCCCAACGCGGGATGCTGGAAGAAAAATTAAAAAAAGAGATTCCTCTTTATAATGGCAATATTCTCTTTATAAAAGGCATCATAGAAAAAGAGCAGAAAAAGGAACAAAAAGATAATGTAACTTTTTATAATTTCATGCACAGCCGTCAGCTGGATCAGGCATTTAATGAAAGTCGGCTTATTGTTTGCCGTTCAGGATATACCTCAATAATGGATTTAGCAAAACTCAATAAAAAAGCTTTTTTCATTCCCACTCCCGGACAGTATGAACAAGAATATTTAGCTAAAAAACTAAAAAAAGAAGGCCTTGTTCCCTACATAGAACAAGACCTCTTTACTATTAAAAATTTAGATGAAATCAACGATTACAAAGGACTTTCTGAAATAAAGTCTGATTTAAACTGGCCGGAAATTTTTAATGTGTTTTTAAACAAACACTAATCAACCAAATAAATGGTCGATTAGTGTGTTTAAAATGCTATCCTAATTAACCCCCGTTATAGGATAGCGATACAAAAACTAACCTAACTAAAAACTTAGTTATTGGATAGAAACAATAACAAACTCACTTCTTCTGTTCGCCTGATGTTCTTCTTCTGTACATTCAACTCCGTCAGCACATTTATTAACTAACTGAGATTCTCCATATCCTTTAGCAGTCAAACGGGATTTATCAATTCCGTTTTCAATCAGCCATTCTTTAGTTGAAGCAGCCCTTCTTTCTGAAAGTTTTTCATTATATGCTGCTGTATTTCTACTGTCGGTATGCGAGCGAATATCAATTTTGATTGCTGGATTTTGCACCATAACATCCAGAATTTTAGATAATTCTAAAGCTGCATCCGGACGTATGTTGTATTTATTCAAATCAAAATAGATGATTTTGATTCCGAAAGCCTTAGCGATATCATCTCCAACTGTTACCTTTTTAAGTGTTTTTTCTATGGTAATAGGAACAATTGTTTTTCCTGTATTATCAGCAATTGTTGTTGAAATCTCATCAGTGTTATAGGCTTCTTTTTCTGTTTTGATATAATATTTAGCTTCACAGTCTACTTCGCCAAAATCAAACTCCCCTTTTGCATTTGTAGTAGCTGATTTTAAAAGCTTATAACTACTATCGTATAAACTTACTTTAGCATTTTCGATCATTTCGCCGGTTTCTACATCCGCAACAGTACCTGCTAAAAATTGTTCACACGAATATTCAATTGGTCTTGTTTCTTTTGCTTTATAAATATCGTCTCCTCCCATACCACCATCTCTGTTAGAAGTAACATAACCTATCTTGGTATTAGTGTTGAATAAAAAGCCAAAATCATCTTTTGAGCTGTTTAAAGGCTCTCCTACATTTAAAACTTCTTTAAAGCTTCCGTCCTGTCTGGCTTTGGACACAAAAACGTCTAACCCACCCAGACCCGGATGCCCGTCTGAAGCAAAATAAAGTTCATTTTTTTCTGTTATATAAGGAAAGGTTTCTCTTCCTTCAGTATTAATTGTTTTGCCTAAATTTTCAGGAGTCCCAAAGGTTCCATCCTCGTTGATACTTACTTTATAAATATCTGACTGACCTAAAGTTCCCGGCATATCTGAAGCAAAATACATGGTTTTTTCATCAAAACTCAAAGCAGGATGTGCCGTACTGTAATTATCACTATTAAAAGGCAGTTCAGTAATATCATCCCAGCTTTCCCCTTTTAAAGTAGCTTTATAAACTTTTAATAAAGTAGTTTCATTAGCATCTTTACCTCGTTTACCGTTATTGTAGTTATTTCTGGTAAAGTAAACTGTAGTTCCGTCTTTAGTAAAAACAGGGGTTGACTCGTGAAATTTAGTATTCAGTTTTTTGAATGCTCTTCTAACGTCTTTCAGAGATCCATCACCATCAATGCTGGATTGATATAAATTAGTAAAACCTTCTCCTGTCCAGGGATCCATTCTTTTTACAAAATTTCCGGTATCACGGGCAGTGGTGAATACTAAATTTTCTTTATAATAAGAGCTTCCGTAATCGGAGTATTCTGAATTGATTCCTGCATTTTCAATTATATATCTGCCGGAATTCTTTTTGATAACCTCCAGATAATCCTTTTGCGTTAAAGCTAATTTGGCTCTAAGATCATTTCCGTTTTCTTTATTAAATCTGGCCATCATTTCATCCGCTTTTTCATACTCCTTAATAGATTTTAAGGATTGGGCAAAACGATAATAAAATTCTGGCTTTACGATTGTTCCCGCAGCATAAAGTTCTTTGTAATATTTGGCTGCATTTTCTAAATCACCATTAAAATAATATGCATTAGCTAATTTTAATAACATATCGGGCGATTTATACCCTCTTTCATACATTCTTTCATAGGTCTTGATAGCATCAATGTAAGCGAATCTATCGTATTCTTTATCTGCTTTACTGTCCGGACTAACCTGTGCTGAGAGTTGTAAAGCAAAAAAACTAAACAACAATATTGATATGTAATACTTTTTCATAAGCTATTTTTTTAGAAAAATCTTGGAGTTATTATTCTCTTTTGAATGTTGAATAATTCAAAACGTAAAAATATTTCGTGAGAACCTGAATTATAATTTTCCAAACTAGTGGTATCAAAATCATAGCTATATCCTATAAGCAATCCATCAGTAACCTGAATTCCTGCCATGGCTGTAGCAGCAGCACTCCATCGGTAAGAAAGCCCCAGCGAAAACTTATCCTGTAACAAAACATTCGCAGAAACATCCACTTGTAAAGGTGCTCCTGATACCATTTTTGTCAAAACACTTGGTTTTAATTTTACTGTAGGACTTACATCAAAAACATATCCTCCCATTAAATAATAATGTAATCTGTCCTGAACAGCAGCCGAAGCATTGTCATCAAAATGTTTTACATCTAAAAAGTTTGGAACCGAAAAACCTACATATAATTTATCCGAATGGTAGTAAACACCTGCTCCGATGTTAGGAGAAAATTCATTATCAATGTTGTTTTGAAATACCGGACTGCCTCCATTATAGCGATCCAGTTTTGTATAATCCACATTCAATAAATTGGCAGTAGCTTTAATACCAAAAGACAAGTTATACTTTTCAGAAGTTGGAATCGTATAGGATACATCTGCTGAAATATTATTCTGATCTGAAGCTCCAATTTTATCATTTACAAAAGACAGTCCAAGACCCAATCTTGAATTCCGTATAGGCGTATTGATAGAAAATGCATTTGTTGTTGGTGCTCCGTCCAGACCTACCCACTGTGTACGATGTAGTCCAAAAATACTTGTTACACCGCGACTTCCGGCATAAGCAGGATTGATATTGATGGTATTATACATATAATGCGTGTACTGTGAATCTTGTTGGGCAAAACCAGACACCATTACTAATAACAGAAGTATTATTATAGAATTTGTTTTCATACTATTAATTTTAATTTTATTCTAAAAGAACCTTTCTTTTTCGTATTCTGCATTCATTAATCATTAATTAAATGCAGATAGCCTGATTTATTCAACCCATTACCATCTTTGTCTACATAATTAATCACATAGAAATAAGTTCCGTTTGGCAGTCCTTTGGATTGATTTACTGTTACTCTACCTTCAGATATTCCTCTAAAAGCTTTAGCATTGTTATCATAACCATCTACTTCAAACACCTTCACTCCCCAACGGTCAAATATTTGAACCGAATTATCAGGGTAACAATCTATACCTCTTATGTATAATATTTTTTCAAATTCTGAACCTGAATTTGGAGCAACTGCATTAAACACTTTTAATACACATCCATCAACACCTACCACAGTCATTCCATCTTCAAGAGGATTTGTCTCATGTGATAAATCCTGAACCACTCTTCCTAATGGAGTTGTACCGTAAACTGTTGCCTGATTACTAACATTTCCTGCAATAATATCTGCCTGAGTAATTACATAAGTGGCAGAGAAAGTAGTACTGTCCATAGCACCAATAGGTAAATTGATTGTTCCTGAATTCATATCTAAGCCCACCATTGCATCTTCTATCCACACATTAGACAATGGAACATCTCCCATATTCATGATAGTATATTCATACCTAATAGTCTCTCCTATCTGAGCTTGTCCATCTGGAATTTCATCCTGAAGTATACCTTTTAACAACAATGCGATTTTTGCATTTTCAGGTAAATTTGTAATTGTTGGGTCATCATTATCAACCGCTGTTCCTGAGATATCCTGAACATCAACTCCCTGTGGATCCTGACCGATTGCAATAGCTGTATTGCTTACCACTCCGGCATCAATATCAGCTTGTGT